>BPIR01000001.1:0-308116 GCA_026004215.1 Candidatus Binatia bacterium
ACCGGCGACGCCCAGGGCAAGCCCGACCGGACGATCACTACAGGTCTGCTGGGGTCAATCCGCTGGTGGTTCGAGATAGTGGTGCGTGGGCTCGGCGGCTCGGCTTGCGACCCGACCAGGCACCAATGTGAAGGCGATCGGCACTGCGTGGTCTGCGAGTTTTTCGGCTGCACCGGCTGGGCGCGGAAGTTTCGGTTCGAGGTGTTGGACCAGAGCGGCAAGACGAAAGCGGCGCAGATCAAAAAGGACGATGTCCTCCAGTTCCGCTTCACCGCGCTGCGCCCAGTTTGCAAGCAAGAGTGGGCGTTGCTCGACCTCACCTTACGACTCATTGCCGAATACGGCGCGATCGGGGGCAAGACGGTGTACAAGCCGAGCGATGAACCAGGTTTGGCAGATCTGGATCTCACCGACTTTCGGGAAGAGAACCAGCGTGTGAGCGTCTGCCGGGGTCGGAAAAGCCTGCCTCTGCAGAAAGGCGATATCATCTTATGCGTAGGAGACACATCGATAACCTCCCTAAATGACGTTCGTGAAGCGACTGAAGGTAAGCTCTCTGGAGAACCGGTGCAGCTCACAATAGAGCGGGAGAGATCAACCCAGCGAATTCGAGCCTGGTTCGGCAAAAGACATCACATTGACCACGGCCTGATCCAAGTTGTGAGTGTTTCTGAAAACCTACAACTCTGCGATAGCGATCAAATGGAAGGATATATTCGGCAGCAACGCTGGCGAAAACCCGGCCACGACGACTTCGCCTGGGCGTCGCTGGCGAACTTCTGGTGCGTGAAGGGTCGGTACCTCGCGCGACAGAACACCAACACCAGTACCTTCAATCGCATCATCGGAAGACCCGAGCCAAAGGCGCAGTCACAGCAGGGCGACTCGTGGCTCGCCGGGCGGCGCGCCCGCGGCGGCCATAACCCGCAACCTGCAGAGAGCAAGAAGGTCTTCAGCTTCAAAGAGCCTGAGTGTGGGCGACGCACGTTCGGGTTCGTAAAGCCCGATGTGTTGACCCTAGAGGGCATGCGCCAGCGACTGAATGGCGTATGGCCGGAGTTGAGAGACGAGGAGTTTATTACGGTAGCGGCCATTCTCCAACATCTGCTCACCGGTCAGGGAGAAACGAGGTCATGAAGTTCGATTTTTACGCCGAACTTGCTGCGCTTCAGGAATCCGCTGCGGACTCGCCTCTACCACAAGGCCTGGTTTCGGGCCTCGTGGACAGCTGCACGGTCTGGAACACCAAAGGCAGCGATCAAAGGAACGAGGCGCGTAAATCATACATGAAACAGGCGGCCAAGAACTGTTTGCGACCCGATCTCGAGCTCGATCGATGGCCGCCCGAGTTGCTCCACCGCGCGTGGCTGGCCTTTAAGGTGGAATTCGAGCTACTGACTCCCTGGTATTCCAAGGACGACCGGCCCTTTCACGTGCTGGACAATCCCGTGCGCAAGGACCGTGTCTTCGGCGTCCCGTACATGTCCGCGGCGAGCTGGAAGGGGATGCTGCGCTGGGCCTGCCGGGTGCAGGCTGGTCTCCAGAAGCACCTCGAGCAGGGCAGGCGGTTTGAAGACTGGCGCGATCGCGACTGGATCCTGCACCTCTTCGGAAAGGAGAAAGGCGAAGAGAAGAAGTTTCATCAGGGCGCGTTGGTCTTCTATCCCACCTGGTTCGACAAGATCGGCTTCGAGGTGATCAACCCCCATGACCGGGCGCGTCGGGCTGGCACGCAGCCGATCTACTACGAAGTGGTGCCCGGCCGGCGGCCTAACCAGGAAGGTGGGAAAGGCTCGCTCCGCCTGCTTTACGCCCCATGGCCTGGAATGAAAGCCGCAGCGAAGCCGGAGGAAGTGTTGCCCCACCTGCTGGAAGCCATCGAAGCCCTGCTCGCGACATACGGCATCTCGGCCAAGCGCACCGTGGGCTGGGGCACGGCCGACATCACAGAAGTGGCGGGCTTATGGGAAGGGCAGGCCGGCGCCACGTACGGCAACAAAAAAGGCCTTCGAAAACTCGAAAGGCCGCGACAGCTCCCGCGAGGATCTAAAGCTCTGGGAATACTCCTGGGCGCAGAAGCTCGCGGACGTGCGTTCATCCGCAGGTGACACGCCATGAACCGGACGTCGTCCGATGGCTTCGAGACGCTCCGCGCCCACCGCCCGCTGCTTCTCGCCTGCGAGGCCATCGGCTGGCTGCACATGGCCGGGAAGGCGCATCCGGACTTCCTGCGCCACCATGGGGGTGCAGGAGTGGACTACGACGACCGCGAGTGGCTCAACAGCGTCAGTCCACCGTTTCCATGGGATCAAAAGCTGGCATGGGTGCGCAACGCTGGGCTGACGTCGCATTGGCCGGCTACCCTGACGGACTTTATCAGGAAGCATCGCGACCGCGACGGCGGCCTCCTGGGCCTTCTGCAGGCGGCTCACGGCATGGCCTCGGGGATCGAGAAGAACGTTCCGACCGCAACGTCGGAGTACCTAAGACAGGGTACCACCCACATGTGGCTAGCCTCGCCGTTCGGTCACCCGATGCGCAACCTGTTGGCCGATTCGCCGTCGGTGTTGCTGGACGGTGCCTGGCAAAAGCTCATTGCACGAATTGAGAAGCTCCTAGACGAGCTGGTTCAGTTAGCGTCGTCCGTCACGTCCGACATGCAGCCCTGGTGGGACTGGCGCGAGGACGCGATCGGCCCCCAGGGTTGGCTTCGCGAGGCTTTCCTGCAGACGGTGGCCGAGACCCGCCTGCCGAACAACGACGTGACGCTCTGGGATCAGTCCTACGTGGCAGCCTCCCTTTTCAAGTCGGCGGTGGCCGGCGCGGTCCTCGCGGGAAACTCGTTTAAGTGGGACAACCAACTAAAGCAGGAAACCCGCTGGCGGGTGCTCACCTTTGGTTTCGGCACCCACCATTACGAGGCGAGGGCGGTTAAGATCGGGGATTGGACCGGGGCGCGGCGGGACATCGAGCGGTTTTTCGAGCAGGTTCGCCGCTCTCATCGAAGGGGACCTGGCGATCGGTTCCCTCGTCTATCGCGACGACGAGACGCTGGCGTTCACCTTCCCCGGCGAGCGGGCAGGCGGGGCGGGCGGTTTCGATGACACCAGCGCGCAAGAGCTGAAAGAGGCCATCGCGCAGGAGGTGGATCGTCTTGCGGAGGAGCTCGAAGTTCGAGACGCCGCCCCTGTGCCAGCTTTCCAAATCGACGCGCTCATTCGTGCCGATGGTGGCGCAACTTCGCGAGGTCCGGAAGACCCTGGCGGTGCCGCTCCACCGCCCTTGGAATATTTCGCCGACAAGTGGCAGCACGCCATCCGGTGCCCGTCATGTCTGCCCGGTTTGTCTCGTGCGCCTCAACGAGCCACCAGCCAGCGCCAACACCGACAACACTCGCAAAAGCTACCCCTGCGGTGTCTGTCGCGAGCGTCAGCGAGGGCGCGTGGATTCGTGGCTTGCCGGCCAGGTGGACACCATCTGGATCTCCGAAGTCGCCGACGGCAACGACCGGGCTGCGCTGCTCACGCTGAGCTTCGATCTCGAACCGTGGCTTGAGGGCAAGCACGTTGATTCGCTCCGGGCGCAGAGCGTCGCCGACTGGCGAAGGTTCAATCCTGTGCTCGAGGAGTACTGGAAGCGAAGACCTGAAGACCGAAATCGGATCACGAATCCCGTGCTCCAGGATGAGGCTTTCGGTTCGGCGCTGCAGGCGATCCAGGATCGGCTCGCCAACGGGCAGCAGCAGGGGTGGAAACTGGACGAAAAGGATTTGCTGCTGGCTAACCTGCAGGAGGGCTACCGCCATGAGGCTAAGGCCGGCACGGCGTGGCGCGACTACTTCGACCGTATTGTGGAGGATCGCGCCACTGAGGAAGTTGTAAAGTGGAGTGACTCGGACCTCGCGGCAGACGCTCGGTGGCTGCTTCACCAATTTTTCCGCAAGCTTCCCTCGCCAGGTCGCGTGTACCGTTTTTGGCGCACCGCGGAGCAGTTTTTCGATGAGCTACTGGTGCAGTTCCGAGAGATCGCGTCGGCCGATGCGAACCGCTGGCGCACCCGCCGCCTCCTCATAAAGCCGGGAGCCAATTCCTCCAGCGGCTGGGAGGACCGCGAGACGTATATCGGACACTGGCGCGGCGCGCCGTTCGAGATGGTATACCGTGAAGATCAGAAAGCGTTCGTTACGATCTGCAACCTGGCACGGTGCTTCGCGCCGGAAGAAGCCTCGGAGACGCTAAAAAAGGCAAGCCAAAGCGACCGGCTCGAACTCAAAGGAGACGACGGCAAGGCGATGACGCTCATGGTCCAGTCCGTCGCAACACCGGAACACCTTGGTACGTATGCGCCCGTCATTCCACTCGATCTCAGCCCGCTCCGGTTTCGCGTGCTCGTGCCGCTCGACCGCGCGACGGCGTGCATCGAGGCGGCCGTCGAGAAATGGCGCGAGGAATTCGCGCGGGTGTGGGACCGGATGCCGCTACGCATCGGCGTCGTGGCGTTTCCGCGCCTCACGCCCTTCCAGGCCGTCATCGAAGCAGCGCGCAACCTCGAGGACGCACTGAGCCGAGACGAGCTGGAAACCTGGCGAGTCGTGCAATGCCGAACTCGAGAGGGCGTCACTGCCTTGTCTCTGGAGCACGGGAGGGGCCGGGAGTTGGTCCTGGTTCCGACCCGGCTTCCCGACGGCCGCGAGGACGTGTTCTATCCCTTTATGCGGGTAGAGGACCGGGAGCTGCGCCGGCCCCGGGACTTCCAGCATCCCCAAGGGCAGGTCTACCGCCATGTGGCGGATCTTCGCCCGGGCGACGGCGTGGTTATCCGCCCGAGTCGCATGGCGGCTGTGTTTTTGGACACGACCGCTCGGCGGTTCGAGCCGCCGGATGTCCGCCCGCTCGGGGATTTCGACCGAATGCAGGCCGTATGGGAGCTGCTCGTGCGCCATGCGCCCAGTCTCACCGCGCTCCGCGGGGCTTGGTCGGAAATCGAAGAACGCTCGCGTGCCTGGCGCGATCCTGACCACCGGTGGCTGCCCGGCGCGGAGTCCCAATGGCTCGGTCTCACGCGGGCAATTCTCGAAGCCCGCCTCGGCATCTCAGGCGCGGCACTCGAAACGCTCGTGGAAGCGGCGAGGCGTGGAACCCTGGAGTTGGCCCTCCAGTGGCACCTCACCTGGCTCAAGGAAGGTCTGCAAGGAGCACGAACATGAGCAAGAGTTACGAGAAGTTCACCGTGGTCGGGATGGCGATCGATCCCATCCACGTGGGAACCGGCGGCGCCCGGCTTGGCCGGGTGGATCTCTCCATCGTCCGCGATCCCGTGACGCGGGTGCCCAAGATTCCCGGATCGAGTTTGGCAGGAGTATGCCGGGCGTATGCAGCGATGGACCAGCAGGAGAAAAATCCTAGCCGCCAGGTGAACGGCAAGCCGAAGCCTTATTACCCCGACTGCGCCGGACAGGGCCAACCAGACAAAACGGGGCAAGGCGGCCACTGCGGGCGCCCCGATTGCCCAATTTGCATTGTCTTCGGTTTCGCGCGCGGAGCCGGGGGCGGGTTTGCTGGACTCGCTGCGTTCAGCGATGGGCACGTCTTGCTGTTTCCCGTAGCCACCCGGGAGGGGCCCATGTGGGTCACCTGCCCGGACGCGCTGCGGAGGATCGGCCATGAGATCAAGGGAGAGCTGGAGGAGGCTGTCTATCAACAAAACAATGGGACGCAGCGGCTGAACCTGGGCTGGCTCCTGCTGGAGCGGAAAAACACCCTCCCCGATGGCAGTCGATGGCCGAGTCTGAACTTGGGGGTTCCCCAATACATCACGCAGCATGTACTCATCGTCTCCGACAAGCTCTTTGCCCACATCGTGAACAGCAACCTGGAAGTGCGGACTTCGGTGTCCATCGACCCCGAAACCGGCGCGGCGGAAGAAGGGGCCTTGTTCAGTTACGAGGCGCTGCCGCGCGCGACGGTGTTGGTGTGGGATGTGATCTGCAAAAATCCGCAGCATTTCCAGCCTGGTGGGCAGCAGGTAAGCGCTCAAATCAATGGTCAAGCCATCACCGGCCCAACGAACGTCTTCGAGGTCGTCAAAACCGCGCATCCTTACCTGGAGTATCTCGGCCTCGGCGGCATGGGCACGCGCGGCATGGGGCGGCTGCGGGTATTGTACCCCGATGGCTAGATGAGCGCTTCTGGACAGCCGGCTCAGGCGCAATCAACCCCGGGAGGTGCAGCATGAAGAACCTCGACCTGGCATGTGCGGAACTCGGCCGAGAGCTGGCCGAGTTGAAGGCTGGCAATAAGCCAATCGAGGAAAAGGTCTTTACCAATGCCCTCAGCGTTTTGGAGGAACAGGGACCGTATGCGTGCTTCCTGTACTTGCAAGCACGCGAGGGTGAGGCAGGAGAAGAAATCACGAAGCGCAGCGCTCAATTTCTTGAAAAGGTGCTTAACCTGAATACGGGGGGCAAGAAGCCTCTTGAAGCAATTGAGGCGGTCGCAGGCGATGTGGACGACCTCCTCCTCGCCCGGGATCTGCTGCGGCAAGCCTTCGTGTACGCGCGCTACTACGTCAAGGCGAGGCCCAATGGGTAAGGGGGCAGCAGAATGAGCTGGTCGCTCTATCGCTGGACCTGGCAACTTGAATCACCGCTCTACGTGGGCATGCCGCCGGCCGGGAGCCTGAACCGGTGCCGTCTCTACGTTCCGGCGCGGGCCGTGTGGGGCGCCGTCACTGCGGAAGTTGCTCGTGCCACGGCCAAGAGCGGCTTCCCCAAGTACCAGGAGGTCGGCAAGCGGATCCGCGACGGCGTGCGCTTCACGTATCTCTTCCCCGCACAGCAGGAGAGAAACAGGTGGCTCGCGTGGCTTCCTCGCTACAAGTCGGCCGCTGGTTTGCTCTGGGAGCGGGAGGACTCGAGCCCGCCCAGCATCCCCGAGCGCCAGTTCCGAATGCGGCTGCTCTCTACGCGGCCCTCCACCGCCATAGAGCCCTCCACGGACACTGCGGCGGAGGGCTCGCTCCGGGAGACCGAATGCCTGAACCCCTTGTGGCGTCCACACGATGGCTTGCCAGCCGGTCCCGTGGCGCTGGTCGGCTACGTTTTCCTCCGCACGGATCTAGAGAACGAGCTACGTCAAGCGCTGGTAGGGCTCGAGGCGCTCACTCTCGGTGGCGACAACCGTTATGGCCTAGGGTGTGTGCGCCGGGTCACCTTTGGCGAAGCGGGTGACGTGTTCGGGTGCAAGGTCAATCTGGCGTCCGACCAGCCCGGTGTCGACACCGAACGGGTGCTCGCCCACGGGGAGCTGAACGCGCAAGCCGGGACGAAGCTGCGGGGAGACATGGAACTCCTGCGCGGGTGGGACTACGGGCAGAGCGATCATTGGCCCACGGCAAAACCGCTCTGGGTGCCCGGTTCGGTCGCTGACGGACAGGAGCGATGGCAGATTGACTCCACGGGACATTGGACGCGTGCGGCTTGATTGGACGTGACCCCAGGTAGGGCGAGCCAGAATTGCGGGTCGGAGTCAAAGCACATGAATGTTTTCGATTTGCACGAGAGAGTTCTAACTGACTACCGCGACTTCGTCCGCTCGTTTTTCCTCATCGCTGACGAGCGGGCGCGGACATTCGTGGCCCGGACCCTCGATGTAGAGAAGCACCCCTGGTCCCACCGGCAGACATGGACCCTTCGCCCGCAACCGGAAGGTTTTTCGTGGGGCATCTCCCTGTAAGAGGGACAAGTCCTATGCAATGCGTCCTTGCAAGAAGGACAGATTGCGGCCAAGATGGCTTGTATGCCGTTACATCCGGTTCTGCAAGAAAAGCTCGCCGCCGGCCTCGAGCCCGTGAGGCTCGAAGGCGTCACGCCGCGGGATGCTCGGCTGCCTGCCATCAAGAACAAGGTCCACACCGTGCTCGGCATGCGGCGGGTCGGCAAAACCACCTTCTTGCGCCAAGTGCAGCAGGAACAGCAGCACGCGCTTGCCCCCGAACGGGCGGTGTACGTGAGTTTCGATGACGATCGCCTGGCGGATTTGCCCCTGTCCCAACTGGATGCCTTGTTGGAGGAGTACTACCGGTCGTTTCCCCGGCTTCGGGGCCGAGAGTTGGTGTGGTGGTTGTTCGACGAGATACAGGTGGTCGCAGGCTGGGAGCGGTTCGTCCGGCGCCTGATGGACACCGAGAAGGTGGCGGTGGTGGTCTCTGGTTCCTCGGCAAGGCTTCTCTCCCGCGAGGTTCACACCTCGTTGCGCGGGCGGGGGTTCGAGACGATCCTCCGCCCGTTCAGCTTCCGCGAGTTTCTCCGCCATCGCGGTGAAGAGCCGGCCAAGCCCGCCTCTCGGCTGAGTCCGGCGGAGCGATCGCTCATCGAAAGGCGCCTGCTGGAGTTTCTCGAGGTGGGCGGCTTCCCGGAGGCCCAGGGCCTGGACCTCAAGCTGCGCATCCAATTGCTTCAGAGCTATGTGGACACGTTGCTCTTGCGCGATGTGGTGGAGCGCTACCAAGTGAGTCAGGTTGCCGCCCTCCGCTGGATCGCTCGGACGTGTCTTCGCAACCCAGCGGCACCCCTCAGTGCCCATGCCCTCTACCGTGACCTCAAATCCCAGGGACATGCGGTGTCGAAGGACACGGTCCATGCGCTGCTCGGCCACCTCGTGGATGCCTTCTTGTTGATGCTTGTTCCCCTGGCGACCGATTCCGAGCGGCGACGCAACGCCAATCCCCGCAAGGTTTATTTGGCGGATCCGGGCCTCATTCGCGCCTTTGACGCCAGCGGCCGTACCCAGATTGGCCGCGCCCTCGAAACCGCAGTGGCAAACGACCTTGTAAGCCGCGGTGCGGAGATCGGATACGTCAAAACCGATGAAGGATTCGAGGTCGATTTTCTCGCTCGCATTCCCGGCGAGCCGGAGCGGCTCATCCAGGTGTGCGCGGACCCTGGGTCATCCGATGTCCTTGCCCGCGAACTGCGCGCCCTTGCCTCTGCGTCCCGCAGCCATCCGCGCGCCGAGCAGGTCCTCGTTGTGCTGACGCGAGAGCAAGCCGCTCACATTTCTGCCGAGCGCGTCCGTGTCCGCACCGCGTACGAGTGGTTTTTGGGGGAAAGGCAATGAGATCCATTTTCGACCTTCACCGAAACGTCCTCGCCGACTACCGCGACTTCGTCCGCTCGTTTTTTCTGATCGCCGATGAGCGGGCACGGGAGTTCGTGAACAAGGCGCTCGTGGAAGAACAGCACCTCTGGCCCGAACCGCTGGTGCAACTGAGCCCAGCGTATGCCCCAGGGTTGACCGTTGAGGAACTGGCCCACGAGGGGCTGGTGGCGAAAGAAACGGCTCGCATCTTCTGTCAGGCGGACGGCGCGCCGTTTCGCCTCTACCGCCATCAGGAAGAGGCGATCCGCAAGGCGCTCGCCGGGGAGAGCTTCGTGGTGACGAGCGGCACGGGCTCGGGAAAGAGCCTGTGCTATTTCCTGCCGATCGCAGACAGCCTCGTCCGAAGGCCCGACACCCGGGAGCGGGTTGCGGCGCTCGTCGTGTACCCGATGAACGCCCTGGTCAACTCCCAGTTCCAGGCCTTGAGTGCCTTGAAGGAGCGCTACGAACGAGCGCTGGGCCGGCCGTTTCCGGTGACCTTCGCCAAATACACGGGCGAGACCACCGACGAAGAACGCGAGGCCCTGCGGCGGAATCCGCCCCAGGTCCTGCTCACCAACTATGTCATGGCCGAGCTGCTGCTGGTCCGGCCCGAAGACCAGCGCTTTTTGGAGCGAATAGCGAGTAGCGAATGGCGAATGGAAGGTGAGGCCGGACCACCATTCGCTATTCGCCATTCGCCATTCGCCACCTCGGGTTTGCGATTTCTGGTGTTCGACGAGCTTCACACCTACCGCGGCCGCCAAGGGGCCGACGTGGCGATGCTGGTGCGCCGCCTCAAGGAGCGCTGCGCGGCAGAGGGCTTGGTGCACATCGGCACCAGCGCCACGATGATCTCCCGGCCGGACGCCAGCAGAGAGGAGCGCAGACAGAGCGTGGCCGAATTTGCTTCCCGCTTTTTCGGCCATCCCTTTACCCCTGAGCAGGTCATCGAAGAAACGCTTTCGCCGTTCACCGAGGGCGGTCCCCCTGCGGCAGAGGAGTTGCGGTCGGCCCTTTCGAATGCGCTGCCGGGCGATCTCGGGTCACTGCGGCGGCACCCACTCATGCGCTGGCTCGAGTACGAACTGGGCATCCAGCGCGAAGCCGATGGGTCGTTCAAACGCCGCGTGCCCAAGCCTCTCTCGGAAGTGGCCGGACAGCTCTCCGAGGCCACCGGGGCGGACGTCGAGCAGTGCGCGCGGGCCTTGCGGGAACTCCTGGTGCTCGGCGGTACGCTCGTCGACCAAAGCGGCACGCGGGCGGTCGCTTTCAAACTGCACCAGTTCTTGGCGCAGGGCCGCACGCTTTACGCCACCCTGGAAGCGCGCGAAGCAAGGGAGTTTTCGCTCGAAGGTCAGGTTCAAGCGGGCGAGGGAAAGCTCTTTTTCCCGGTCAAGTTCTGCCGCCAATGCGGCCAGGACTATTACCACGCGTTCCAGGGCGAAGGCCGATTCCTGCCGCACCCGGTGGGCGCTGAACCCGACGAGGAGGGTGCAGAGGCCGGCTACCTGATGCTCGCATCCGACCAGGCTGATTGGTCGCCCGAGCAGCTTCCCCAGGACTGGTTCAATGCGAACGGCAGGCTCAAGCCGACCTGGAAGAAGCGGGTACCCCAAGAGGTGTGGGTGCGCCCGGACGGTACGTTCGGCAACACACCGCAACCTGGGGCACAGAAGATGTGGTGGCAGCCCCACCCGTTCTCCCTGTGCCTCGCCTGCGGCGAGTACTATACGGGGCGAGAACGGGAATTCGTCAAGCTCGCCTCCCTCTCGAGCGAAGGGCGCTCCAGTGCCACCACCATCTTGGCGAGCTCTCTGCTGCGCCATGCGAGATACACCCAGGCAGCGCGCGACAAGCTGCTCACCTTCACCGACAACCGCCAGGACGCCTCGCTGCAGGCCGGACACTTCAACGATTTTGTCCATGTGGCGCTACTGCGTGCGGCGCTGTTCGCGGCACTGGAGAAAGCGAAGGAGTTTACTTTCGACCGCATAGCTCAGGAAGTCGTCCAGGCCACCGGCTTGCGGATCGCCGATATCGCCAAGAACCCGGATCTCGATCCCAGCGCTCCCGCTGCGCGGGAGGTCTGGAAGGTGTTCACCGACCTGACGGAATATCGGCTTTACGAAGACCTGCGCCGGGGTTGGCGGGTGGTCCATCCGAACCTCGAACAGGTGGGCCTGTTGAAGGTCGAGTACCGGGGACTGGAGGAGCTCTGCCGGGGCGACGAGTTGACCGGCCTTCACCCGTGGTTCGCCGGTGCCGCACCGCAGGACCGCATGACACTGCTGCGGCCCATCCTCGATCAGTTCCGGCGCAAACTCGCCATTCGGGCGCGGGTGCTGGAGGAGCCGTTCCAGCAACAACTTCGGCGTCGCGCCGAACAGCACCTGAACGAGTTCTGGGGGTTGGATCCCGACCACGACGAACTGCGCCGGGCCAACCGCTTCGTGCGTCCCGGTCGCTCTAGCCTTCAGGTCGAGTGCATCGGCCTCGGCGAACGCAGCCTCATCGGCCGCTTCCTCCAAAGGCGCCTCGGCGTGACCGGTGAGGCGTACTGGCGAGTGCTCGACGGCCTTCTGAATCTCTTGGTGAGACACGGCCTGCTCGTGCGTCTCGAGCCGGGGGACGATCACCAGTTCTACCAGCTCGACGCCTCGTGCCTGCGCTGGTGCCTGGGCGATGGATCGCCCCCAGACCCCGACCCGCTCTACTCTCGCCGCGCGGGAGGTCCCGCGTACGCTGCGCTGGCTGGCACGGTCAATGCCTTTTTCCAGCGCTTGTACCGCAACGATGCGGCAAGCTTTGGCGGGCTCGAGGCGAGAGAACACACTGCCCAGGTCGTGCTACCCGGCGAACGCGAGCGCCGTGAACGGCGCTTTCGCTGGGACGAGCGTGATCCTACCAAGGAGGCCGAGCTCGGCAGGCGCCTCCCCTATCTTGTCTGCTCGCCCACGATGGAACTGGGTGTGGACATCGCTGATCTCGAGCTCGTGCACCTGCGCAATGTCCCGCCGACCCCGGCCAACTACGCCCAGCGCAGCGGACGCGCCGGCCGACAGGGTCAGCCAGGGCTCATCGTGACCTACTGCGGCGCGCTCAACAGCCACGATCAGTACTACTTCCACCGCCGCGCCGAGATGGTGGCCGGGCGCGTCCGCCCGCCCCGCCTCGACCTCGCCAACGAGGCCTTGCTGCGCGCCCACATCCATGCCGTATGGCTCGCTCACGTGCGCCTGCCCTTGGGCCGCTCGATCGAGGAGGTGATCGACACCGATCGCGAGGAGCTGCCGCTCCGCGAGCCGGCCGCTGCGCAGATTCAGCTCAGCGAGCCCGCACGGCGCGAGATCGAGCGCCGCGTGCGGGAGCTTCTCCGTGCCGACGAGGGTCTGCTCGCCGGAAGCGGAGGGTTGAGCGACCGGTGGATCCGGCAGGTCATCGAGGATGCCCCGCGCGAGTTCGACCGCGCCTTCGACCGCTGGCGCGAGCTGTATCGCGCGGCCAAACGCCAGCGGGATGCCGCCAGGGCCGAAGAAGACCGCGCCCGGACGCTGGAGGAGCAGCGCCGGGCGAAGGACCGGCAGGAGGAGGCCCGGCGGCAGTTGAACCTCCTCCTCCAGGTGGGGGTGGCGCGGGAAGAGGGCGACTTCTATCCGTACCGCTATCTGGCGAGCGAAGGCTTCCTCCCCGGCTACAACTTCCCGGCGTTGCCGGTGCGCGCCTGGGTCCCGCGGGGCGAGGAGGGGGAGTTCATCGCCCGGCCTCGGTTCCTCGCGATCCGTGAGTTCGCGCCCCAGAACTTCCTCTACCACGAGGGCCGGCAGTGGGAATCCGTGGCCTTTCAAGCGCCACCGGGCGGGCTCGACGAGCGAAAGACGCAGAAGCGGCTCTGCCGCACGTGCGGCGCCTTCGCGGATCCGGACCTGGATCTCTGTCCCGTCTGCCAGAGCCGTTTCGACGGCGAAAACAGCCTGCTGGCCACGCTGCTCGAGATGCCGAACGTGCGCATGCGCCGGCGCGGTCGCATCACGGCCGACGAAGAGGAGCGGCGGCGGCGCGGCTACGAACTGGAAACGTATTTTCTGTTCGCCCCCGAAGGCTCGGGCTGCCGGGTTCAGGAGGCCGACGTGGTGGGGCGTGGGACCGCCCTGCTGAGGCTCGTGTCTGCGCCCGCCGCGACGCTGCTTCGGGTCAACCACGGGTGGAGGGGCGCCGAGGTCGAAGGGTTTCTCGTGGATTTCGAAAGCGGTGAGGTTTTCGCCTCGGCGCCGGATGAAGCGCGGGCCTCGAGCCGGCGACGACGGCTGGAGCGAGTCAGGCTGGCGGTTCGAGCAACGCAGAACATCCTCCTGGTGCGCCTTGTGCAGCCCGAGCTCAAGGGGGACGAAGCCCTGGAGGCGACGCTCCGGTATGCGCTGAAACGAGGGCTCGAGGAGGCGTTTCAGCTCGAGGAAACCGAAATCGCCGCCGAGCCGGTCGGCGTTGGGGAGCATCGCGCGATCCTCCTCTACGAGGCGGCCGAAGGGGGCGCGGGTGTGCTGCGGCGGCTGGTAGAGGAGGCCGACGGGCTGGCCGAAGTGGCGCGCACGGCCCTCGAGATCTGCCACTTCGAGATGGCGGGCGATGAAATCAAAGACCTCAAGCCCGATTGCCGCGCTGCCTGCTACGAGTGCCTGCTCAGCTTCGCGAACCAGCACGAGGCGCTGAAACTCGACCGGCATCGTATCCAAAAGGTCCTGGTTGCTTTGGCGCAAAGCCGCACGGAGCCGCGCGTACAAGGCCGCTCCCGCGAAGAGCACCTTGCCTGGCTGCGCTCGCTCACGGACTCCCGCTCCGCACTCGAGCGGCGCTTTCTCGATGCCCTCGCGGAGGGCGGCTACCGGCTGCCCGACGAGGCGCAGAAGCCCATCGCCGAGCCGACATGCATTCCGGACTTCTTCTACGAGCCCAATGTCTGCGTGTTCTGCGATGGCGCCGTGCACGACGAGCCGGCACAGGCGGCTCGGGATCGCGAGGTCCGAGAGGAGCTCGTCCGCCGAGGGTATCGCGTGGTGGTCGTCCGCCACGACCACTCGATCGACGAACAGATCGCGCACTATCCAGCGATCTTCGGTGGACCTCGCAGGAATTGACTGCGGTCAGCTTCTTGCCGGTTTGCACCTGTGCAAGCTGGTCGTGCCATCCTGGTAGCGCTTTGCCAAGGAGAACTTCGGGAAGCGATCCTGGAGGATCGGAGGCGCGAGTCACAAAAGCGTATGGTCGCCGCCCCACCTGGCGCGTGATCGTCGATCCTGCAAGGGATTTGCCGGAGCAAAAGTCGCTCACCTTGCTCGTCCTTCCCCCGTCAATTGCCTGGGACGAGAACGGCGGGTCAAAGGAGGCGATTCAGGAGCGTGTGCTGGCCATCAGCAGCCGCTGTGGTGGAAAGGACCGACTCTACCGCAACACGCTCCTCTTCCTGGCGGGAACCGCCCGGGGCTTGAGCAAGCTGCGCCAGGCCTACCGGGAGCGGGCCGCCCTGGAGGCCGTGCGGCGGGACTACTGGGATCAGCTCGACGAGGAGCAGCGCGAGGATCTCAAGAAGCGCCTGGAGGCGGCGCGCAAGGCTGCGCTGGAGGCGCTCGGCCCCGCTTACACCGTCGCCCTTCGCGTGCGCGGGCAGGAGGTGGAAGTGTGCGTGCTCTCGGATGCGCGCCGGAGCTTCCAGGAGCACTTGGGCTACGTGTGGACTACGCTCGTCGAGGATGAGGAGTGGATCCTCCGTCGCGTGGGCTCGGTGACGTTGCAGAACACGGGCCTCATCCCGAAGGAGGGAGGGATACGGCTCAAGGATGCCGTCGAGGCGTTTCTTCGCTTCACGGACAAACCAATGGTGGCGGCCAAGGAGGCCGTGACCACCGGGCTCGCCCAAGCCTGCGCCGATGGCCTGGTGGGCATCGGGCGCGGCGCGAGCCTCGCTTCTCTCCAGGCGCGGTATTGCAAGCAGGCGGTGTCGCTCGAGGCCAGCGAGGACGGCGTGTGGATCATCCCCGCGTTCACGCCGGAGCCGGCGAGGGCTCGCGGGTACGAGCCAACCGCTGGAGGCGGGGTCGGCGCTACCGAAACGGAGCGCGGGAGCGGACTGCTAGCCGACACCAGCGCCGGCCAAGGTCCGGAGACGACCAGCGGAACGAAGCTGAACTCCACGGGGGCGGTTCGCCGCGTCGTCGTGCGCGGGTCGGTGCCGGTCGAGAGCTGGAGCGAACTTTTCCGCTGCTTTGTCGGACCCGCCGCGCGCATGAACCTCAAGAAGCTGGGCATCGGCGTGCATTTCGAAATGGTGCTACCCGAGGACCGGCCGCTGAGCGAGAACGATCCGGCCCTCAAGGCGATGAAGGAAGCCGCGCGGCAGTTGGGGCTGGAATTGCATGTCGAAGGGTGAGCGGCGCTACGGAACGCGCCGTTGCGCCGCGGCGCTCGACCGGGCGCATTTCGGCGCCTTGTTGGATGCGCAGACGAGTTCCCTGTCTGCGCGCTCTGCGCTCACGTGGGTGCGCTAGGCAGGTGGGTGGGAGGTGTGCGGTGCGCGAGCCGGCAGCACACGACGCCCGCCAGATCACACGCCCCGCACTGCCCGTTCGATCACCCCATGCTCCCGTTGTCACGGACGACCTTTGCCTTCGGGGCTTGTTCCGAAGGGTTTTTCACGAGCAACCCGAGCGCCTGCCACATGCCACACCGTAGATGGCTTACGGCATCGAAGTTTCCCGCGAAAAAAAACCGCCGCATGGAGAGACTGCCGGATGCCGTCGGACCGGTCCGTCGGATCTTGCCAAAGGGTGCACCCGAGTTTTGGGTGCGGCAAGGCCGGAGGTTTCGGGGTAGCCAGCCTCGCCTAAGATTCCACGCGCTGCTTTTGCGAGAATTTCCTTGTACTGCGTTCGGGCCGGGTGGACGGATGACGTAAGCCGGGAATCCGGCCGGCAGAACACTGCCGAAGCGCGCTGGCACGAGTGCGTCGCAGACGGAGCTGCAGTGCTCGACGCTGGGCACGCCCGCACGGCGGAATGGTTATTCGAGTTCGAGGATTTCCTCGGCCACCGCCGCTTGCCGCAGTGGGGGCGAATCCCGGGAAGCTCATGCGGTCCGCGAAGTATCCCGAAGCCTTCACCGCCATCGGTCGAACCCGACGGATCCGACGAATGCTCCCCATCCCACTGACGAGCAGCTCTGCGCGTTGCGTGCTGCCTGACTGAAACAGGTTGACCCTGCGGCGCCAATGCCATCATTTGCTCGACCCTCGGAGCCGACTTCGTCCCGGACCACTGAAGTCGGCGCTTCGTACGGGCCGTTGTGGAAGCGGCGGCGAAAGCGCGCAACTTGCGGCGCCCCGGTGGCCCCGAGAGTCCAAAAGAGGTTTGCGTCACTATCCGGTTCCTTGGAGCGCATCGCGGTTCCTCCTAAAGGCCGCCGGTCCATGACACTGCGCAGCGCGAAAGAGCGGCAAAAATGCCGCTGCCAATTGTGGAGCTTCGCGGGTGATCTCAGATGCAAGCGCGAGCGATCTAGGCAAAACTTCCTCGGCCGGCCTCGAGGAATGCGCGCACCGGCGCTTTTCCTCAGTGCCGGGACATCGCGAAGCGATGCTCCGGAACGCAGGGTCCAAAGGCAGCAAGCTGTTGATTGTTCGCTCGATCCGGTGCAATGGAGACATATGGTTCGCTGCAATCGGAGTGACTCTCGGGGTCGTATGTAGCGCGTATCATTCGTTGGGGGCGAACAGCTCGATGGCGCGGTTGGAAGAGCTTGAGCGAGGGGTCGCAGTCAGGGGAATCTTGCCGGATCGCCTGGTCACGGTCGTAGACGTCAAGTGGTACGGCAACAGCGTGGTCCAGATCACTTACAAAGACGCCGAAGGCCGCTTGGGAAGCGAGCTCATCTACCGCGACCGCGAAGCGACGCTCGAGGTGGTCTCCCAAGGAGCGCCGTTTACGTTCAACGGGGACGGGGCGCAATTCCGATTGGCGTCCGAGGCGTACCGGATCCGGTTGGCCCACCTTTTCGACCCGCTCCTGGCGATTCACACCTCGATGATCGAGCCGCTGCCCCATCAGATCACGGCGGTGTACGGCGAAATGCTGCCGCGGCAGCCGTTGCGCTTCCTCCTGGCCGACGATCCCGGTGCAGGCAAAACCATTATGGCGGGCTTGCTGATCAAGGAGCTCATGCTGCGCGGTGACCTGCAGCGCTGCCTCGTCTGCTGCCCCGCCAACCTGGCCGAGCAATGGCAAGAGGAACTGGCCTCCAAGTTTCAGCTCGACTTCGACATCGTGGGACGAGAGGCGATTACGGCCTCGCGCACGGGCAACCCTTTTCGGGAGCGTGACTTGGTGATCAGCCGCCTCGATCTGATGAGCCGCAACGAAGATGTGCGCGCCAGGCTGGAGCAAACCGAATGGGACCTTGTCGTGGTCGATGAAGCGCACAAACTCCACGCCTCGTACTCGGGTGGGGAGGTGCAGGAGACCAAGCGTTACAAGCTCGGGAAGCTGTTGGGGCGGCTCACCCGGCACTTTTTGCTGATCACCGCAACACCCCACAACGGGAAGGAGGAAGACTTCCAGCTTTTCATGGCGCTGCTGGATGCCGATCGTTTCGAGGGGTGCTCCGTCGGTGTAGGTTCCGAACGCGACGCCGGGCACCTCATGCGGCGCATGACCAAGGAGACCTTGGTGCGTTTCGATGGTACGCCGCTGTTTCCGGAGCGGTTCGCCTATACCATTGAGTATTCCCTCTCCGAGCCGGAAGCCGAACTGTACGGTGAGGTGACCGACTACGTCCGCGAGGAATTCAATCGTGCAGATGCCCTAGAGGAAGGGCGTCGCCGCACTGTGGGCTTCGCGCTGACCATCCTGCAAAGGCGCTTGGCATCCTCGCCGGAGGCCATTTATCAGTCCCTCAAACGCCGGCGCGAACGTTTAGAGAAGCGGTTGCAGGGCGAGGATGCCGCGCGGCGCCACACCGATGCGCTCTCCAGCTTCGGGGTTGGGCTGGGCCGTTTCACCCAGGGAGATATCGAAGACCTCGACGAGCTCGATGAAATGCCGGGCGCGGAGCTCGAGGAAATCGAAGACACGATCGTGGATCAGGCAACAGCGGCAAGGACGATCGCGGAGCTAAAGGCGGAAATTGCCACCTTGCGCCGGCTCGAGGAACTCGCCTTGCAGCTCCGCCGCAGGGGCACAGACACGAAGTGGGAAAAACTCTCCGAGGTGCTCCAATCCACGCCCGAGATGTTTCATGCCGATGGGAGCCGGCGCAAACTCGTCGTCTTCACCGAGCACCGGGACACATTGAACTACCTCTCGGAACGGCTGCGGAAAATGCTGGGCCACGAAGCGGTGGTGGCGATCCACGGCGGCTTGGGCCGCGAACAGCGCCGCGAGGCGCAGGATTTGTTTACGAAGGGCAAAAACGTTCAGGTCTTGGTTGCGACGGATGCCGCCGGCGAGGGCATCAACCTGCAGCAGGCCCACCTGATGGTCAACTACGATCTGCCTTGGAACCCGAACCGGCTGGAGCAACGGTTCGGACGGATCCATCGCATCGGTCAAACCGAGGTCTGTCACCTGTGGAACCTAGTGGCGCGCGAGACTCGCGAGGGAGAGGTGTTCGCGGTTTTGTTGAGAAAGCTCGCGCAGCAGCGGCAGGCACTGGGTGGGCGGGTTTACGATGTCCTGGGCAGGGTATTTCGAGAGCGATCGCTGCGCGAGCTGCTCGTGGAAGCCGTTCGCTACGGAGAGAAAGCAGAGGTGCGGGAGAGGTTGCGCCAGGTCGTGGACAGCGCGCTCGACACCAGGCATTTGCAACAGCTCCTCGAAGAACACGCCCTGACACAGGAAGCGCTCGACTCGGCGACTATCCGGCGCATTCGAGAAGACCTGGAGCGAGTAGAGGCGCGGCGACTGCAGCCGCACTTCATCGGGTCGTTTTTCCTCGAGGCGCTGCGTCACTTGGGTGGAACCGTCCGCGACCGCGAGCCTTTTCGTTACGAGGTCACGCATGTGCCCGCGACGGTGCGAAGTCGAAGGGGCGTCTCGGGTCGGGCAGCGCCGATTGCTTCCAGGTACGAACGCATCACCTTTCAACGAGAATTGGTGAACGTGCCGGGCAAGCCGGCGGCAACATTGATCTGCCCAGGCCACCCCCTTCTCGATGCGATCGTGGATCTTATTTTGGAGCGCTATCGGGACCTTCTCAAGCAGGGAACCATTCTCGTAGATCCGCGGGAAGATGTGGGTGGGGACGTCCGGGTGCTCTTTTACCTGGAACACGCGATTCAGGACGCCCGCACGGATCCGCGTGGCCAGCGCCGGATTGTGTCGCGGCGTTTGGAATTCATCGAGATGGCGCGGAATGGAGAAGTGTTTGCCGCGGGATATGCCCCGTATCTGGACTATCGGCCGATAACGGGCGAAGAGCGTCCGCTCATTGAACCAGAATTAGACGCCTCGTGGCTTATCGGCGATTTGGAATCGAAGGTCGTGTCGTACGCGATTCAGCATGTCGTGCCCCGACACCTCGAAGAGCTGCAGAGAATCAAAGAGGAGATGGTTTCCCGTACGATGGCGGCGGTGCGGGAGCGGTTGACACGGGAAATCCAAAATTGGAGGCGTCGCGCCGAGGATCTCCATGCGCAGGAACTGGCCGGCAAAAGCAATGCCCGGATCAACTCGGCGAAGGCAAACGACCGCGTGCAAGAACTCGAAGCCCGCCTGCGCCGGCGCTTGGAGGAACTGGAGCAGGAGCGCCGGCTTTCGCCCTTGCCGCCGATCGTTGTGGGTGGAGCGTTCGTCGTGCCGCTAAACCGCATTCGAAGCCGGAACAGCCAGCTTGCTGCCGAGGCGGATCCTTCGAGCCCCTCCACTTCGCACCGGAAGCGCCTGGCGATGGACGCAGTGATCCGCTTGGAGCGGGAACTGGGCAGAGAGGCGCGGGACGTCAGCGGGCAGCATTTGGGTTACGACGTAGAGTCGAGGGATCCAAAAGGTAGCAGGCTGCGCTTTATCGCGGTGAAAGGCGTTCCCGCCGGAGCGGAGAGGATCACCTTGTCCAGGAACGAAGTATTCACCGCCTTGAACAAGGGCGACGACTTCAGCCTGGCGTTGGTCGAGGTGGATGGTGCGAATGCTGGCAAGCCAACCTACGTTCGTTGCCCCCTCCAGAATCTTCCGGATTTTACCAGCACGGCCGTGACCTATTCTGTAGAGGAACTGAAATGCACAGGAGAGAGCCCGGTATGACTGCCCGGCGACCGCCGAATTATTTTGGTCGGGTACGTGATCGCGCCCGCCAGCGTTGGCAGCAGCTCGAGGCAGACCCCGAACTGGCCGGACCCTGGAAACAATTGTTTCGCCAGGTTCAAAGCCCGCGCCACGTACTTTCCGAGTTGTTACAAAATGCGGACGATGTCGGGGCGCGGCACGTGCGGGTGCGCCTGGCGGAAAATGCATTCGTGTTCGAACACGACGGCAACGATTTCAGCGAAGAAGAATTTGATTCGCTTTGCCGGTTCGGTTTCTCCAATAAACGCCAACTGCACACCATTGGTTTCCGGGGCATCGGGTTCAAGTCCACATTCAGCCTGGGCGATACCGTGGAAGTGCTCACCCCCACCTTGGCGGTGAGATTCCACGAGCGCCGGTTTACCGAGCCGGTGTGGAGCGACGAGGCCCCCGCTTGCGATGTGACGCGCATCAGCGTTGCGATTCGGGACGCGAACCGGGAGAAAGAGCTAAGAAAAAACCTCCGGGAGTGGATGGAAAGCCCGGCCTCTTTGCTGTTCTTTCGCAGTGTCCGCGTTCTCACGATTGATGATGTCACCTGGCGCAAGGAACACCTGGGGGTAGGGCCGACTGCGGGATCGGAAAGGGTGCGGCTTACGGGAGGCGACGGGCACAGTCACGAGGTGTTGGTGTTCGTGTCCCCCGAGGAGCCCTTCCCGCCGGAAGCCATCGAGGAAATCCGGCGAGAGAGGGACGTGGAAGATCTCCATCTCCCTCCTTGTAGCGTGGAGCTGGTGGTCGGCTTGCCGGGCGAACAGCGAGTTTACGTGGTACTGCCGACAGGCGTTCGGCTTGCCGCACCGTTCTCCTGTAACGCTCCGTTTCTCCAGGACCCGGCTCGGGCTACGATCAAGGACCTTGCATTGTCGCCGACCAATCGCTGGCTGCTCCGCCGCATTGGCGAGCTTGCGGGGCGCGCGATGTTGCACTGGCTCGGCGATCACGCGCTGGATGTGGAAACACGCGCCCAAGCTTATGGCTTGCTGCCCCGGAAGCCAGAAGCGCGGGACTCGTTGGAAGCCGATACGATCTCAGCGATTGCCGAGGGATTCTGCAAAGAAGTCAGCGATGCAACTTTTCTGCTGACCGCCGAGGGTCAGTTGGTCCGTTCCGAGGAGTGTCTGTCGCCTCCAAAGTGGGCATACTCGGTGTGGACGCCAGAAGAGGTTCTCCAGGCTTTGGGTGACGGCCAAGGACACGTCTTAGCCCGAGAGGTCAGTTGGGAGGCGAGGGAAAGTTTGGCTTCGTGGGGGTGGCTGAGTTCCCTCGATGACGACGGAGTCATCGAACGGCTGCAAACGCCACGGGCCGTTCCTCGCCCTGGAAGCCACGAGGCTCTGGTGAGGCTCTGGAGCTTCGTGCAGCAAAGCGTTCGCTACGACTGGGGGAGCCGGCAACGGCGACGATTGGCGATCGTTCCGGTGAAAGGCAGCACGGTCTTGCACGCGGCGGAACGGGTTGTCCGTCTCCCCGAGAAGAAGCAGGCGATTTCTGCGGATGCGTGGGAATTTCTCATGGGTCTTCTGGCCGTGATCGATCCCGCTTGGGTCGAGTTCCTCGGCCAGCTCAAGGATGGGAACGATGAACACGGGCAGGCGGCCTGGGAGCTTCTTCAAGCCTTGAATTTACACCGCGCCAGTGACGCTGAAGTGATCGTGGCCCATGCGTGCCGCAGGTTGTTTGCACGCGAAGAGGCATCCCTCGAAGACTGTGTTCGCATGGCTCACCTCATGGCGGCGTTGGATGCACGGGCGCCGGAAGAGTTCCTCTGTGTGACCCGCGACGGGCAGCGCCGACAGCCCCGAACGCATGGCGTCATCGCGGTGCGCGAGCCCATGCTGGAGGAACTCTTCCCGGAACAGTGGCTTGCGGAGCACTCGCTACACGATGCGTACTTCAGCTCGTACACCGCGTGCACCCGCCAGCAGTGGGAAAACTGGGTCCAGTCCGAAAAAAGCGGCTTTTGGCCGTTCGCACAGATTATCGAGACGAATGATTGGTTTTGGGGTAGGGCAAGGTTAGCGGAGCGGCTCAGGCCGAGGGGTAAGGAGGCGCCAGATAGCCTCCCGTATTTGTCCGATTCGTTTTCTGTGGAAGATCATGACTTCCCGCGCGACTTGCTGGACCATTGGTACTCGATGTCCAAAAGTGATCCGGATCTGTGGGCCAAGGTATTGGCCTGCGTGCTGAAGTCACCGGTCTGGTATTGGCGAGGGCGATGTAAGGCAACGTTCTTCCAGCGATCGAGAAGGCGGTACGAGCAGGAAATTGCGCGGGATTTGCCTGCTGAATGGATTATACGGTTTCGCGGGCTTCCTTGTTTGCGGGACACGTATGGCCAGCCCCATGTCCCTGCCGAACTGTATCTCCGCACACCAGAGACGGAATCTCTGGCCGGCGTGGAGCCGTTTGTTCATGCAGACCTGGATCGCGAGGACACGAAGCCTCTTCTGCGCCTCCTTGGCGTCCGCGACACGCCGGCGAGTCTGGATAACGTGTTGGACCGCATCCGCGCGCTGGCGCAGGCCCCCGATCCTCAGCCGCTGCTTTCCGAAATCGTGAAATGGTACAACGCGCTCGACAAGAGCCTCGTCCGCTGCGAAGCGGCCGCCTTAGATAGGTTACGCAGCGCTTTCGCCAACGAGCGGCTCGTGCTCACGGCTGCCCTCGGGTGGGTCAAGGCGGGCGAGGTGTTCCAGTACACCAGCGAGGAGTATCCTGACGCGCCGGTCATCCATCCGGCCTTCAACCACCTGAACCTGTGGAGGCGTGTCGGTGTCGCGGAGCGGCCCACAGCGCAACTAGTGCTCGACTGGCTCCGCGGACTCCCCTCGGGGGAGCGGTTGGACTCCGAGACCTCGCGGGTGCGGGCTGCGTTGCAGCGGTACCCTGCGCAAGTGTGGCAAGGGTGCGGTCACTGGCTGGCACTCGACAATACCTGGGCACCTGTGGAGCGGCTGAAATACCGATTGACCATGCGGGGCCTGACCAAGTGGGGAGATTTGTTCCCGGCCATCAAGGCGCAAACGGCAAACCTTCAAATGTTGTCCGCGGAACTCTGCGACGCGCCGCCGTTCCACTCGCTACCCGATCTATCGGACGTCATTGTGTATCGGGTGACCCAGTGGCCGACGCGTAGGGCGCGACAGATCGAGCAGCCATGGCTAAAAACGCTGGCACGAGTGCTGATGCGGGTGAAGGTTGACGACGCGGCGCAAACGCGGCACGTTCGCGAAGTGGCCGCGCGGCTGGCACGATCTTCGTGGTACCCATTCGAAGAGCCGCCTGCACTCAGAGTGACGCCTTACATCGAGGGAACCCCGGCAGGTCAGGCATATGAGCCGGAAGTGTTCTGGCACGACACGACGATTTTCTTCCGAGGGAGCAAGCTGGCCAAGTCCTTCGGCGCGCTGGTGAACGAGCTTTCTCGGGCTTTCTCCAATCCCCAGATCGCGGAAGCCATCAAAGCCTGTGTGGCGCGGCCGGAAGAATTCGTCATAGAATACATGGAAGCGCATTTCGTTTTGGACCCCGAGGTGGAAGACGCCCAGGCGCGAACGGATTTGGCTGCGGCGCTTGACGATGGTGCCGTGGCAGATCGAGAGGACGAGGCGTTCCTGGCGAACTCCGCGAGCGAAGCCGACCGGTGGGGATACCTATTCGTGGATTCCGACGACGATGCCGGAAACGAAGGTGTGACGTCGAGCAATCGGCGCCAGCGTGTCCGGGAGTTGCCGTTGTTCCACCGTTTTGCGCGGAGCCGCGGGTTCCACTGGGTGCAATATCGAGACGCCTTTGTGCACCCCGATGGTCGGACAATCACCAGAGGTGACTCACCGTTTCATTGGCATTTGTTCGACCCGGCTGGTCAACTGCTGCACCGGTACTGGGACTCGGCGCAGCATTGGAACGGTCGCAACGGAGTGGAGCTTCCGGCCGAACTGTGGGAGCTAATCAAAAAGTTTCCAAACGAGAGTTCCTTGGTGCTGCTGGACCAAGGAGACAGGCCGCTGGAAGTCCACGGTGCTCGGCTATTGGAGATGGAGCGGCGGGGCGAAATCCATCTCGTTGTGTCGAGGTATCGCCTCTGTATGACACATTGACGGCACGCTCGGCGGTTTGGAGAAAGCAGTTCGCTCTCGATCGAAGCACTCCTGCAAACCCGTTTGCGGATCAGCTAGGCCGATTGCTGCGAGGTGGTGAGACGGGAAGCGGCCACGGCGGCGAGCGCTGCGAGCAGCACGCCCCCGAAGTGAAACAGCAGAGCGTGTGCGGCGGTATGCGATAGCTCACAAGTCAGCTCCAGCACGGCAAAACCCGCCGCAGCCCCCGCGGTGGCGAAGACTGCAAACAGCGAGTGTTCGGCCTGCGAATGCGCGGCGCGGGCAAGCGCAACGAGCAAGGCAACCGCCGTGCCCGCCCCGATCAGTTCGGCCACCAGACAATGGAGCCCGTTGCCGAGCGGGCCGGGTTCCAATCCTTTAGCGGCAAGCGCGGCAAAAACGGCGATGAGGAGAAGCGCCACCGCTGCCCAGCCGCGGGGGCCGCCTGCGGTGCGTTGGGTCCAGAGAAACACACGCACGGGCAACGAAGGCGGCACGGCAGCGGCGTGGCTCTTTGGCCGCATTTGCCGGAAGCGCAGGAGCAGTTCTTGCCGGATATTTTCCGGCATCGGCTCGGGAGGAAGTGCGCCGAGCGTGCGAATGGTCAGGCGCATTTGCCGCAAATACGCCCGGCAGTGGCGGCACATGCCGAGGTGCATGTGAAACTTCAGGCGCTGCACCAAGGGCATGCGACCCTCGAGGTAGTCGGTGACGAGTTCGGTCAACTCTCGACAAGTCAACATGGCTGTAACGGTCACTCCAGATAGCGTTCGAGAACGGCTCGCATTTTGGCGCGAGCGCGGTGAAGCAAAACCCGCTGGTTCGTGTCGCTGATACCCAGGATGTTACAGACCTCGACCGCGTCCAACCCTTCGATATCGCGCAAGGTGAGTACCGCTCGCTGATTGGGAGGCAAGTCGTCGAGGGCCTCTCGCAAGGTTCGGAGGGCCTGCTGTTGCATAGCGAGCCGCTCCGGAGCGTTGTCTCGCCAGGGATGGGGCGGCACCTTCCACACGCCGTTGGACTCGAAGCGGTCTGGGTCCACGGCCGGCTCGTATTCACTGTCCTCGCTGCCCATTGCGGAAAACGGGACCGACCGGCCTTCGCGCACCGCGCGTGTTTTTGCCCGATTGGTGAGAATGCGAAAGATCCACGTCTTCAAAGTCGAACGCCCTTCGAATGCCTCGAGTCCTTGCAGCACGCTGAGCCAGGTTTCTTGAACCACCTCTTCAGCCACCGCCCGGCTCGGTAGAAACACCATAGCGAGGCGAATCATCGCCGCGTGATAGCGATCCACCAGGGCCGTAAAAGTTTCCTCGTCTCCAGCGAGGAGGCGTTCCACCAATGCAGTGTCCTCGACGGCCGAGAGTGTTGCTTCGGTCTCTGCACCGACACTCGGCGGGTGGGAGCCCCCTTGGGTTACTCCGACCTTTGCGTTTCCGCTGGGTGTACTCATCGCTCGTTGGAGTTGGCCGTCGTCCCGTAACGCTACCACGCGCTCGCCGACAAGCATACACAAAACCCTCTCGGAACCACGGGCTTACGGTCTTCGTCGGGCCGAATTCGTTACGCGTCGTGAATCCATTGGGCGCTTTGCCGGCCCCGGCTCGTGGAAAACGTTTTTCCCGCTGCCAGCGGCCACAACTGTAACGGAAGCGGGGCAAGCGAGACATTGGCGGCACGATGATGACTTTGGCTTGCAGGGCCCGAACATACCGGACGCAGTCGAGAGGCCATCGTGCAGGCTGGTACCCGGGAAGAACAGCAGCCGCGAGCGCGGCGTTGGTTGCGGCGTTCGTCGCTGCGGCGGGTCATCCTCGAACGGTTCGAGGCCAGGAAAGCAACGGCGAGGAAAGGCAGCCGCGTGTCTGCCCGCAGTTCGATCACGAACACGCCGCATGGACGGCGATCCTGCAGCGCTATGTGTCCGGCGGCTGGGTATCCTACACCGAGCTGCGAGACTCCGGGATGCCCGACCTGCGTCGCTACCTGGCCTCGCTCGAAGCGGTGTGCCGCGAGGATTTCGATGCGTGGACCGAAGCAGAAAAGCTCGCATTCTGGATCAACGCGTACAATGCGTACACCGTGAAGTTGATTCTCGACCACTACCCCGTGAAAAGCATCCGGTCCATCGGCTTGCTTCCCGGAGCGGCTTTTCGCGAGCGCTTCATCCCACTGCAAAATGTGCGCGGCCACTTGGTATCGCTCAACGAGATCGAACATGAAATCTTGCGGCGCGAGTTCCGCGAGCCCCGCATTCATTTTGCCATCGTTTGTGCCTCGAAGAGCTGCCCGGCGCTGCGGTCGGAAGCGTACCGTGCCTCGCGGCTCGACGATCAACTCGACGACGCGGCGCGCACGTTCCTGCGCGATGTCCATAAGAATCGCTTCGATCCGGTGACTCGCACACTCTACCTCTCTTCGATCTTCCGCTGGTTTCGCGAGGACTTCGAGCGCGCTGCGTCGTCGCTGCCGGCGTTCGTGGCCCCGTACTTCGACCGGAGTACGGCTGCCGAGATTTTAGCGCCCGGCGTGAAAGTGGAGTTTTTGGATTACGACTGGTCTTTGAACGGGAGGTAGTATGTGGATGGAAGAGCCACCGAGTGTCGTGGAGGCCGCTGTGCGGCAGCGATACTCCGAAGCCGCGAAGCGTGCCGAGGCGAGCTTGTGCTGTCCGACGAAGTACGACCCGAAGCTGCTCGAGGTCATCCCCCGCGAAGTGATCGAGCGGGACTACGGGTGCGGCGACCCGAGCCGCTTTTTGCAGCCAGGAGAAACCGTGTTGGACCTGGGCTCCGGCGCGGGAAAGGTATGCTTCATTGCCAGCCAAGTCGTGGGGCCAGCGGGTCGCGTCATTGGCGTGGATATGAACGATGAGATGCTGGCGTTGGCGCGCTGGGCGGCCACGCAAGTTGCTCAGCGAATCGGTTACAGCAATGTGACCTTCAAAAAAGGCCGCATCCAAGACCTCGCTTTGGATCTGGAGGAGCTCGACCAGTACTTGCAAAAGCATCCCGTCTCTTCGGTCGAAGGTTTGAGCTGCCTCCAAGAGGCAATGGCTCGCCTGCGGGCGGAGAAACCTCTCGTGCCCAGTGAGTCCATCGATGTGGTGGTGTCGAACTGCGTGTTGAACTTGGTGGATCCCAAGCAAAAGCGGCAACTGTTTTCAGAAATTGCTCGCGTGCTGCGTGCGGGTGGGCGAGCCGTGATCTCGGACATTGTGAGCGATGAAGACGTGCCCGAGGACCTGCAACGCGACCCCGACTTGTGGAGCGGGTGCATCGCGGGTGCTTTTCGCGAAGACTTGTTTCTTCAGGCATTCGAAGACGCCGGCTTTCACGGAATCGAACTCGTGGAACGGCAGCGCGACCCGTGGAGAACGGTTGCCGGCATTGAATTTCGCAGCGTCACGGTGGTGGCGTACAAGGGAGAAAGCGGGCCGTGCTTGGATCAAAAACATGCGGTGATCTATCGCGGCCCCTTTCGCCAGGTCGTGGATGACGACGGCCACGTGCTGCGCCGTGGAGTTCCGACGGCAGTGTGCGAGAAAACGTTTCGCGTGTATTCTCAGGCCCCATATCGGTCTCATGTCGAGCTGGTCCCGCCGCGGGTGCTCGTGCCCCTGGAGAGTGCCCCCCCGTTTCGGTGCGGCACGGGTGCATCGCGGCGGGACCCCCGTGAAACTAAGAGCGGGGGCGCGGCAGCGGTCAGCGAAGGGCGTGTCTCTGCATGCGCTACCACGGGCAACGGAAACGGAGGCTGCTGTTAATGGATGGAGCCGCTACGAGCCTCCTGGAAGAGGCACGGCCAAACCGCGGGAGCGCGGACTCCGCCTTCGCACGTACGCTGAGGCGGCACGGCTGCGGCCCGCTGGTGCGTGGCCGCGTGCGCACGTTGCAAGTGAATTTAGGCAAGCTTTGCAACATGGCCTGCCAGCACTGTCACGTCGAAGCCGGGCCCAAACGGACTGAAATCATGCCCCGCTCCGTCGCGGAACGCGTGGTGGAGCTGGTGGCGGCCAGCCCCGGGATCGAGACGGTGGACTTGACCGGCGGAGCTCCGGAACTCAACCCGAATTTCCGCTGGTTGGTTCGTCAGTGCCGCGGTTTGGGCCGCGAGGTCATCGATCGCTGCAACCTGACCGTGTTGTTCGAAGCGGGCATGGAGGATCTCGCGGAATTTTTGGCGGCCCATGAGGTCCACGTGATCGCCAGTTTACCGTGCTACAGTGCGGAGAACGTGGAAAAGCAGCGCGGGCACGGCGCATTTGCCAAGAGCATCGCGGCGCTGAAAATCCTCAACGCCTTGGGGTACGGGCGGACGAACTCCCGACTCCGTTTGGACCTCGTGTACAACCCGGTTGGCGCGAGTCTTCCGCCACCGCAAAAGCGCTTAGAGGCCAAGTACAAAGAAGAACTCGCCAAGCTGTTTGGCATCGAGTTTCACAACTTGCTGACGATCACGAACATGCCGATCCAGCGCTTTGCCCGCTGGCTCGAGCGCGCCGGACAATACGACGCGTACATGCAGCTCCTTGCCGATCATTTCAACCCGGCGACGTTGTCGAGCGTGATGTGCCGTTCCCTGTTGAGCGTTGGTTGGGACGGCCGCCTGTACGACTGTGACTTTAACCAAATGCTCGAGATCGAGATCGGTGCGGCTTGCCGAGGCGGGGTTCGCACTGTGTGGGATATTTCTTCCACGGACGAGTTGGAGGGACGCGCGATCGCCACACGGGAACACTGCTTCGGATGCACCGCCGGAGCAGGATCGAGCTGCGGGGGAGCGCTGGAATGAAGGCGGCCCAGAAACAAACTGGGAGAGCTCTTTTCCCAGTGCCTGCGGCTTGCCGGGCTCACAAGCGAGTCCCGCTGAGGAACCGGTATGTGGCGGGGGCTCGGGGATATGTCTGGGCCGTTGCACCGCACGCGTTGCTGAGTTGGTGGCGCCGCGGGATGCCGGAGGACCGTCGCCGCGAGCATGCCGGCGTACGTGGCGAGTGGCGATAGTGGAGACTGGGAGTATGATCTCGACCGAGACACAGGGGTTGCTGGGGCTGGCATTGGTTCTGGCCTTTTTCAACGGAGGCAACGACGTGTCTCGTGCTGTCGCGGCCTTGGTGGCAGAGGGGAGTGCGAGTGTACGGACGGCGACGTTGTGGGGGGCTGTGTGGACGTTCGTTGGGGCGCTCGTCGCAGCGCTTCTGGGCGGCGAATTGGTGCGCACACTGGCGCAGAGCCTCAGCGCTGCCGGCCAGTCGCCATCATTTTCGGTTGCGGCCAGCGTCATTCTAGGGGCGAGTGTTGTGGTCGGTTGGGCCACTCTCAGGGGGCTTCCGGTGTCGACGACGCATGCAGTCGTTGGTTCGATCGCCGGAGTCGGCATTACGGCTTACGGAGCCTCGAATGTCCAATGGCTCCTGCTGGGATCGAAGATTTTGCTCCCATTACTGGCGAGCCCTTTGTTGGCGTTCTTGCTCGTTAGTCTCGTGCTGCGATTTCGAGGGGTGTTGGGGCGAGACGAAGTGGTCGAAGCAGACTGTCTGTGTCTGGGCGTCGAGCCTGCGGTCGTGGGAGTCTCGCAGAATTCCGCGGCCTTCGTGCTGGAGCCCTCGCAGATCAGGGTGTGGACTGCCCGAGAACATGCCTGCGCTCAGGATGACAGAGCCGCACTCCGAATGACCCGGAGCCAAGTGCACTGGCTGACCAGTGCCGTGGTGAGTTTTGCCCGCGCGGTGAACGACGCTCCAAAAATTTTCGCTCTGGCGGTGGGGCTTGTGGCTCTGGAGGGGGCGCCTCGAGGCGGGCCTCCTTTGGTCGGCTTCTGGGGCGTTGCCGCTGCCATGATGCTTGGCAGTATCGTGGCTGGCTGGCGAGTGACACGAGTGTTGGGGAAGGAACTCACTCCCTTGCGGGTGGGTGAAGGATTGGTCGCAAACCTGGTTACGGCGGTACTCGTCATCGTGGGTACGAAGCTTGGCCTGCCTCTGTCCACAACCCACGTGTCGGTCGGAGCCATCGGAGGGGTGGGAATGCTGCGGGGTTCCGTGGACTGGACCGTCGTGCGGCGCATGGCGGCGGCCTGGGTTGTAACCGTACCGGCCTCGGCGGCCTGTGCCAGCGGCGTTTTTCTCGCTTTCCGACTCTGAGAAGCCGAGCGGCGGAGCGGAAGTCGGACCGAAAGAGGGCTGGAATCCCCGGCGCGAGCAATCTCAAAAGCCGCGTCACCTCGCGGTTCTGGAGGTAGGATGATGCAGATGAAGCGACTGTTCGGAGCCGGGACAAACCGTGAAAACGGCTCCCCGGGGACAGAATTATCGCCCCCATGGATGCTGCCGGACGACGCGCACAATCGCGAACTCGTCGCCAACGTGCACCCGCCGGCTTGGGTCAACCCAACGCCAACGGGCCGGTACAACTTGGTCGTACTGGGCGCAGGCACAGCAGGGCTGGTGAGTGCCGTGGGCGCGGCCTCTTTGGGGGCCAAGGTCGCGATCGTGGAGCGCCAATTGCTCGGGGGAGACTGTTTGAACTTTGGCTGTGTTCCTTCCAAAGGCGTGCTCCGCGCGGCACGGGCAGTGTACCAGATGCGGCATGTACAGGACTTCGGCATCCGAGCCACGTTCGAGTTCGACTTTGCGGGGGCGATGGAGCGGATGCGCCGGTTGCGGGCGACGATCTCGCACAACGATTCTGCCCGCCGGCTGCGTTCGTTAGGGGTAGACGTTTACTTCGGGCACGCGCAGTTCGTAGGCCCGGACGAGCTCGAGGTGGACGGCCGGCGCCTGCGGTTTGCGCGTGCGATCATAGCCACCGGGGCTCGGGCGGCGAGCCTTCCCGTGCCGGGCCTAGAAGAAGCCGGTTACCTGACCAACGAGACGGTGTTTTCCCTCACGAAGCTGCCGCGGCGGCTCGTGGTGATTGGCGCGGGCCCGATTGGATGCGAGCTTTCGCAGGCCTTCCGCCGCTTTGGCAGCGAGGTCACCATCGTGAGCCTCGACCCGCGCCTCCTGCCGCGCGCCGATCCTGACGCCGCCGCGATCCTGAGCGAGCAGTTCGACCGGGAAGGAATTGTCACCGTCTTGGGCGCCCACCTCCGCAAGGTAGAGAAGCGTGGTTCCGAAAAAGTAGTGACCGCGGAGCGAGACGGAGGGATCGTGCAAGTTGCTGCGGACGAGATCCTTGTAGCCGTCGGCCGCCAGCCAAACACGGATGGCTTGAGGCTCGAAGCTGCGGGGGTCGTGTTCGATCGGACAGGGATTAAAGTCAACGACCGGCTACAAACAACCAACCCCAAGATCTACGCCGCCGGGGACATATGCTCCGCGTACAAATTCACTCACGCTGCCGATGCCATGGCGCGGATTGCGCTGCAAAACGCCCTCTTTTTCGGCCGTAAAAAAGCGAGCGCCTTGGTGATTCCTTGGTGCACGTACACGGATCCGGAGGTCGCTCACGTCGGGCTGACGGAAGACGAAGCCCGCGCGCGGGGCTTCGATGTGACCACGCTTACAGTGCCACTTCGAGAGGTGGACCGTGCCATTCTCGATGGCGAAGACAATGGCTTTGCTCGCCTTCACGTAGAACGGCGCAGCGGTCGAATTCTCGGGGCAACGATGGTCGCCGCGCACGCTGGGGAAATGATTGGTGAATTATCCTTGGCGCTCACCGCAGGATTGAATATTTCTACTTTAGGGCAGACGATTCACCCTTATCCCACACAAGCCGAAGCCTGGAAAAAAGCCGCGGACGCTTACAACCGACTGCGGTTGACCCCTCGCGTGCGAGCGTTTTTCGAGTGGTTTCTTTCGTGGAGGAGGTGAGCCGTGGCCCAGGACACGGTGGTTTGCGTGTTTGCCAAGCCGCCACTCCCCGGCAAAGTCAAAACCCGTCTCGCCCGGGCGATCGGCGAGGAAGGAGCGGCGCGACTCGCCCGCGCTTTTCTGGCCGACGTGTGGGCTTTGGTGTCGCGTCTCGGCTGGGCGAGAAGCGTGCTGGCTTCGACAAGCACCAATGTAGAGGAGTTTGGGCTGGGGGAGAACATCGAGGTGTGGCGGCAAGGGGAGGGGGATCTCGGGGCACGCATCGAACGGATCGTGCGGCGAGGGCTGGGCGCGGCGGACCGCGTGCTGGCAATCGGCGCGGATTCTCCGGGTCTACCCGAAGCGATTTTGAACCAGGCACGGGCGATGCTTGGGTCGCATGATGCAGTCATTGGTCCGGCACGGGATGGCGGTTTTTACTTGCTCGGCCTGCGCCATTGCCCGAAGGGTTTGCTCGCCAATATCCGGTGGAGCGCGGCCACAACGGGTGCTTTGGTTGCGGCACGCTTGCACCAGTACGGGATGCAGCTCGGAGTCCTGCCGCCTTGGTTCGATGTAGACGAAGTCGGGGACTTGGTGCTGTTGCGCCGCAGGATTCAGGTCGGTGCGATTCGGGCGCCGGCAACCAAGCGCGCGCTCGAGTCGCTCGCGCTGGAAGGCATACTGTGCGCGTAGACGTCATCATTCCGGCTTTGAACGAGGCAGAAAGCATCGGACCCGTGGTGCGCTGCATTCCACGGCCGCCGGTGAGATCGGTCATTGTGGTGGACAACGGGAGCACAGATGGCACGGCGGAGCGTGCCCAGCAGGCAGGCGCTTTAGTAGTGCGCGAGCCGCGCCGAGGCTACGGTCGTGCCTGCCTGGCTGGAATCGCAGCGCTGCCCACGGACACGGACGTCGTCGTTTTCCTCGATGGGGACGGGAGTGACGACCCGGCGTGCCTCTCGCGCTTGCTCGATCCGATTATCCGTAACCAAGCCGACCTAGTGGTGGGCTCGCGTTTGCTCGGGAGAACCGAGCCCGGGGCGTTGACACGAGTCCAAAAGACGGGGAACCAGTTGGCCGCGCTGTGGCTGCGCCGGCGCTTCGGCATAGGGGTAACGGATTTGGGCCCGTTTCGGGCGATTCGACGGCCGGCTTTGCAAGCTTTGCGGATGCGGGACCGAGGGTACGGTTGGACCGTAGAAATGCAGATCAAAGCCGCGCGTCGAGGCTTGCGGTACCAGGAAGTTCCCGTCCCTTACCGGCCGAGGAGAAGCGGGAAGTCGAAGGTGAGCGGAACGTTTTGCGGCTCCTTCGGCGCGGCATTCAAGATTATCGCTTACCTTGCGTGGTACGACTGGATGCGAGGAATCGCGCGATGAATGTGCGCGTGCTGGCGTACCGAGCGGCATGTGGCTTATTTGTTTGCGCGGCCGCGGGCGCTTATGCGGTTGCCAATGCGCCGCTCGGAAAGCAGGCGGCCGTAGGGATCGGGCTCCACTTCATGCTGACGGCGCTGATGTTGGTGGCGTGGGCCGCGGGGCGCAGCCGCGAAGCTGACGACGCACGCTGGGCGTTGTTTGCCGGTGTGCTGGCTCGCCTGCTGGTCGCGCCGCTGGCGGTCGCGGGCAATGCCGACGTGCAGCGGTACTTGTGGGACGGAGCAGTTCTGGCCGCGGGCTTGGATCCCTATCGAGTAGCCCCGGCACAAGCCGAGCTCGCGAGCCTGCGTGCGGCATGGCCTGTGTTCCCGCCGCATGCGAGTTATCCGACCCTGTATCCGCCGGGCGCAGTCGTGCTGTTTGCGTTGGCCGCCGGCTTCGGTCCCCGGTGGGCGCCGTGGGTGTGGAAGGCCCTGATCGCGAGCGCTTCGCTGGGCATCTTGTGGTTCGGGGCGAGGACTTTACAGGCGGCTGGGCGTTCCCGCCACCTGCCCTTGCTGGCGCTGTCGCCGCTGCTCGTCCTGGAAACGGCATTCGGGGCTCACCTCGACATGGTGAGCGCATTTGCCTTGTCGGTCGCACTCTACCTCGCGGTACGAGGAAAAGCTCTCGGATCGGGTATCGCGCTCGGGTTGGGCGCGCTGGTCAAGCTTTTGCCCATCCTAGCCGTCGTTGCTTTCGCGCCGCGATTTGCTCGCTCCGGGGTGCGCCGTTTGGTTGCCGCCAGCGGGAGCGTGGTGGCGATAGGCTACCTGCTCGCGTTTCTTTTTCGGTTGCGGCCGTGGGGCAGTTTGGGTGTGTTTTTTGAGCGGTGGCGTTTTGGTTCGCCCCTGTTTGCCGCAGTTTCCGCAACGTGGGGTGAAGCGGGAGGCTCGGTGGCGGCGTTACTCGTGGGCGGCGTTGTTTTGTGCGTGGCCGTTGTCCGAGCGCGGTGGGACTGGAAAGAAGCAGTGCCGCTCGTGTTGGCCGCGCCATTGCTGGCGAGTCCGGTAGTGTTTCGGTGGTACCTGGTGCCACTCGTGCCTGCGATGGCTCTGGCCCCCCAGGCATGGGTTCTGGCATGGATCACGGCGCTGCCTTTGGCAGACGAGGCGATGGACCGAGCCCACCTTACCGGGCTGTGGGAGCCGGCGTCGTGGCCACTTTGGGCCATTGCTGTTGCGTGGTGCATTGGCCTGACCGTGGATGTTGCCCGCAGGCGGGGGCGGCGTAGCCCCCGGCTGGAAGTTGCGGGCAGGCGCCCTCGAGTGAGTGTGATTGTGCCCGTGTACAACGAAGCGTCTCGAATCGCCCAGCATCTGGAACTCCTGCGCGCCCAAGAGGAATTCCACCAGGTGATCGTGGTGGAAGGGGGGAGCACGGACGCTACACCGATGGTCCTGCAGGGAGTCGCGGGGGTGCAGCTAGTCGAAGCGCCGCGCGGACGAGCCGTGCAAATGAACGAGGGGGCGAAATACGCTACGGGAGACGTGCTCCTCTTCCTTCATGCCGATGCACGCTTGCCCGCAGGCGCCACGAGTTGGATTGCGGAAGCACTATCGGAACCCGATGTTGTAGGTGGCGCGTTTCGGATTTGGACGGTCACGGAAGGCCGCCGTTCTTGGTTGGCGCCGCTGTTGCACATCGCCGACCTGCGCTCGCGCTACACGAGCTTGCCGTACGGCGATCAGGCGTTGTTTGTGCGCCCCGACGTGTTTCGGCAACTTGGCGGGTTTCCCGAGCTGCCCATTTTGGAGGATTTGGAGTTCAGCCGGCGCTTGCGCGAGGTGGGGCGCATTCGCATTGTGCCTGCATCCGTCATCGTATCCGGGCGGCGTTTTCTGGCCGGGCCTCTGTATTATGCCGTGCTCATGAAGCTCATCCCGCTACTGTACCGCCTGGGAATTTCGCCGCAGGCGCTGGCGCGCGTGTATGGCCACCCGAGATGACGGGCTCGCGCACGATCGGGAGTGGGCACCGCCCGCACGGAAAACGCTGCTCCGCCCTTGACCCTGTACCGAGGTACAGGGGCTATGTTTGTAACCCATGAAAAGCTCGAGCAACGCGACCACGCTGCGCAGGGGTGAAGTAGCGGTACAAGCCGGGGTGGAGGTCACGTGCGAAACTCCCACGATGACGAGCAACTTCGCATTCGTGCCGTCCGGCACCGCCTTCGCGTACAACCCACCGGCCCAGGTGTGCACACCGACTCGAACTCATCCAGCCGCTGGCTCTTCCAGTGCCCGAGCTCGAGCTGCCACGTCCCCCGAAGCCGCTCGATCGACGAGGTCGAAAGCGCAGGCCTTTTCCCAAAGGGCCGCACGACGTGCCAACTCGAAGTCCCCTTGGGCCGGCCCGTGAGGGGAAAGCCGTGGCAACGGCTCGGCGACCTCCTTCGTCCGGCGCCCGACTGGTACAAAATCCAGCTCTCGGACCTCTGCTCCAACCCACACACCGGCGGCCGCCCCACCTCGAGCGTCCCCAATATCTTCGCGACCCTGCGAACCTCCCGATGCCCGTCCCAGTAGCCCGCCGCCGCATCCACTACCGAACAGGCCGGTGATTTCCGCCTCGACCGGATCGTGCAGCCACCCCTGCAGCTCGCCCCTCGCCAGTTCCTCGGGCGCACCCTACTCCGGCTGCTTCTCCAACTCCATCCTTGACCTCCGACGCTCAGCTCTGCTTTGTCCGCTCTTCCCACTGCCCTTTTTTCTTGCCGGTGCGGTGCCCCGGCTCCGTTTGCTTATCCGGAAGTTCTGCAGTGAGTTTTCTCTGTTTCCACACCCTCTCACGCTACCTTCCCAGGTCGAGCCGGAAGCAGCAAACCGTTGCCATCCCATCGCTATGACGAGCCCGAGTGATCCCATCCAGTCCTGGTGCCCAGACCGTGTTGTCCGGCGCCACAAGGCCAAGCACGATCAGGGCAAAAAGCGGCTCACGACGGCCCGGAACGGGAGATCGCGTTGCGCAGGTAAGGGGCAGGCTCCCGCTCAATCCGACGCAGAGACTTGAAGCACTCCTCGCGCGTGCACTGGGGCTTGTGAAGATGGCCCGTCGGAACCAAATGGGCCTCTCGGGCTCAAACGACTAGACGACCAAGCCTCTCGAACTACGAGACGATGTAACCACATCTACCGGCGGCTATTGCGCCTCGCACCGGCGGATTCAACCGGCCCCGGCCAGACAATCCAGCGCGTGTTGGCACCTTCGACTCCGACCAAGGCACGGGCCGAGGCGGCAGGGGAACGGACCTTCTGCCTTCGGACAACCTGGCGTTCCGCGATTCCGCTTCCCCCGGGAGGATGATGAGTTCTTCCCTCTGAGCATCCATAGCCAGGCCGGCGGCGGCTACTTTGGCACTGTTGGGCGGCGGATGGAACGGCTGTTTCTCGCAGGGGTGGTACGACGCCAGTGCTGCGATGACGCGTAGGCTCATCGAGATCGCGATCATTCAAGTATTCGAGACCGAGGGAAGCTGGGTCGGCATCAAAGATGCGGACCCCGACGATTTCCAGCTTTCGGATCGGAGCAGCCGCACCCTGAACGAACGCACCTGGACTTTGTCGCGGAACCGCGGCGGTTTCTGCCCGCGCTTCGAGATGCAGGGAACAACTCGGCTCACGGCCGGTACGATCGTGCCCGTCGAGAGGATCTCGAGGGACTCCGCGCTGGCTGTCGAGTCCTTATCGAAGAATTTCTCCGTCACTCTGGGCTGCTATGACGAAGTCGCGGCATAGCAAGGAAACGGAGCTGGCGAAGCGCGGCGCAACGGTGGCAATCGCCTCGCCCGCATTGCAGTGGTGCCGGGCTTCGCAGCTCGTTTCCAGCACGCTAGGCGTGCTATCTTTCCAATCAAAAGGAGCCAAGGGATGAAAACGTGGAGAGAATGGATTGTGTCGAATCCCTCGGTGATGATGGGGAAACCGGTGATCGTTGGAACCCGCATCACGGTGGAACTCATTTTAGAAAAGCTGGCTGCCGGTGAGACGATAGATGATCTGCTTAAAGCCCATCCCCGGCTGACACGGGAAGCCATTCAAGCCGCACTCGCCTTTGCGGCCGAGGCCTTGCGAGCCGATGTGGTGTATCCCGTAGAGGGGCCGACGTGAAGATTTTGGCTGATGAAGGTGTGGATCGCCCTGTGGTGGAACGGCTGCGCCAGGACGGCCACGAGGTACGGTATGTCGCCGAAATAGAGCCGGGGATTTCGGACGACAATATCCTGGATCTGGCGAATCGGGAGGGAGCCGTATTACTTACGGCGGACAAGGACTTTGGTGAGTTCGTAATTTCGTCAGGGACGGATGCCGCGAGGCATCATCCTCGTTCGATTGGCCGGTGTCTCTCCGAGCCGTAAAGCGGAAATAGTGGCATCCACGTTGGCCGCGCATGACGACGAGATGGAACAAGCCTTTACGGTGATCACTCCAGCAGCCGTTCGCATTCGACGCCGGGCAACGAAATCGGAACAGGAGGACACTGCCTAGCACTAGGTACAGCCGGCCGGGTTCGCTGTGCTCCGACGGGCGGGTGCGTTGGGGGCAATGACCAGAACGACGAGTCTAAAAACAGCAGGAAATCGCGAATAAGAACCTGATTGCCAGAGCTTCCATCACCATAAACGCACCTTCCGCCAGAGTCTGGGGTGCATTGACGAGCTCCGAGGCCATCGAACAATTCGTGTTCGGTACCCATGCGTCACAGACTGGCGCGAAGGGAGCCCGATTACCTGGAAGGGAGAGTGGCAAGGCAAACAGCATGAGGACAAAGGTGTGATTCTTCGCTTCGAGCCACCGCGAGTACTCCAGCTCACAGCCATTTCAGCCCGCTCTCCGGTCTTCCTGATGAGCCGGAAAACTATCACACGGTGACGATTGAGTTATCGGGCGAGGGAAACCAAACCCGCGTCTCCCTGTCCCAGTACAATGCGACAGAAGAAGCACGCATGCATTCCGAGAAGATGCGGGGAAGGATGCTAACTGCGCTGAAACAGTACCTGGAACAAACAGTCGTCAAGCAAAAATGATTATATTGCTTTTATTTTAGGATGAACACTATGACCAGATTTGTAGCTTTGCTGCGGGGCGTAAGCCCCATGAATCTGAAAATGGCGGAGCTGAAGCAGTGCCTTGAAGCTGGTGGTTTCACGGAGGTGAAGACGATACTTTCCAGCGGCAACGTGGCTTTTAAATGCTACGATTGAAAATGAAGAAGCCCTCGCGCGGAGCATAGAAGAGCAGCTTCAAAAGAAGCTCGGGCGTTCCTTCCCTGTTACGGTCAGGTCGGTTGAACATCTGCGTAAGCTGTTGGTCGAGAATCCCTTCAGTAATTATCCGTTTTCGAAGGGAGCAAAGCAGGTCGTTACTTTTTTATGGCGTACTCCCAATGCAAAGCTCGCCCTGCCCATCCGGCATGAAGGTGTTACCATTCATGAAATACAGGGGTTGGAAGTTTTTACCAGCTACGTTCCTCATCCGAAAGGTCCGGTGTTCATGAGCCTTCTGGAGAAAACCTTTGGCAAAGAACAAACCACCCGCACATGGGAAACGGTAAAAAGGTGCGCACAGGCCTAAACTATCTCCCTGAAATTATAGCGTGGCACAATGGAATGGTAACTTTCAAGCGGTCAACCCCCATGCCGAAAGATGCTGATGATGGAGATTGGCCTGCCATAAACTTGCCTGGATAGCGTATGATAGAGATACATCCGGTCACGCCTGATCGTTGGACAGACCTTGAGCGGCTTTTTGAAAGCACTGGCAGGCTAGCAGGCTGCTGGTGCATGATTTTTCGCGCGGGCCCTGACGGAAAAGTTCCGAAGGCAGTTCGCACAGAACGCAAACAGGCCATGCGCGAGCTGGTCCGCATGGGCACGCCCGTTGGGCTCCTTGCCTACTCTGATGGGGAGCCGATCGCCTGGTGTTCCGTTCGACCCAGGGCGTCATTTCGCGGGCTTGTCGGCGTTGGGCAGGAGACTGATCCGGTGTGGTCTATGACGTGCTTTTACGTAAACCCGGCGTTCCGCAAGACTGGCATCATGCGCGCCCTGCTGCAGCAGGCGATTGCTCTTGCGCGGCAAGCAGGGGCGACGGCCTTGGAGGCCTATCCTGTCGATCCGGACTCGCCCAGCTATCGGTTTGGCGGTTTTGTCCCATTCTTCACGAGTAATGGCTTTCGAGAAGTGGGCCGACTTGGCTTGCGTCGCCATGTAGTGCGTTTGAATTTGGATGCAAATAGGATAACAAGGCGCGGCTAACAACCGATTCCAGCAGACGGCGCTAAGCGCCGGTGCTGAAACCGAGCGTTTGGTTACTACGAACTATTCGACACGATGGGACTTTTGACCTTCAGCATCAACGTCACCCTTGATGGTTGTGTAGACCATCGCGAAGGGATCGCCGACGACGAGACCCACGCGTTTTTCACCCGCCTCATGGACCAGGCAGGGGCGATGCTGTGGGGCCGCATCACGTACGAGTTGATGGAGAGCTACTGGCCAGCGGTCGCATGCGGTGACATGCAGGTGCCACCGGCGATTTACGAGTGGGCGGTGGAGCTGGAGGCTAAGCCAAAGTATGTGGTGTCGGCGACGCGGAAACACTTTCGGTGGAACAATACCCATCACCTCTCCGGCGACCTTCGCACAGAGGTGCAGAAGCTGAAGGACGCAACACCGGCCGGAGTGCTCCTCGGTAGCGCGAAGCTTGCGACCGAGCTCGATCGGCTGGATCTCATTGACGAATATGTGTTACTCGTTCACCCTAGAATCGCTGGACACGGCCCGTACCTTTACCAGAGCGGGCTGCCCAGCACGCGTCGTCGCGAGCTGGTCTCGGTGAAGCCGCTTCGCAACGGTGCAGTCGCCATGCATTTTAAACCCAACGTTTCGTCAATATGCTCAATCACTCAAGAAGGATCACTATGAAAGTCCAACTCACGCCACACCTCTGGTTTGACAAAGAAGCCCGCGAGGCCGCGGAGTTTTATTGCTCGGTCTTTCCGGATGCCGAAATCCCCTATACAGCAATGGTGCGCAACACCCCCTCGGGCGATTGCGAGGTGGTGGCGTTTACTTTGGCAAGCCAGCCGTTCATGGCGATCAGCGCCGGACCGCTCTTTAAGTTCAACCCTGCGATCTCCTTTTTCGTAAACTTTGATCCCAGTCGGAATGCCCACGCGCGAGAGCACCTCGATGCCCTGTGGAGTGCCCTCAGCGAGGGTGGCACAGCCCTGATGCCCCTGGGCGAGTATCCTTTCAGCAAGCGCTATGGCTGGATTCAGGATCGCTATGGGGTGTCGTGGCAACTCATCCTCAGCAATCCCGAGGGCGATCCCCGGCCATTCATCGTTCCCTGCCTGCTCTTTACCGGCAAGGTGTACGGCAAGGCTGAGGAGGCCGGGGCCTTTTATCGTTCGGTGTTTCCGGGTTCCCAGGCAGGTCAGCTCGTTCGCTATCCTGCGGGAATGGAGTACGATCGTGAAGGTACGGTGATGTTCTCGGACTTCCGGCTGGGCGAGACCTGGATGGCTGCCATGGATAGCGGCTACGACCATGGGTTCGAATTCAATGGGGCGATCTCGTTCATGATAGACTGTGACACGCAGGAAGAGATTGACTACTACTGGGAGCGGCTTTCCTTTGCACCCGAAGCGGAAGCCTGCGGGTGGTGCATGGATCAATATGGCGTTTCCTGGCAAGTCTCTCCCCGGCTCATGCACGAAATCATGACCTGTGGCGATCAGGCGATCATTGACCGGGTCACAGAAACATTTTTAACGATGAAAAAGTTTGACCTTGCGGCGCTCGAAAGAGCGTATAAACGAGCATAAATTCTACAAGGAGGACCGATGAAGGTACTCATTACGGAATTCATCAGCCTCGACGGTGTTGTCCAGGCGCCTGGTGCCCCAACGGAAGACACCGACGGGGGCTTTGCCCACGGCGGATGGATGGTGAAGTATTTTGACCCGGAGGTTATCGGCGGGACGTTCGACGCCCTGGCCAAGCAAAGTGACGCCCTCCTGCAGGGTCGGCGTACCTATCAAGTGTCGGCAATGGCCTGGCCCAGCCGGTCGGGTGACGACTTCTCCGACTGGATCAACCGCGTGCAAAAGTACGTGGTCTCCGACACGCTCACCGAGGCGGACATCGTGTGGCACCCGACCACCATTATCCGCGGCAAGGACTTTCTCAAGACCGTGGCCGATCTGCGGGCGCAGCCGGGTGGCTACATCTACGTGTACGGCAGCCCGACGATGGTGCAGTCGCTCCTGGCCGCCGACCTGGTGGACGAGCTGGTGCTCACGGTCGTGCCACTCATCATCGGGAGCGGCAAGAAGCTCTTCCCGGCGATGGACGAGCCGCTGCCGTTCGAGCTCGTTTCAGCGGCGAAGGCAAGCACCGGCGCCCAGGTCTGCCGCTATGCACGGGCGCGATGACGGCTGCTACACGCGCAAGATTGGCTGACAACAGCATGCAGCGGATGGCACTGCACGCCGCTGTTGATGCAGAGCGTTATGCGCCTCAGCAAATACGTGGGTGAATCATGAGCCAAAGAATGGACGTGTCGTCCCGCCTGATTCGCGCCCCCTCATCGAAGATCTTCGAGGCCTTTTCCAGTCCCGGGGCGATGGAGGCATGGTTGCCACCCCCGAACATGACTGGAAAAATGCTCGCCTTCGATTTTCGGGCTGGTGGGTGATACCGGATGCGGTTGACTTACAGGGACCCGCACCAGGGCCAGGGAAAGAGCTCTAGTAATTCCGACGAGGTCGAAGTCCGGATCGTCCGCATCGACCCAGGGCAACGCATCGTACAGGAGGTCGAGTTTGAGAGCGACGACCCGTCTTCCGCGGGGACGATGCGGATGACGTCGATCTTTGAGTCGAGTGACCAGGGTACGTTGGTCCAGGTCCGTGCCGAGAATGTGCCAGAGGGCATTCGGGCTGATGACCACCAGGCAGGACTGGATTCTTCCCTCGCAAATCTGGCTCGTTTTGTCGAGGAGTAGTTAGGTTTGACGCATGGCTCAAGCCGACCCCTTCGCTTCGCTCCGGGGCGGCTTAGCTCGACCGTTCAGCAACAACGCCCTGGATGAGAAACCCTGCATACTCGAGCAAATCATGAATAATAACCTGATTGCCAGAGCTTCCATCACCATAAATGCACCCGCCGCTAGAGTCTGGGGTGCATTGGTGAATCCTGAGGCCATCGAACAATTCGTGTTCGGTACCCATGTTGTCACAGACTGGCGCGAAGGGAGCCCGATTACCTGGAAGGGAGAGTGGCAAGGCAAACAGTATGAGGACAAAGGTGTGATTCTTCGCTTCGAGCCACCGCGAGTACTCCAGCACAGCCATTCCAGCCCGCTCTCCGGTCTTCCTGATGAGCCGGAAAACTATCACACGGTGACGATTGAGTTATCGGGCGAGGGAAACCAAACCCGCGTCTCCCTGTCCCAGTACAATGCGACAGAAGAAGCACGCATGCATTCCGAGAAGATGCGGGGAAGGATGCTAACTGCGCTGAAACAGTTCCTGGACCAAACAGCCGTCGATCCAATTCGCGAAGGATTCCATACAGTAACGCCCTATTTGCTGGTGGAAGGGGCTGCCCGACTGATTGATTTCCTCTCAGCGGCATTCGATGCCGAAATCCTGGACCGCAAATTCCGTCCCGACGGCACGGTGATACATGCAGAGCTGCGCATCGGTGACTCGATGGTGATGCTCGGAGAGGCCAGCAGCGAGTTTAGGCCCATACCTGCCTCTGTCTACCTGTATGTTCCAGACTGCGACCGGGTCTATCAACAAGCGTTGGCTGCCGGCGGAGAGTCAGTGTTTGGATCAGAAACTTGCCCTCAGGGGAACGATACGGTGGTGTGAAGGATCCCTGCGATAACATCTGGTGGATTGCTACCCATATGGAAGATGTGTCGCCTGAAGAGGAACAACGATGTTGGAGAGAGTTCAAATTATAAGGGCCATTCACGAGGGTTCGTCTTTGCAACGAGAGCGTAGACGTATCAACAGGCAGCTTCCTTCTGGCTCGGTTCGTACCGCGGATAACAGCAGCATACACAGCTCTGCATCTGGAGCGACCAGTCAACCGCAGCAGCAGATCTAGGCTAAGCTTTGATTGAAGGAAGGTGCAGATGCAAATCGGTTCACCTCATCTGGGAGCCAAGATCCCGGGCCTGATTATTCGACCGTCGCGCACCGAACTCGCCGTTCGCATCGCGTTCCTCTTCCTCTTTGCACTCGGCGCGCTGGTTTTGATTAGCGCCACCCGCAAACTCGAACCCGTCGCCTACTTGTTCCTCGGTCTGCCGCTTTTGCTTGTCTTGGACGCCCTGCTCACATTTCGCACGCAGATCGAGATAAACGACTCGGGGATCTCCCAGTCGCATTACTGGTCTAGTTGGAGCCACCGGTGGGACGAAATCTCGGGTTGGAGCTTGCACGAAATGAGCTCGCGAGGGCCAAATTTGGTTCGGATTGAGCTGCATCTCGCTGCTGGTGGTCGGCGACAGAAGCTGACTCCCGCTCTCGTGCGGTACAAGGATGCAAATTACCACAAAATTCGCGACGCCCTCGTCTGGCGTCTCGGCCCACCCTCGCCCTAGCGAACGTGACGTGGCGTGAGCCGTGTTCAGCGGGGTGATTACGCACGTCAGGTGCCGCGAAGAACCTGCTGCTGAAGGAGCAAACTGCAGAACCGGCCGGGCGAATCGGAAAGCGGCCCACAGGGGCAGGACCTGGCCGCAAGGGGCCGGGCTGCCCTGCAGGATGTGGTGAAGATGACTTGCGAAGAGTGGCCAAGCTTTAGCCGTTCAGACCGGGAGAATGCACCAGCCCGGATTGAATTTGCCGCCTGGGAGTTTCGCCGCAGGCGCTGGCGAGCGTGTATGGCCACCCGAGATGACGGGCTCGCGCACGATCGGGAGTGGGCACCGCCCGCACGAAAAACGCTGCTCCGCCCTTGACCCTGTACCGAGGTACAGGGGCTATGTTTGCATCCCATGAAAAGCTCGAGCAACGCGACCACGCTGCGCAGGGGTGAAGTAGCGGCACAAGCCGGGGTGCACATAGAGACGCTGAGATATTACGAGCGGCGCGGCTTGCTGCCCAAACCGGCGCGGAGTGCAGTTGGCTACCGGCGCTACTCGGAGGAGGCGGTGCGGATCGTGCGGTTTATCAAGCGCGCGCAGGAACTGGGTTTCACCCTGCGGGAGGTTGGGCAACTGTTGCAACTGCGTGAGACAGAACCGGCGGAATGCGCCGAGGTCCGCACCGTTGCGGAAGAAAAAATCCGAGACATCGAGAAAAAAATTCGTGATCTGCGCGCCGTCCAGCGTGCGCTGCGGGCATTGGTCGAATCTTGCGCCGCCAATAGCTCGGCGCGTGTCTGCCCCATTTTGGAGGCGCTCGAGGAAACCACAGAGCGAACCCGCGTGCGATGATGGGAACGTAACGCGCTTAACGTCCGAGAGTCCACAGTAACATCTGGCGAAGAAGGAGGTGCCCATGAACGAACTGGAAGAGAGCCGAACGAAGCTCGTGGAACAGAGGGCGCCGTCGCATCGGATGCGGCTTTCGCTCGGTGCGAGTGTCGGGTCCGTCTTGGCTGCATTTGTCGCTTCGGCGTGTTGTGTGGGTCCGCTGGTGTTCGCCCTTCTCGGGATCGGAGGGGCAGGTTTGCTCGTTCGCTTCGAGCCTTACCGGCCGTATTTCATTGCGGTGACGCTCGTGCTGCTCGGCGCCGGGTTTTATTTCGCTTACGGGAGATCGGAACCTGCTTCCGGAGAAGGGGCGGAGTGTGGTTGCGAAGTGCCGGAGGTGAATCGTGCCGGGCGGTTTCTCCTGTGGGTGGCGACCGCACTCGTTTTGGCGTTTCTCAGCTTTCCGTACTTAGCGCCGTATTTGCTGGGATAGGGGAGAAGAGCCCATGACGAAAAAGCTATGGATCTTGTTGTCGTTTGTGGCGATGGGATTGACCGCCGGCCACGTGCGGGCAGTTCGAGCCGTAGATGCGCGGAGCGAGGCAGCCGAAGCATCCGTTACATTGCAGATCGAAGGAATGACCTGCGCATCCTGCGCAGTGGCCGTGCGCACGGCCTTGCGCAAACTGGACGGCGTTCGCGAAGCGCGGGTGAGCGTTGCGGACAAGAAGGCAGAAGTCGAGTACGATCCGGCGAAAGTAAGCCCCGCTGCACTGGTCGAGGCAGTGAATCGCCTGGGCTACCAGGCCCGCTTGGCCCCCGAGCAATAAATAAAGAGGAACATGAGCATGGCAGCCGTAGAGAAATGCGACTTGCTGATCGTAGGGTCCGGCTCGACGGCGTTTGCGGCCGCACTGCGCGCGCGAGAGCTCGGAAAATCCGCGATGATGATCGAGGAAAGAACCGTTGGCGGCACCTGTGCGAACCGCGGCTGCTTGCCCTCGAAGAACCTCATCGAGGCAGCCCGGATCATTCACGAGTGTAGCCACCCGCGCTATCCAGGCTTACGCGGCACGGCGTTGGAGTTCGATTTCGAGGAGCTGGTGGCACAAAAGGATGCGCTGGTGGCATCGTATCGCGACAAAAAATACGAAAGCCTGGTGGGGGACGGGATTCGGGTCGAGCGTGGCCATGCGGAGTTTGTGGACGCGCGCACGGTGGCGATCGATGGCAAGCGGGTGACCGCTGCGGCGATCCTGATTGCCACGGGTTCCCGGCCGGCGATTCCTGCGGTGCCCGGGCTGAGCGAGGTGCCTTATCTGACCAGCGATTTGCTGTCCACCGAAGACGCTCTGGAACTCAAAGAGCTTCCGAAGTCCATGTTGATCGTGGGTGGGGGCTACATCGCCCTGGAACTCGGGCAAATGTTCCGCCGGTTCGGTACCGCGGTGACGATTGTGGAATGTTGCTCCGAACTGTTGGAGATGGGCTACGAGCCTGAAGTTGGTCCTGCTCTGCGCCAGATGTTCGAGGCGGAGGGTATCGAGGTGCTCACTGGGGCTACGGTGGAGGAAGTGAAGGCGGAAGGCGATGGGGTGACGGCCCGAGTCGCCGTGAACGGGACAATACTGCAGCGTCACGTGGAGCGGCTGCTCGTGGCGACCGGACGACGCCCGAACACAGATCGGCTTCGGCTCGAAGCTGCGGGCGTTGCCGCGGGCGAGCACGGTCAAGTGTTGGTGGACGAGTATCTCCGCACCAGCGTATCCCACATCTTTGCGGCCGGCGACGTCATCGGAAGCGAGCAGCACAGCCAAATGGCGACGCCTGTAGGCGCGCAGGATGGTGCGATTGCGGCGCACAATGCCCTCGGGATGAAGCCGCCACGCAAAGTAGACCATCGTGTCATCCCACGCGCCGTTTTCACCGACCCGCCAGTGGCCACGGTCGGGATGACCGAGCGCCAAGCCGTGGCAGCCGGGCACCGGTGCTGGTGCCGTGCGTTACCGTTGTCACTTGTGCCTCGTGCTGGAGCAGTGCATGACACGCGCGGCTTCATCAAGATGGTGGCGGATCGTGACACCGGGGAAGTGCTCGGTGTCACGATGGTGGGCCGCGACGCCCCAGAAGTGATCCACGAAGCGGCGATGGCGCTGCGCTTCCGGGCCACGCTTCAGGACTTCGTGGACATGATTCATGTGTACCCGACGATGGCGGAAGCTCTGAAAATCGCCGCCATCGCACGTTTCAAGGACCCAGCACGGCTTTCTTGTTGTGCCGCGTAGGGCCTCTGCTGCGGCCACGCCGAGCAACTTCGGGGTGTCGCTACCGCGGAGGCATGATTCGAGGCCCTTGGCGGTCTAGGGGAAGGCGACGGGAACAGGAACGGCTGAGTGACCCCACACCCTAGCGTGGTCAGGGTACGAACCGAATCTTGCGGCGCGCGGCATTGGCCACCTCCTGGCGAGCAAACCGGAAGGTAAACGTTTCTCCACGAATCCAAGCGGGCACCCAGTCGCCAAAGTGGATTTGCGGCTGGATTTGGTTGAAGCGGTTGTCGTCGGCCGTTCCGCCTGGGTCACCGTTGTTGCCCCCGGGCAACACGTTGCGGGCACGGATGCCGCGCGGATCCAGCTCGACCACGAAGCGCATGGACGCGCCCCCGGAAAAATCAAAGTTGTCGCTGTTCAGGCTGAAGCCTCCGGGATTGACAGTTTCCCGAAAACCTGGGGCGGGGAACGGACCGAGATCGAAAATGTTGAGTCCGGCCTGTCCTAAAAAATGTTGGAAGCGGACGCGGTGGATGCGTCCCCACAACCACTCGGTTTGGTTTTCGGTGGAAAATTTTTGCTGCAGGAACTCGATGCCGCCGGCAAGGGCGCGCAGCAAAATTTCATCGCGCGTTTCTCGCTGGGGGGTGTTGCGGTCATCCCAAAGGACGCTTTCGCCGGTGGCGTCTTTCGTGTGCACGACAAAGCCCGGATCGGTGCGGTTCTCGTCTTCGAGCAAGTGCAGCAGCGCTCGGGTGGCGTCGTCGCCGCCAGGAGCCCCGATGCCGCTGCCGGCAAAGTCATCCGCAAACGTCAGCCGACTCAAGCGAGTCAGGAACCCAGCGAAAATGCTTGTTGCCACTGCGTCCAGCTTGTCCTCTTCCGCCACCGGGCGAGCGGCAGGGGGGACGTCCGTCCGATCCGCTGCAGGGTCGAGCCCGGCTGGCGTATCGTAGGGCGGCGAGTCTGCGTGGGTTTCGCCCCAGCGGCGCAGCCGTTCGAGAGCCTCCGCCATGGCCGGAGTGACGAGGTCGGGTCGATTTCCGGCCGCAGCGAACAAGAACGGCAAAAAGCGTGCTGCCTCCTTGGAACTATGGTCGTACTGGAAGCGAGCCATGTCATCGAGGCTCACTTTGCCTCCCCCGGAGCGGGTAAAGGCATTCGTTAGAAGTTCGGTTGCACGTTGCGCGCGAAAGCCGTTGGCAAACTGAGGTGCGAGGTACACCTCGTCATTGAGCGGGTCGTTGTCCAACGTGCCGCCAATTTGGTCATTGTTAGCCGTGACCAGAAAGCCGGCCTCTGGGTTGACTGCTTGGGGAATCTTGTCGCTGGGTAGCCACAGGGTTCGCCCCTGGTCGTCGGCGAGCCACTCGGCTTCGCCCGTGCCCGGAAGAGGCAAGTAAGGAACCACGCCTGCCGGACGCTGCGGTATGAGCACTTGGGTCGAGTACGCGATGTTGCCTTCGGTATCCGCCCAGATCCAGTTTTGTGCGCCGACGCCGAAATTCCTGAGAGCATGGCGGAAGTCGGCGACGGAACGTGCCCTCCCGAGCTCCAGCAAGAAGCGTGCATCGTTGGTGATTTCGTGACCTGTCCAGCGGACCGTCATACCCGTGGCTGCAAGGCCGACTACGGAGTCGTTGAGATCGGGGTCCGCAATGTTTGGTCCGTGATGGGGCACGACTTCGATGACCAGCGAGAACGGCTGCGGGCGATTGCGCACTTGAATGGGTTCTTCGACGCGAAGGACCGGCACGCGTTGCCCGCGGAACAGCACGGTCCGTGGCGATGCCGGATAGTCGGGGGGCGTCTCGAACTCCTCGACGTAAAGATCGGTAACGTCGTATCCGGCCGTGGTGGCGCCCCAAGCGCCGTGCCGGTTGTGCCCGAGGATGACTCCGGGGAGCCCAGGGAAGATGACTCCGATAATGTCTTCCCCCGATTCTGCGATGGAGAGATGGATCATGTGCCAAACCGGAGGGTTAAAGAGCGCCAGGTGGGGATCGTTGGCGAGCAAGGCGTGCCCGCTTTGGGAAAGTCGCGGAGACACGATCCAATTGTTACTGCCGGCTCCACGAGAGCGAGCGCCAAACGGCAGGGCGGCCGCCAGCTCCTCGAACATGTCGGTCACTTCGTCGAGCAGCTTAGGGGGTGGCGTAAAGAAACGTTCGGCGCGACTGGTCAACGCATCGCCGGCGCGAGCGGCACGTCGCGGTGGCAGTACGGTGGTCGGTGCGGACGGGGCGAAGCGGTACACGTCACGGAACACGGCCTCGGGTAAACGCTGCTGCGCGCGTGCCCATTGGATCTCGTCGCCCGAGCTGTCGGAAAGGCTAAAGGCCTGGAGGCGTCCGATGGCGAGGCTGTCCGCCGGTTCCCACGGTGCGAGTTGGCCGGCGGTGAGTCCGAGGACGCCCACGAGTGTGTACTCCGGTGGCAGGTGTGCCCCGTTGCGTCCGGCGCGGAGATCCGCCAGCCATGCGTTGACGCCGGCGGTGTAGGCCTCCAGAAGATTTGCAACTTCCGGATCCGATGCTTGCACGTTCTCCCACAAGGCGCGGTGCAACCGGCGGCCGTCCCGCGTGGTGAAGAACGTGCGCATTTGTACATCGGTGGCCAGCGACAAACGACCGAAAAGCTCGCTCAAGCGACCGGTGGCAAAGCGGCGAATGACATCCATTTCCCAGAAGCGGGCTTGCGCCGTGAGATAACCCTGAACGTAGAGAGCGGCGCTGAAAGTCGGGGCGTACACGTGCGGCATGCCGAGGTCGTCGAACACCACTTCCACACCGCCCGGGAGTCCGGGCACTGCGATGGTTTGTTCGACCGGAAGCGCAGCAATCGGATCGGCGCCGCCTTCTCCGTCATCCCCACAGCCCACTGCTAGGGCGAGCGCCAGTGTGCCGATCAGTAGGAGTCGCGAATGCCGAAATGCGGTTCGAGACCGAGGAGTTTCGCCATGTTGCATGCGGCCAGGTTAGGCACCGTTTACGGAATTACGCAACAACCTCCCCGAAGTTGCGGGAAGTGCAGGGTCCGCAGCGCTGGGCTTAAAAGAGTTGACGCAGCAATTTGCGTCGTGATAGCCCGCTCGTATGCCGCGCGCAGAAAAAGCCCAGCCAAAGCCACCAAAAGCGTACAACGAGTTCGTTCGGCGCTTTCCGAAGTTAGCGGAAGCCTGGGATGCAATGGCGGAAGCCGGCTCTCAAGGTCCGCTCGATGGGCGGACGTGTAGACTCCTCAAGCTTGCCGTAGCTATTGGGGCGTTACGCGAGGGGGCGGTACGGGCGGGCGTGCGCAAGGCGCTCGCCGATGGCATCGCGCTGCGAGAGATCGAGCAAGTGGTGGCGCTGGCCGCCCCCACGATCGGTTTGCCCGCTGCGGTTGCGGTGTTCACTTGGATGCAAGACGTGGCGCGGGAACACAAACGAAGCGGGAAGCGGTGAACGGGCCTCGACGGTTGCCGTGGAGGCGCAGTGGCGGAATGCTTTCGCTGGCGCGCCTTTGGAGAGCGGAAGACCGCGGAGCGTGGCCTGTGGTGTACCGATTTGCGGTCGAGACCAGCGGACGAGGCGGGACCGGAGTAGGCCGAGTGGCAATGGTGGGAGCTTGCCGGCGGTCCGGCTGGCCGCCCGAGCGCGGAAAAAGGGCACGAACCTCTTCTCGCTGGAATGAGGGGCGTGTATGAACGCCCTCCGATATCGAGGAGCCCATGGCGCGTAACAGTCACGGAGACGCAAAATTGATTTATCGGGAAAAACTCCGTACGGCGGCTGAAGCCGCCGCTTTGGTGCAGCGGGAGGACACACTGGCGGTGCCGATTGCTACCGGGCAGCCAACGGCGTTTCTGACTGCTTTGGGAGAGCGGGACGACTGGACCAACCTGGTGATATTTTCGGCTTTGATGATTCGTCCGTACGCGCTTTTGCAAAAATCTGGGGTGCGTTTGGTATCCGGATTTTTCGGACCCATCGAGCGCATGATGAAGGCGGCGGGCGCTCGGATCGAGTATTTACCTGCTGACTTCCTGGGGTGGGAGCGGTACGCGCGGTTGGTTCCTCCGCGCGTGATGGCGTCTGCCTTCGCCCCCATGGACGATCACGGATATCTGAATTTTGGATTACATGCGGGAGCGACGTTTCACGCCTTCTTGGCGGCGGCGCGCGATCCGAACCGCTTGGCGATTGCCGAGGTGAACTCCACGATGCCGCAAGTGTGCGGTCTCGCACGCTGTGGCGGGCACCGCATTCATGTTTCCGAAGTGGACTGTATCGTGGAGGCGGACGAACCAGTGTTCGAGTTGCCCGACGAACCGGTGACCGACCGGGATCAGGCGATTGCAGAATACATCGAACGGCTCATTGACAACGGGGCTACGCTCCAAATTGGCATTGGTGGTGTGCCGAATATCGTAGCGAAGTTGCTCGCCGAGGGTAAAAAAGGAGATTTCGGGATCCACACCGAGATGCTGGTGAACGGCATCATGCATTTACACCGGGCCGGCAAAGTGACGAATCACAAAGGCGTATTCGACGGTTTCTCGGTGGCCACGTTTTGCGCCGGCAGCCGCGAGCTTTACGACTGGGTCCACCGCAATCCCGAAGTGCGCATGTTGCCGGTGGGATACGTCAACGACCCAGCCATCATTCGAAGAAACCGCTCGATGGTGAGCATCAATGGCGCTTTAGCGATCGATTTGAGCGGCCAAGTGATGGCGGATACGATCGGAGCGCGGCAATATTCTGGCGTGGGCGGCCATGAGCTTTTCGTGATCGGTGCGCACGACAGCGAGAACGGAAAGAGTTTTATCTGCTTGCACTCGACCGCCAACTCGGGCGGGCAACGCGTATCGACGATCGTGCCGAGCTTTGCGCCGGGAACGCCGACCACGACACCCAGACACCACGTGCAGTATGTCGTTACGGAATACGGGGCAGTGAACCTGTCGTTGCTCACGGATGTGGAGCGGGCTCGAGCTTTGGTGCAGATTGCGCATCCGGATTATCGGGAGGAGTTGCGCGAGGCTGTGCGGCAGCGATTTGGCGGAGCCTGAAGCGGTCCGTGGCCGGAACCTTGCGCGCAGCGGAAGGCGGAATTGTGCGGCAAGGGAGAGTGCTGGGGCGAGCGCCTGCTTGCGGCGAAATACCCAACTGGCCAAAGGGCCACTCGCTGCTCGCTGCGCGCTGCGCACCATTTCACCCCATGCTCACCCGGCCTGCGGCCGACCTCTCGCTGGAAGTTCGGGGTGTCTTTTGATTCAGGGAGGGGGATGCGACAAACGTACCTATAAGGAGACGAAACATGCAGTACATATGTCCACGTTGCGGGCGCTCTGTGCGAGTCAAGCCGCCGGAAGGCACCTGCCCGCAGTGCAATGCGGTCTTGGTGCCGGAAAGCGAGAGTCACGAAGGCGAGCACAAGCCGAACGGATCGGAACCGACGCCTCCTCGGCGCCGTGTTTGATGTACGCGTCCGCAGGCGTGGCCAGGGACGATGCGCGTAAAGAATCCAGGGCTCGTCTTGCCGTTGGAAGAGGTGCTGCGTACGAGAAAAACCGATGCGGGAACTGTTCGACATGTGGCGCAACACGCGCATGGTCGTGTTTGCGGCTCTCACCGCAGCGCTGTATGCGTCCATTTTGATTCCGTTCAAAGTGCTTCCCATCATTCCTGGTGTGACGGAGCTGCGTCCGGCCAATGCCGTACCGGTGGTGTGCTCGTTTTTATTTGGCCCGGCGGCCGCATGGGGTGCGGCCATTGGCAACGTGATCGGTGACTTTTTCGGCGGATTTGGCCCCGGCGACTTGTTTGGGTTCTGGGGCAACTTCCTCTACGGCTTTTTGCCCTACCGGACCTGGGAGCTGTTGAGCGATCGTAGACCTGTGCCCCGCCGGCCACGGGAGTGGGCGCTGTTTGCAGCGGTGGTAGGCTTGGCCAGTGGCGCGTGCGGGCTCGTGATTGGTTGGGGGCTCAATCTGTTGGGTTTCGTGCCGTTCCGAGTGCTGGGTAACATCGTGTGGGTCAACAACATGCTGGCGAGCCTTTTGCTCGCTCCGTTTTTGCTGGCGGTGATTTACCCGCGCGCAGAACGGGGGCGCCTCACTTACCGGCAGGTGTTGGGGCACCGGAGAGACTTGCATGGGCTCCGGGCCTACCTCGGCCTGGCTGTCGTGGTAGTTGCGGTTGCTGGTGGAATGTGGTTGGGCAACGCCTTGTCCGCAGGCTATGCGGTGGTTCCGTGGGTTGCTGCCGGTCGGGTGGGTAGCACCGGGGCTTGGGAGGTCGGAGTCGGGCTTTTGCCGGTGCTGGGTATGTTGCTGTTGGGCCTTGCGCTCCTGTGACGTAACGTGACCAACCCATCGGTTTGTGCGGCGTGTTTGCGAGGCGTGAGCTTCACTTACGAGGGCTCGCTGTCTCCCGCACTTTCCGGCCTGACCTTGGATGTACGGCGCGGGGAAATGTTGGTCGTGATGGGGCCGAGCCGCGCAGGCAAGAGCACGCTGGCCAAACTGCTCAACCGCACCGTGCCGTCGTTCCAGCATGGCACGTTGGAGGGTGAGGTTTGGCTGTTGGGGGAGCGCTGCGTGGATCAGACCGTGGCGGATTTTGCGGGTCGCATAGGTTTAGTGGCGCAAGACTTCGAAGCCCAGTTGTTTTCCACGTCGGTGGACTGCGAGGTGGCTTTTGCCCTCGAGCAGTTCGGCATTGCGCCGCCCGAAATGAGGGAGCGCGTACGACGGGCCCTCGCGGCTGTTGGCTTGCAGGGTTTCGAGACGCGCGATCCAGCCACACTGTCGGGCGGAGAAAAGCAGCGGCTGGCCATTGGGGCGATGCTCGCCCTGGAACCGGAACTCTTCGTGCTGGACGAGCCGACGACCGATTTGGACCCCGTGGGCAAGGAAGAGGTGTTGGCCGTCGTGGCCGCGTTACGACAACAGGGGCGCACCCTGGTGGTCGTGGAGCACGAGACGCTTGCGGCAGAGATGGCCGATCGGGTCGTTCTGTTGGATCGGGGGCGGATTGTTGCACAAGGGCCACCGCGGGAGGTGTTGCGCGAGGCGGAACTTTTGTTGCGCTGCGCCGTGCGGCCGCCGGACCTTGCTTGTCTCGCGTGGCGTTTGGGGTGGAGCGAGGTGCCGCGCGATGTCGCCCATGCCCAGGAAATGCTCGGGTTGCAACGGCCGTGTGCGGACGCCGCTGGTGAACCGGAGCCCAATACATGCGCCGGGCACGCCCCGTTGCTGGCGGCAAAAAATGTTTCGCTGCAGTACGAAGACTCTTCCCGACCCGCGTTGGACGATGTGTCCGTAGAGATTTGCTCTGGAGAGTTCGTTGCGCTTTTGGGCCAAAACGGTTCCGGAAAAACCACGCTGGCCAAGTGTTTCAACGGCTTGCTACGCCCCAGCGGTGGCCAGGTGCTCTGGAAGGGGAGACCGATCCTCGGAATTCCGTTGAGCCAGCGCGCGGCGGCTGTGGGCTACGTATTTCAGAACCCCGACCACCAAATTTTTTGCGACCGTGTGTACGATGAAGTGGCATTTGGCCCGAAAAACCTCGGCCTCTCGCCGGAAGAAATTCGGGCCCGTGTGGACGAAGCCTTGGCCGCTGTGGGGTTGCAGGAACGGGTGGAAGACGATCCCTTTTGGCTCACCAAAGGAGAACGGCAGCGTTTGGCGGTGGCGTCGCTGCTGGCATTGCGGCCGGAACTGCTGGTGTTGGACGAGCCCACGACTGGCCTCGATTACCAAGAACAACGGCAAATGATGGAGCTCGTGCGGCGCTTGCACGAGGGCGGAATGACCGTGGTGATGATTACACACACGGCGTGGTTAGTTGCGGAGTACGCCCAGCGAGTGGTGTTGCTGAGTGCGGGAAGGGTACTCTTTGACGGGCCCACGCCCGAACTATTTGCACGGGCGGACTTGCTGGTAGCGGCGCGGTTTCGTGTGCCGCCCATCGTGGCCTTAGGGCAGCGGTGTGGCTTGGCAGTACGGTCTGTGGACGAATTCGTGCATTGCGTGAAACGTACGTCTTCTGGGGGCTAAAGGATGAAGCTCAGCCTCTACATCACGGCCGATTCTCCTTTGCACCGTTTGCATCCCGTGGTGAAACTTTGTTCGGTGGCGAGTTTTTTCGTCGCAGCCTTTACTGCCGACCGCCCCGTACAAAGTTTACCGCTGGCTGGAATCGTCGGCGTGCTGCTTTGGCTGGGGGCATCGTTTGGGAATGTATGGCGGCTCCGCTGGTTTCTGGCTCTGGTCTTTTGCATGTCGTTTCTCATCTGGGCATTGTTTTTTCCGAGCGTGCATCCGTGGTTCGTTTGGGGACCAGTGCGACCTGGGGCGGACGGGGCTGCGTTTGCGTTCGCCATGGCCTGCAAAATCACCACTTTTTTTGCCGGCGGGTTGCTGTTCCTTTCCACCACGCGGGTGGAAGAGTTCGCCGATGCATTGCGGATGTTGGGAGTCCCCGTGAAAATCGGCTTTGTCTTTACAATGGCGTTTCGGCTGGTTCCTGTGTTTGTAGATGCCGCGGTGGCCGTGGTGCAGGCCCAACAGTGCCGGGGGTTCGATTTTGATCGAGGCGGTTGGCTCGAACGATTGCGGCGGTACGTGCCCGTGATTGTGCCCGTGTTCATGGGTGCGCTGCGACGTGCGGATCTCATGGCCATGGCGCTGGAAGCGCGTGGTTTTCAGCGGAGAGGGTCGCGCACCAGTTACCGTACTTATGAATGGGGGGCAGGGGAAGTCGTGGCTGTTGGAGCGTCGGTGGTGCTCCTCGGTGTATGGTTGGCATGGGTGCGGGCAAGCCACGGCCCTTGAGGCCGCCCGCGGCGACGAGCGGCGCGTACCGTCGAGATTTCTGCTCGGCGGCAACCACGAGCAACCGACTGGCGGCTTCCTTCCTTATTCTTCTTGTTCACTCGAAGGCGTAGCCTCGCCGTTGCCTTTGTGGGATTCGCGCGAGCGGCGTGCGGCCACCCAGCCAGGCCGTTCCTTTTGCTGCTTCGGATTGTACACCAATGCGCCCGCAGAGACGTTCTTGCGTACCGTGGTTCCCGAGGCCACGTACGCGTCGTCGCCCACGGTGACGGGTGCCACAAGCTGGGAATCGCTCCCAATTTGGACCCGTGCGCCGATAATCGTGCGGTATTTATGAAAGCCGTCGTAGTTGCACGTGATCGTGCCCGCACCGATGTTGGTTTCTTCTCCGACCTCGACATCGCCGAGATAGGCAAGGTGATTCGCTTTGACGCCCGCGGCGAGCACCGCGTTCTTTGTCTCCACGAAGTCGCCGATGTGAACGCGCGGGCCCAAACGCGTGCCGGGCCGGAGTTGCGCAAACGGGCCGACCACAACCTCCTCCGCCAGTTCGGCCTCGTGCATGACCACCCCGAATTTCACGTGACAGTTCGGCCCGATGCGGGAGTCGACGACGTAAGCGTTCCCATCGAAGCGAGTACCTGCCTCTACCCGTGTCTGGCCGTAGAGGGTCACGTTGGGGCCGATCACAACGTCGGGGGCAAGTTCCACCCGTGGCCCGATGAAAGCCGTGGCCGGGTCCACAAACGCCACACCGCGTACCATCCACTGCGCTGTCAGTCGTTGGCGCAGCAGCGTCTCGCAGCGGGCCAGGTCCGCCAAATTGCTGACTTGCGCGGCTTCGTCGCTGGCTGCGACCACGGCCGCAACGTGGCTGCCCTGTCCGCGCGCGAGACTCACCACGTCGGTAAGGTACAGTTCCCTCTGGGCATTGTTGGGCTCGAGGCGCATGAGAAGGGGGATCAATTCTTTGACCGGCGCGCAGTACACTCCGACATTCACCTCACAGATCTCTTTTTCGAGGTCCGTGGCATCGCGCTCTTCCCGGATGAGCAGGACCCTGCCTTGGTCGTCCCGCAGGATTCGCCCAAAACCAGTCGGGTCATCTACCATTTGCGTGAGGATAGACAGCGCCGCTTCTTGTCCTTCCTGAGCCCCCAGCAAGCGCCGGATCGTGTCGGCTTGTAACAGAGGCAGGTCGGCCGGCACGACCACCACACGCCCCAGGAACTCGCCCAGCGCGTCGAGTGCGACCCGCACGGCATCACCTGTGCCGCGGGGAACGAATTGAATGGCATACTGAGGACGGAAAGGGGAGCACGCTTCGCGAATCTCCGCAGCTTCGGGACCGACGACCACAACGATCGGGTCGGCTTCGATTTGTTGAAGAAGCCGCAGGGGATACGTGATCAGCGGCTCGCCGGCCAACTCATGGAGTACCTTGGGACGGCGCGTACGCATGCGCGTACCCCGCCCCGCGGCTAGAACGACACCAGCTACCCGGTCTTTGTTATCCATGGACAAAGCTCCTTAATGAACTCTGTGTAAAGCACTCGTTCTATGTATTGACAAGGCCGAGTTGCACAGGCGCTATGTTTTTACACCGGCAAGACACGCCCTGTCCAGTCGCGAGCAGCCACGGTTCCGAACTCCCGCGCTGCGGCGGCGCCGAAATCCAGGCCGCAAGCCTCGAAGAATTAGCAGCGATTTGCCTTTCTTGACATTTTCATGAGGTGAACTAACATCGCCGGCCATGCACATCGAGACGCTCAAGGTGTTTTGCGATGTAGTGGAAACCGGCAGTTTCTCCCAGGCTGCAGCGCAGAACTTTATCACACAGTCGGCTGTGAGCCAGCAACTGCGGAACCTGGAAACGAAGTACCAGTGCCGCCTGCTGGAGCGAAGCCGTTCCGGTGCGAAGCCAACCCCCGAAGGGGCCATCCTGTACCGTGCGAGTCGAGAAATCCTGGAACGATATCGTCAAATCGAGGCGGAGCTGCAGGAAAGTGCCAAGATTGTTTGCGGTCCGCTGCGGGTGGCCATTGTGTACAGTGTGGGGCTCCACGAGCTGCCCCCGTACCTAAAGGAGTACTTGCGCTTGTACCCGCAGGTCAGTGTTCATGTGGAGTACTCGCGCCCGAACAAAATTTACGATGACACGATCGCCGGGCGCATTGATCTCGGGATCGTGGCGTACCCGTCGAAGCACCCGCAAATTCAAATCGTGCCGTTTCGAGAGGACAAACTCGTGGTCGTGTGCCCGCCGGAGCATCCGCTGGCGAATCAAAAGCGCGTGACGCTCTCGAAGCTCGACGGCGAAACGTTCGTGGGGTACGAGCGGGAGGTGGCGACGCGGCGAGCCTTGGATCAACTGTTCCGCGATCGTCAGATCCACGTTCGCTATGCGGGCGAATATGACAACATCGAAACCATCAAGCGTGCTGTAGAAATCGGCCAGGGGATCAGCATTGTGCCGCTGGCCTCCGTCAAGTACGAGGCGGAGCATGGCACAATCAAGGTTGTGCATCTGGCGGACGAAACGATCTTGCGGCCCTTGGGCATTGTGCACAAGAAGGGCCGCCACCTTTCGCCCGCTGCGGTGAAGTTCATCGAAGTTCTCAAACGACCTGACTTGCAGCGGCTACACGAGTGATCGCCGTCAGAGAGGTTGGGGGGTGACGACGAGCCGTTCTACCACGTCGGGGATTTCGTGGGGCTGCCACAGGGCGGACTTGAAGTAGCGGAACTGTCGCCACTCCTTTGTACAAGAGTCGAAGTAGCGGCTGTCCGGATGCCCACTCGGCCCCGAGGTGTGAGCGAAGTACGCCTCGTCGGGCTTGGCGAGATCGCAGACAAAGCGGCTCGTCGCGCCGACGAAGGAGCGTAGGTGTGGGCCGAGCGGGAAGGCCACGCTCGGACTGACCGTATACAGGTCGCCCGGAAATCCGTCGTCGAGAGCACGAAACCAACGCCCAATTAGGGGCAGTTCTCCGAGCCAAAGCCCGAGGCGGAGGCGGTGGATGCGTCCCCAGGTCCAATTCGAAACGTCTGTCCCATAGGTTTTCGCCAGCCGCTCGATGGTGCGCTCGAACGCGCGGATAGTTAACGTCTCCAGGCTTTGCCCGGTTGCTCGTGCCAGCAGTGGGCGTAAAGGGTCGTCGGGGTCGGTGAGGATTCGATGGACGCGCGGAATGGCCCGGCGGGTGCGCAAGAAGTGACGGCCCGCTTCTGGTCCGAGCAAAGGCAAGAAGCAAAGATCTGCGAGTTCTCGCTGCATCCAGGCGAGAATGGAAGGAGCAATTTCGGCTGTGTCGTACCGCCCGTTCCAAGTGTGTAGCTTGTGGTATGCAGCCCCGCGGATGCCGTCGTGTTGGCCATAGCGGGGCGCCAAAGCAGCGCAGATGGCATCGCGCAAAACGGGCCCGTAATCGCTTTCGATGTCGGACTGCAGCGCGAAAAACGACTCGACCGAGTGGCGATCGTGCTGGGCTAGAAACGCCTCGATTCGCTGCTGGCGATAGGGCGGCTCCACGTGGGTGCGGCTCGAGATTAGGTGGTTTTGCTCTGGGTTCGTATACGAGTTTGCCGTGGCCACGTAACCCCACCCCGGATTGATGATCTTCGGGTTGGCCGAGAACGGCAGAGTGCCCTTCCAGTCCGCTTCCGGATCGTGGGCGTCGCGCACGAATAGCCCGCTGCGCTGGCGAGCCACGAGCTGCCCGTAGGGTTCCCACGCAATTGTGCCATCCACGTGGCCGTACACATGATTGAAGTCGAACGGCCCGAGGTTGATTTCATCGAGCGCATCGCGGTGCTGTTCCACCGAGCGGGCTTCGGCGAGGCGGAGAAACCCGTGCAGAAAGGCAGCGGCATCGCTGGGGACGTACCGCAGGGCCAAGTCCACTCCGTCGTGGTGCTTCCAGCCGGGGTACAAGACCCCGTGCGGGCAACTTTCCCATTCCAGTACAGCGTCGGAGCCAAAGCGCACGGTGTGGGGCTGCCGGTGCCGCTCGATCGAGCCCCAGCCACTCGCTGTACGATATTTAGTCGGGTCGTCCGGCGCGCGGTGGATGCGAAAGAGGTCCCAGGCGTCGCGGTAGGCTGTGGTTACGCCCCACGCTAGGAAGCCGTTGTGGCCGAAGGGAAAAACGGGGCAGCCGGGTAGCACGCCGCCTTGAATGCGGTAATCGGGACATTCGAGGTGGGCGTGGTACCAAAATGTAGGCAGAGGAAAGAACGGCACGTGCGGGTCGTTGGCCACAATGGGCTTTCCGGAAGCGGAGCGGGCGCCGGCAACGGCCCAGTTGTTGCTGCCGACGCCGTCGAAGTGGAGCGGCGGTTCGGGTTCGGGCCTTGGGCCAGCAATGCATGCGGGTGCATCGGACCAGGGGGCGTCGGGAAAAAGGGCGCGGGCCAGGTCGTCGCCCCGGGCTCCGCGCACCGCGTCCACGACAAGTTCGATATCCAGTGGAGCCAACGCTACGCAGAAGGCGCAGGTGCGGGCGGCGAGTAGGGCGTCGGCCGGGCGCCAAGGGTGCACCGGACCGAATAGCCAATGGTCCAGCGGGTATATCCCGCTCATGGCAGCCAAGGCTGCGTTGACTCCGCTCGCGAAAGCCTCGAGAACGGTGCGTGCGCGCTGGGGAGCGCGCTCGTAGTCGCGCTCGCTGCTGGCTTCGAAATCCAGTGGCCGAATAAAGGCATCCACATCGAGGACCGAGCGGCCGGCAAGCACGGCACTGTTCGCAGGCAGGCGGAAGTTGCCAATGAGCTCGGTGAGACGGCCCGCGCCCAAGTGGCGGATGAGGTCCATCAGGGTGAAGCGGTCGGCACCCATCAAATAGCCGAGCGCTGCGTACAAGTCTGGTTCGTTGCGGGCGTAAATGTGGACGATGCCGCGTGCGTCGCGCACGATTTCCACCTCGGCGTTCATCGGCGGTAGGTTGGTTGCGGTGAGGGCTGGAAACGTGCCGCCGCGAATGCCCTGGAGCTTGCGGTACAAGAATCGCAGCAGTGTGGCGAAACGCCGCTTCGGGCGCAGGGTGCGTGTTTCTGTGGGCATGTGGCTCGTGGGAGAGACCCGCCGGATAGGTGAGGCTGACTCTAGAGTCTAAGGCTCAAAAACGTGCTGAAAGATCAGCCCCCCGGTAAAGTAAGTCGTGAGGTCGGTGGAGGGGCCTTTCACCGGGCGCATGTGGGCCTCGTCGCGGCGGGCGAACAGGCCAAGGGAGTTGCCGTTCCCGAGGCGGTATTGGATGGCCCCGGAAAGGTACCAGCCCCCGCCATTGTCGTCGATCACGCCCCAAGTGTGGGTGTAGTATCCGCCTCCGCTACTCAAGGAAACTTCGAAATACTCGTCGTACAGCGCCAGCCGAGGTCCGGCCGTGAGAGAAAATACGCTTTGCACGTCCCGCCCTTTGGTGGACACGCCGCTGTCGAGCGGCAAAGCAATGAGCTGAGGCGAGAGTTCCACGCCGAGACTGAAACTTTCCGCGAGCGAAAACAGCCTGAGACCACCGCGCAACGCAAGCGCGCCGCCGACATCCGCGGTGCGGCGAAACTTCTCGGTCGGTGCCGCCATTCCGAGATCCACGCCGGCGTATGGCTCCAAGGCCCGTGCGGTTGCCGTTGTTGCCATCGAGAGCCAACAGGCTCCAGCCCAAACAACTCCTAGCCGTACAATGCGCATCATGTCCCCTCCTCGTATACCTGCGAAGATGTGTCTTGCCCTCGCTGCCCGGAGTCCTGCGCTTCGAAGCTTCGCGGGCGTGCTGGGCCGACGTCTAGTCCAATCCGGGAAAATTTTGAAGTAGAGGAAAAACGATTTTCCTTTCCGCCGCCGCCCTCGGCCCCGGCGCGAACGCTTCCTTTGACCGTTTGTGCCTTTTCTTGCTTGACTCGCATTCCGGTTGTGTGGCAAAAACGCCGTGTAACGTTTTTCTTTGGCGGATAGGGGGTTATCCATGAAAAGTTCTGCGAGCGAGAAGCGCGAGCCGTGCAGCGTGGGTGCAGCCGCTCGGCGCGGGCAGGGTTGGTGGTTGCTTTTTTGCTGGCTTGCCTGTGGACGCATGAGGCCTTTGCGGCTGTGATCACAGTGTCGCCCACGAGTCCGGGAGGATGGGGGTTTTTGGTGGAGACAGGATCGACCGCGGCGGGAAATTTCCAGTCGGTCGGCCCCGGCACGCCTCCACTCGGTTTCGGCAGTGCGCGGTTGCAAGTGAATAGCACGAGCCGACGGGATTGTGTTTGGGCGCTTGGGTTGGAATTCCCTTGCGGCTAGCCGATTTGGCACAACTGAGTTACCAGACGTACCAGACGACTGCGAGTTCCCTCCGTGGTTGCTGGCGGCCCTTCAGATCCAGTACGATGCTGATATCACGGACAGCGACTTTAGCTTTCAAGGTCGGCTTGGTGTTCGAGCCCTCCTTGGCGACCGGGCTGGGTCAGCCGGTGCAAAACGGCATTTGGCAGAGCTGGGACACATTGGACGTGAGCGCCAACGGCTGGTGGGCGACTGGCGCTGCCAGTGCCGAAGGCAGCTCCTGTTTGATCTCGGGCGCCGGACGCATGTTCCGCGACGATGGCTAGCCCCTGTACGTCTAGCTGTGATCATTGGCTGTTTTCCCAACATCGGGGTGCACCCCTCGGCGTTCTTAGGTGCCATCTTGTTCAAGGCTGGTAGTGGCTGGGGCTTCGTTCGACGGCAATGTGGATGCCTTTACCATCCAAGCGGTTGGCCAGGAGGTGGAGGTGTACGATTTCGAAGGGGTACCACCTACGATGACTCCGACGGAAACTCCGACCAACACCCCGACGGATACGCCGACGAACACGCCCACCGATACTCCGACGGCGACCCCGACTAATACGCCCACGGATACGCCGACTTCGACTCCCACCGATACGCCGACGAGCACGCCGACCAATACTCCCACGGCGACCCCAACCAACACGCCCACGGATACTCCAACGCGAACACCCACCGACACGCCGACGAGCACGCCCACCGATACTCCCACGGCGACCCCGACCAACACGCCCACGGATACGCCGACTTCGACTCCCACCGATACGCCGACGAGCACGCCGACCAATACTCCCACGGCGACCCCAACCAACACGCCCACGGATACTCCAACGCGAACCCCCACCGATACAGCTACCAGCACGCCCACCCATACGCCGACTTGGACTCCGACCGACACCCCCACGCAGACGCCTACGAGCACACCGACAGCGACCCCCACCGATACCCCGACGCAGACTCCGACCAGCACACCCACCGACACACCCACCCAGACGCCGACGCCGACTTCGACGTTCACGCCCACACCCACGCCGACGCACACGCCGACCCCCACTCCGAGCGCGACGCCGACGGCAACGGCCACTGCGACGAGTACTCCGACGCCGACTTCGACGTTCACGCCCACACCCACGCCGACGCACACACCGACCCCCACCCCGACTCATACGCGTACCCCCACCAGCACGTTCACAGTGACGCCGACTTTCGCCGACTTCGAGAACGAAGCCGGCGACTTTGCCTGCAGCGATGGTTTCGACAACGACGGCGATGGGCTGGTGGATTGCGCGGATCCGTCGTGTGCGACGAGCACGCGCTGCTCTACACCGGTGCCAGTGGGTCAAGAGCCGTGGACAGGCGTGCTGGCGGGCTTGTTAGTACTGGTGGGTGTGGGTGCGTTGCTGGGTTATCGCCGGCGAACGCTCAAGTTGCAGTCGTGACGCGGAGCAAAAGCCACGGGTCGGTCGGATCTGACAGATCCGACCGACCCTGCCAATTCGTCGCATTAGGCCTGGCGGCGAGGCACCACGAAGATCGGACAGGGAGCGTGTCGCACGATTTTTTCTGCCACGCTGCCGATGACGAGGTGGGCAATTCCGCCCCGACCGTGTGTGGACACGACGATCAAGTCAGGCCGAATCTCGTCTGCGACGGCACGGATTTTCTCGTACGCATCGCCGTGGCGCACGTGTAAAACGCGCGTAACGGTTTCGGGCAGGCATCGCTCCGCCACCTCCCGCAACAAGGCATAGGCTTTGGCCTCGGCCGCATCCACCACCTGCAGCGGCGGCAAGGCGCGGGTTTCGTAAACTTCGTCGAGTGGGTTAACGATGACGTGCACGAGGTGCACAGCACCTCCCGCCACTGTGGCGAACCACCCGGCGTGGTGAGCGGCAACGTCGCACTGCGACGAAAAATCCACGGGTAACAAGATTCTCTCGAAATGCCCAACGGAAGTCACGTGCGCAGCGGTTACTCCGCAACGAAGTCTAACGCAAGCGTTGTGCTGCGTTGCAGCACTCGATCGTCTTTGGCACCTTAGCCGACATCATGCCGCGCTTCTTGGCGGAAGTGATTCCTCGGTCGAGTTGGCCGCCGGCAGCCTCGAGCTTTGCTGCCGAGGTAGACTCTTTGTTCTTGGCCATTACCGTCGTGGTCGGAGTTTGGTGGGTGGCGAGTGAACTCGCACTAGTCGCGTGGACTTGGGCAGCGCTGCGCCGGAGGCACTCGGCCGTGGTTACGGCAAGCGACCGGAGGCGAGAAGGGCGATGGATCCTCCGTTTGGCTGCGCTGGTTCTCGTGTGCGACCTGGCGATCGAGGCACGTGGCCACGGGTTGTGGGCGCGAATTGTGGCTCCTCCACCTCGGACGGCGCTACCCATCCGCATCGAGGCGCGGCAATTTGCCTGGCTTGTGCACCATCCCGGTCGTGACCGTACGCTCGGAACGGCGGATGACATCGAGCTGCAAAATGAATTGCACATTCCTGTGGGAGAACCGGTGGAGGTTCGGCTCACTTCTCGCGATGTGATTCACAGCTTTTTTCTTCCCGCGATGCGCGTCAAGCAGGACGTTTTGCCCGGGACCGAGGCGCGACGCTGGTTCGTTGCCACGCAAGCGGGAAGCTTTCCCTTGGCGTGTGCGGAGCTCTGTGGATTTGGGCACTACCGCATGGCCGGCGAGCTCGTGGTGCACGATCCGGCGAGCTACGAGGAGCTGGCTGGCGAGCGGACACCAATCGGGGTTCATCGGGAAGGCGAGTCGTGAGGACATGGAAGAGAGCCTGAGGCACCGCGCTCCGCACAGCGCGCTCGGCAGGGCAGGTGTCTCCTTTGCGCAGCTCGATACCTTTTGGCGGAAGTGGGTGTTTTCGACGGACCATAAGGTGATTGGTTTGCAGTACCTGGGCATCGCTTCCGTCATGGGGGTGGTGGGGGCGTTTGCGGCCTACCTCATGCGCTGGCAACTGGCGTTTCCGGGAAGCTCGGCTCCGTTGTATGGCGTGCTGGATCCGCCCCCGTACAATGCGTGGCTTACCATGCACGGCACGATCATGATGTTTTTCGTCGCCATGCCGCTGCTTCTGGGAGCATTTGGCAATTACCTGGTGCCGCTCATGGTGGGCGCCCGGGATATGGCCTTCCCGCGGCTGAACATGGTGTCTGTCTGGACCCTCGGGCTGGCGAGCGCGATCTTCCTCGCGTCGTTTTTCGTGGAAGAAGGGCCGGCGGCGGCCGGCTGGACGAACTACACGCCCCTGTCCGCCGATCCGGCGTTCACGGGGGTCGGGGTCGGATTCGATTTGTGGCTTGTGGCTGTGTTCGTGGATTTTGCGGCGGTGTTGATGAGTGGAATCAATGTGTTGACCACGGCGCTCAACCTGCGGGCCTCGGGGCTCACGTTGATGCGCTTGCCTTTGTTCGTGTGGACGCAAATTGTTGCCGCGGTGTTGTTTTTGTTTTCGGCCGGGCCATTGATGGGTGCGATCTTGATGCTCCTCGCCGATCGTCACTGGGGCACAGGGTTTTTTCTGGCCGACCGGGGTGGGAGTCCGCTTCTGTGGCAGCATTTGTTTTGGTTTTTCGGTCATCCGGAAGTGTACGTAATTTTGCTGCCGGCGCTGGGAATTTTCCTCGAGGTCTTCCCCACGTTCGCCCGCAGGCCGATTGCGGCTTACGGGACGATCGTGGCCGCGCTGTGGGCGAGTGCCGCGCTGAGCTTTGTGGTGTGGGCACACCATATGTTCGTGAGCGGCATGAGCGTGCAGCTCGCGCTGCCGTTCAGCATCACGACGATCATCATCTCGGTTCCGTTTGCCATCGTGTTGTTTGCGCTCATCGCCACTTTGCGTGGCGCTGAGTTGCAATCGGCGACACCGTTTTGGTTCGCCCTCAGTGCGGTGGCCACATTTCTACTGGGCGGCGTGACCGGAATCTTTCTCGGCTCCCCGGCCGTGGACATGTATTTGCACGACACGTACTTTGTGGTGGCTCACTTTCATTACACGCTATTCCCTTCGGTGGTGCTGGGTGGGTTTGCGGGGATTTACTACTGGTTTCCGAAGATGACGGGGCGCTTACTCGGCGAGCGCTTGGGCCAATGGCACTGCGGGCTGACGTTTGTGGCTTTCCAGTTTGTTTTCTTGCCGTTATTCGTGGCCGGCGTCGCGGGGCACATGCGCCGCGTGTACGATCCGTCGTACTACGCGTTCCTGGAACCGCTCCTGCCGTTGCATCGAGTAGCCACTGGGGCAACGTTGGTGTTGTTGGCAGCGCAGATTTTGTTCTTGGTGAACGTGGTGTGGTCGCTGTGGCGCGGCCGCGTGGCGGCGTCGAACCCTTGGGGAGGGACGACACTCGAATGGGCGACAACCTCGCCGCCGCCACACGAAAATTTTGCTGTCGCGCCGGTGGTCGTGCGCGAGCCGTACTTATACGCCCGCGCCGCCGCGGGTAGAGTGCCAAACCCGCAGTGGTCGAGTTGAGAACGTTGGAGGAATTTGCGCTGTGGAACGAGGGGTCAGGTTGCCGCCGGGAGTGGCCGTTGCCGGAGTCCGTTGGTTCTTGGCCTCCGAGGCAGCATTGTTTGGCGGCTTGCTCGTTTCCACGTTGTACCTGCGCGCCGGATTTGCGGGATGGGCTAAAGATGCAAGTCATCTCGCGTGGACGGCTCCGGCCTCGGGTACGATTTGTCTCTTGGTCGCGGCAAGTTTGCTGCACTGGGTTCGTACGAGCAGAGAGATCTCGCCCCACGCGCTCTTGGGTGCGGCATCGGCAGGGCTGTTGTTTCTGGCGATAAAAGGCGCAGACTACGTCCAGCACTGGGATGGCGGCTTTCGGCCCGACGTCTCGCCGTTCTGGGCAGCCTTCTACTTGCTTTCGAGTCTGCACGCATTGCACGTTGCCGGTGGTGTGGTCGCTGCGTTCGGTCTAGCGTGGTTACACCGGCGCTGGCATCTGCCGCCTGACTCCCCGTGGGTTCAGGGCCTGGCCCTTTACTGGGATTTCGTAGATCTCGTCTGGTTTCTCTTGCTAGCGGTTTTCTACGTCTTTTAAGCGCGGGCTCGAGGCGGATGCTGGGGTTGCCACGGCTCTGATGTACAGGAACGTCCAGCGGCCACACTGGAGACAGCGGCGGTGCGAGCGGCGCACCGCCGCTGCCGTTCTTTGCCGTTGCCCCCTTTTTCCCACTGCGTGCTGGATGAGCCAGTACAAGGACCGAGGCGAGACGGTCAATAAGGATTTTGTGCTAATTTGAGCACAACCGAGCGGGCACTCCTCGGAAGTCGGCCTGGATCCGCCTCGAGCCCCTACACTGGGGAAAGTTGCGGTGTCCCATCCCAGGATACGCCGGTCAGCAAATTGTTGCTTCATGTGCCGAAGTGGTTTAGCCAGGTGGCTGTGCGCGGCGATGGAATTTACCGAGTACAGGGGTGCTTGGTGGCCGCTGCCCTGGCATTGCTCGTTGGTTGCGGCAGCGACGGCGAACTTGCCCCGGGTGATTCTTCTCGCAACGCGACCCTTGCCCAAGGTTGGCCCATGTACGGAGCGAACCTGGAGCGCACCTTTTATAATGCTGGAGAGAACCGCATTCGCCGCGACAATGTGGCCAGTTTGCGCTTGAAGTGGCGCTACAAAACGGGTGCCGTGGTAACGGCGTCGCCTTCAGTGGCGTGGGTGGAGGTGCCGGGTGAGGGCAGAATCAAGGTGGTTTACGTGCCCTCATGGGATGGGAACCTCTATGCCTTGCGGGCCAAAAACGGTTCCCGGTTGTGGTCGTTTGCGATGAAACCCCACCCGGGGGCTTCGTATCCCCAAGCTTCGTCGCCAACCGTGGCTACGGTTGGCGGGGAGCAACGGGTATTTGTGGGTGGGGGGATGACGATGTATGCGCTTTCGGCTGCAACCGGTGAGTTGCGCTGGATGTTCGATGCCGGCACGGGCTGCACGACTTGCGGCCCGAGGGAGGAGCGCAATCAGATCGAATCTTCGCCGGCAGTGGTGGAAAACCTCGTGGTGTTTGGGATGGATGTCAACGATCGGCCGCCAGGAAAAGGCGGCGTGTTTGCGGTGGATGCAAGCGAAGGATACCTGGTGTGGTACTTCGACTTGGATACTGGGCAAACCTGTAAGCCTTTGGCGAGCGATCGTATTCGGCGGTTCGACGGTTTTCACACCGCGGCCGAGCTGGGCTTACCCGAAGATTTCTTTGCCACGCGGCCCGGTTGCAATTTCTCCCGACGCTGGACGGCATGCGGCAATGTATGGTCCTCCGTTGCCGTGGATGTGAGGCGGCGGCTCCTGTTCACTGCTTCGAGCAACTGCGACACCGACGAGGACCCGACCACGGTCGAACCCCCTCCTCCCATGCCGCCGTTCGAGGAAGCCATCTTTGCCCTGAGCTTCGAAGGGGTACCAGTGTGGAGCTGGCGGCCGCGGGAAGTAGACAACGCAGATCTGGCATTCGGAGCTGTGCCGAACTTGTTTGCCATCGAAGTCGGCGGAATTCGCAGAGAGGTAGTGGGTGTGGGAAACAAGGATGGGACATACTACGTCCTCGACCGCGAGGGTGTGAACAAAGCCACCGGGAAGATCGAGCCATACTGGTCCCAGCAGGTGGTTGCGGGTGGCGCAATCGGCGGGATTATTGGAAGCGCGGCAGTCGGCGGCGGACGTGTGTTTTTCTCCACCGCGATCGGCGAGTCTTTTAACCGGCCGCAACGGCCGGCAGCCTGGAGTCTCGCCGCCAGCGACGGCGCCATTGTTTGGGGCGATCGCTCCGCGCTGCCGAGCTACGCGGCAACGACTGCCACCCCTGCACTGACGTTCATGGGGAGCTTGTTTTCCGGCGTGTACGTACGGGATGCAGATACCGGCGAGGTGCTGAGGAACTTACCGCCACTGGCCCCGGTTGCTTCAGCCGTGACCGTTTTCGACGGAGAAATTTTCTTCGGTTCGGGAATCGGAGACCGGGGAGGAAACCCTCAAGGCGATGCGTATCGGAGTTCGCTGGTGCCCAGTGATGTCACAGCCTACTGTTTGCCGGATTCCGCCGAGTGCCCCGGGACCAGTTGCGACGACGGTGATGCGTGCACGTACGACTATCCCACCGAGTCGGGATGCGCGTCGGAGCCAGCGCCTGACGGGTTGCCCTGTCCGGACGGGTTGCTGGGCCCGGGCCGCTGTCAAGACGGGCAGTGTGTTGCGCCCGCGAGTGGCGGATGACGGACGGTGAGGTTGCGGAAGGTGAAAAAGGTACGTGGTCGGACCATCTTGCTGCTGGCGTCGCTCGCGTGGACTGTCGCTTCTCCCGGGCCGTTGGCGGCAAAACAGCATGGAATCACCGGTTACTCCGGGGTTCGAGGCGAGACGTGCGGGGATTCGTGCCATGGCGAGGGTGCGGTTCCGGAGCTGGAAGTACGGGGCCCGAGCACCGTCGCGCGCGGAGCGCTGGTGAGCTGGCAGATCCGGGTGCGCATGACGAATGGTCGCGGTGTAGCGGCCGGCGTGAACATCGCCGCGTCGGCTGGAGGGTTGATCCCCGGAGTGGGGTTGTACGCGGAAGAAAGCGAACTCACCCATGCGAACCCGGCGCGGAGTGCCGACGGAAACTCCGACCAGGTAGTGAGTGCTGCAGACTTCGCTCGCGTGGTTCCGGCAATTGAGCCTGGTCGGAATGCACAGGCGTGCTCCGCGGGAGACGTCAACGGAGATGGTTGGGCGGACGGAGCCGATCTCCTCAGCCTGGCGAAACGGCTATTCGACGGCGGCGTGCCTGTAGAGTGGGACTTCCAATGGCTGGCTCCGCCGAGCCCACAGGTCGTAGAGTTTTACGCGGCAGGGGTGGCGGCCAATTGCAACGGGACTCGCGGCGGCGACGGAGCTGCAGTGACCGTATGGACTGTTCAAGTGCAGTAGATTGTTGCCCCCGGCAACTGTGTGCTCCATGGCGGCGCATTCGCTTGTGGTGCTTTTAGAGCAGCACCCCGAGGTTCAACCGCGGCTCGGGCAGCTTGCTTCTTGCCGGGGGATTGGCTTTTCGGAACACATGGGCGAATCAATGAAAATTCTCCTTTCCGAAGATCGGATTCCGGCTTCGTGGTACAACATTGTGGCGGATCTGCCGTCGCCGCCGCCTCCCGCGTTGCACCCAGCGACCGGCGAGCCCATTCGGCCCGACGACCTAGCCGCTTTGTTCCCGCCGGCGTTGATCGAACAAGAGGCTACGAGCGAGCGAGAGGTGCGGATCCCCGATGAAGTGCGCGAGCTTTACCGGTTGTGGCGCCCGACACCGTTGTATCGGGCACGCCGTTGGGAAGCGGTGCTGAAGACGCCGGCGCGCATTTACTACAAGTACGAAGGAGTAAGCCCGGTGGGCTCTCACAAGCCCAACACAGCCGTCGCGCAAGCATTTTATAATAAGGAGGCGGGAGTCCGCCGCCTAGCGACCGAGACGGGAGCAGGACAATGGGGCTCATCCTTGGCGCTAGCCTGCAATTTTTTCGGGCTGGAATGTCAGGTGTTCATGGTGCGGGTGAGCTACGAACAAAAGCCCTACCGCCGCGCCCTGATGGAGACGTATGGTGCGGAGGTATTGCCGAGCCCGAGTTCTCGCACGCAGGCGGGTCGGGCAGTGCTTGCACGCGACCCAAATTGCAGCGGCTCGCTCGGAATCGCGATTTCCGAAGCGGTCGAGGTGGCTGCTCAGGACCGCGAGACGAACTATGCCCTGGGCAGTGTGTTGAACCACGTGCTCTTGCACCAAACCGTGATTGGTTTGGAAGCACTCGAACAGTGCGCCGCCGTGGGCGAGCAGCCTGACGTGATCGTGGCTTGCACGGGTGGCGGATCCAACTTTGCTGGTTTGGCCTTCCCGTTTCTCGGGCGGATGTTGCGTGGTGGCCCTGCAGTGGAAATCGTCGCGGTTGAACCGGCCGCTTGCCCGAGTTTAACCAAAGGCAAATACACTTACGATTTTGGCGACACGGCCCACTTAACTCCGCTTCTGAAAATGCATACGCTCGGCAGCTCGTTCGTGCCGCCGGGAATCCATGCGGGCGGCTTGCGTTATCATGGGATGGCGCCGCTGGTGAGTCATGTGGTGGCCCTCGGGCTGGTGCGGCCGGAGGCCGTGCAACAGTTGGAAGCGTTTTCCGCCGGGGTGGAGTTTGCCCGTGCGGAGGGAATTGTGCCAGCTCCCGAGGCCAACCATGCGGTCGGCGGGGCCCGCCGAATTGCTCTGCAGTGCCGCGAAGAAGGGCGCAGCCGGGTGGTTTTGTTCAACCTCTGCGGTCACGGGCATTTCGATATGCAGGCATACATGGACTTCGCGGCCGGGCGCTTGCAAAATTTCGACTACCCTGCGGAAGAAGTAGCTATGGCGCTGGCCGGTTTGCCGGCCGTTTCGGTAGATTGACGGCGCGCTTCCGTTGCGCGGCGTCCACTGTGGGAATGCGCACGCGTGCGGTGCGGCTTGGGGAGCGCCGCCGTTTCTACCTCGCTCACGGCTTGTTCGAGAAACTCATGCAACAGTTGCGGGTCGGGGATGGCGGAAGGATCGGTGTCAATCCCAATTCCGTAGGTGTCGGCGTACGAAAGCAGGGCAATGGAGAGTGGGAGCCCGAGCGTGACGGGCGCGTATGGGTAAATGGCGTCGATGCGGGCGCCGGCAAGATAGCGGACCTCCTTGGGGCCAGGCACATTGGTCACAATGAGGTTGATGCGACCCGTCGTGGCTTGAGCCAGAGTGCGAATGACAAAGGTTGGTGTCAGCGTGAGGAGGCGCATGAGGAAGGGGTATGCAGCCCCACGGCGGTCCTGCTTGGCGGCCAGGGTTTGCTTGCGGATGCATTCCAGCCGGCGCAGTGGATCTCGCTCTCCGATCGGTAGGGCTACGTTGCACATGCCCACACGATTCCCCAGCAGGTGGCGCTCTTCTTCGCGCCGCAAGCTGATGGGCACCATGCAGTGCAGTTCATCCACCGCGTACTTGTGGGCGCGGTAGTAGCGCCCTACGGCTCCAGCCACGATCGTGAGCATGAGGTCGTTCAAGGTCACGCCCAAAGCCTCTTTGATCCGGAGCAGGCGCGGGAGCGACATCGTCAAGCCTTCGAGACGCCGGCCAATTCCCGTCGCCTTTCGGGCAAGCGGATCCGGCGGCGGCGGTGCGGTCAGGTCGTTCCAGAGTCCGCGCAACCCGCGGGTGGCCGCTCGTGCTTGCTCGGCCACTTGCCCGGGGTTGCGTATGGCTTGGGTGACGAGCCCGACAGCAGCGGATAGAGTGTCCGCCGTCGTGCGCAGCGTGTCCGTTGCCAAACGCGTAAGCCGAACAGCAGCGGGTGCCGGGCGCGCGGGTCGGAGACGTGGGACGGGTACCGGTTGGTGGCGTTTGGTCTGAGTGAGAGCATCGAACCCGGTCATCGAACCCACGCCATCCATGACGCAGTGGTGCACCTTGATGAGCAGCGCCGCACGGTCCCCTCGGTAGCCGCGCAAATCGTAAGCTTCCCAGAGCGGACGCGCTGGATCCAGGGGCGAGGCAAAGAGAGCGCTGACCAAATCGAACAACTCCTTTCGAGTGCCGGGAGGAGGAAGCTCGAGGTGGCGCAAGTGATAGTGCAGATCGAAGTGAGGATCGTCGCGCCACTCCGGGAGGAAGATCCGCAACGGGTCCTCGTGCACCCGCTGCCGGAGTCGGGGAATTTGATGAATCCAACGCAGAAAGGCCTGTTCGAGCCGTTCCGTGTCGGGAGCGCGATCCAAAAAAAACAAACCACCGACCACCGGACGCAATGCCGGGGTGGCTTCTTCGGCATACCAGAACAAGGCGTCCGACGGCATCATCTTGCTGGGTAGGGTCACTTCGACGGCCTGCTGGTGCTCCGACATGGCCAACCTCCTTCTATGCCGAAAAGTCTTGCGTTCGATGGCGCGAGCCCATTGCGAGCAGGGATAGCTTGCGACAACGCGATCCTATGCCTGCCAGATGAAACCGACAAGCCGGGTTTCCGGCATTGCAAACCCATCGAGAGGGTGACACCCTCCGGGCATGCGCGTGGTGCAGACGGAACTTCCTGGTGTCGTCGTGATCGAACCGGAGGTCCATCGTGACGAACGAGGATTTTTCCTGGAAACCTTTCATGCACGACGGTACGCCGCACACGGGCTGCCCGATGCCTTCGTGCAAGACAACCACTCGCGCTCCGTGAGGGGCACCTTGCGCGGACTTCACGCGCAGTTGCGCCGGCCGCAGGGAAAGTTGGTGCGGGTGGTTGCTGGCGAAATTTGGGACGTGGCGGTGGACATTCGCCGCGGCTCACCGTGGTTTAAGCGGTGGACTGCGGTGACGCTGTCTTCCGCGAACTTTCGAGAACTGTACGTGCCGCCGGGTTTTGCGCACGGCTTTTGTGTGACAAGCGAGGTGGCCGAGGTGGAATACAAATGCACCGACTTTTACGACCCGGAAGGCGAGTTGCGCCTCTTGTGGAACGACCCGGAGCTGGCGATCCCGTGGCCGGTCGAGGATCCGTTGTTGTCACCGAAAGATCGTGCCGCTCGGACCCTGCGCGAGCTCGAGAGCGTTCTCCCCGTTTACGGGGAGTGAGAGGTGCGCAAACGTGAAAACGCTCGGATCGCTGTGCGATCTTTCGGTCGAGGTATTGCCGCAGGTGTCGAAGGTGGATCGCGACTCTTGGAATGCCCTGGTCGAGAAGGACCACCCGTTTCTCGAGTGGGATTGGCTGAGCGGCCTCGAAGAAACAGGGTGCGTTTCGCGCGCGACAGGCTGGCAGCCGCACCACTTGATCGCGTGGCGTGGCGATCGGCTGGAGGGATTTTGCCCCGCCTACGTGAAGAGCCACAGCCGCGGTGAGTTTATCTACGACTTTTCGTGGGCCGAAGCCGCGGAGCGGGCTGGCATCCGGTATTACCCGAAGCTCGTCGTGGGCGTGCCGTTTACGCCAGCGAACGGAAGGCGCTTCTTGATGCGCCGAGGAAGACGCGAGCACGCTGTACGCACTTTCGGGACAAAGCTGATGGAGCTTTGCCATGGGGAAGGATTTTCTTCGGTGCACGTCAACTTTTGCCTCGAAGAGGAGGCGCGTGTCTTGTCGGAGCTGGGCTATCTCGAACGCGTTGGTTACCAATTTCATTGGGTCAACCATGGCTGGGCTTCGTTCGAGGACTATCTAGGCGCGCTGCGCGCGAAGCGGCGCAACCAAATTCGCAGAGAGCGTCGCACGCTGAAGGAGAGGGGTATCCAAATCGAGGTGCTTTCGGGCCCGCAAATTACGGCGCCCCTCATGGACACGATGTATGCGTTGTATGCGCGCACCGTAGAAAAACACTTTTGGAGCGGGCGGTATCTGAGTCGCAAGTTTTTTCGATTGCTTGCCGAGCGGTTTGCGCACCACTTGCGCTTGAGCGTTGCCCTCCGTGAAGGGAGGGTGCTGGCCGGTGCGCTGGCTGTGGCCGGGCAACGCACACTCTACGGGCGTTACTGGGGTGCATTCGAGGACGTCAAATTCCTTCACTTCGAGGTGTGTTACTACCGGCTGATCGAGCATTGCCTGGAAACCGGGCTGGATCGGTTCGAGCCTGGGGCAGGAGGGGATTTCAAGGAGTGGCGTGGCTTTGCGCCCGTACCAACCTACAGTGCGCACTACTTTCGAGACCCGCGGCTCCATCGGGCGGTCGGACGTTGGCTAGAACGGGAGCGTGCGCAAGTGGAGCAAGAACTTTCCTGGTGGGCAACGCACGGCTCGTACCGTCGCGGCGCATGAGCGGCAACTTCGGAACCTGGCGCCCCGATTGGTTTGGTGGACTAGCGCGCCTCGATGCAGGCTCGAACCGGAACCGGGCCTGAATTCTGGGTAAGCGTAATCGCTGCGCCGCACAGCCGCAGCCCAGTAAGCTCGGCGGTTGCCCAACGGCTGCAGGGAATCGGCGCGCCGGTCACGCAATTAGGCGCAGGGTTGTCGTCGTCCAGCGATAATCGCGTGCATGCTTGTGCGGTGGTGAGAACAATCACGGTAGGGATGCCTCGCAGCGAAGGTGGACCGACTGCGCTGCAAACGTTCTCGGAACACGATCCGCTGGCCACACCGACCGCTCCGGCTAGTGGAAGAAGGGTCGTCCCCGCATCCCCGAACCCGAAAAAGACACGTTCAACGGGTCCTGCAGGATCGAGAAGCCGTTGCTCGTAACTTGCTGGGTCGAGCCCGTTGCAGCCGATTGTGCCTGCCGCAGCGTTGCCAGGCCCAAAAACACTTGCGCAGGGACGGCTAGAGGGACACGTCGCGGGGGAGACGGCAAAACCCTCGGAACAAATTTCCGCGTAAGACCCATCCGGTGCGAAAATAGCTCCGCCACAGGTCTTGTATTCCGCCAGCCGCGGGCAGGCACAGGCCAAAGTTGCGATCGGAACGGGCTGGAATCGGCCCGAGGAGGCCGGAACCACCAAGCTTCGTCGTGTCAGGCGCTCGCTCCCCAAGAGAATTTCTACGGGTCCCTCGAGGGGGATGGGTACGGCCTCTCCTTGCAACAAGTTCTCGATGAAGCTTCCGCGGCCGGGCAAAAGCGGCCGGTCGGACGGCGTGGGAGGCGGTGCCAGCTCCACGGTCAAAGATGTTTCCACGGTACAATTGGCGGCGCAGCCGTCGCCCCCGAAGGTCCAGCACGCCGTGCAGCGGCCTCCCGGGCAGTCAGAGTGGTGGTTACATGCCGAGTACGGTTTCGAACCTCCCAGGCAGACACCTTTCCATTCGTCCCCGGGACCGAAGCAATCTAAATCGCTGAGGCAAGTCCTCCCCGCCTGGCTCGTACCCAGGCACAAGCCCCCGTTGTCACACTCCTCGTCATTCTCCCGGATGCCGTTGCCACAGCGATACGGGCAACCGGCAAGCAACGATTGCACGGCCCGAACAATCTCGTCCACCGTGATTCGGCCGTTGCCGTCCGAGTCTGAGGAGGAGCAGGAATCTATAGTCAGCTCGCCTAAAAGAGTGCGGACGAGAAGGACCACTTCGTCCACGGTGACGGTATTGTCGTGACTACAGTCGCCGGGGCAAGGCGGAAGCTGGGCCGGGGAAGAGGCGGCGTACCAAAAGCAAACGCACAGGAAGAAGATCAGCGCTGGAGGCCGCCGCTTTTGTGGAACGCGAGACAGGTTCACGCTCATCTCCCCCTAAGCCGCCCCGGGCCAGCAAAGGGTGCGCTGGCTGGGCGACCACGCTTTTACACCCCCTGGACGGCTTTGGTCAATCGCGCCGGCCGGGGGTGTGGGAGCGGGGGTAAGGAGCTGGGAATGGAAGGAATCGCGGCCTTATTGCTCGATGCCGAGGAGCTCCACTTCGAACACGAGAGTGGAGCCCGGTTTGATTTTCGGAGGCGATCCTCGGTCTCCATACGCAAGGTCGGACGGACAAACGAGTTTGGCCTTGCCTCCGACCTTCATTTTTTGCAACCCCTCGCTGAAGCAGCGAATGACGCCGTTTAGAGGGAACGTTGCTGGTTCCCCACGTTGGACCGAGCTGTCGAACACCGTGCCGTCCATCAGGGTGCCGGTGTAGTGGACCTTGACTTTATCGTCCGCTTTCGGTGCTGGTCCGGTACCTGGCTGGATTTCGATGAACACCAGGCCTGAGTCTGTGCGGGTCGCGCCTTTTTCCTTGGCCATTTTGTCCAGGAAGGCTTTGGACTTTTCTTTCTCCTCAGAAGCCGCCGCGGCAGCTCGCGCTTGTGCTAGTTGTTGGAGTTGGCCGCGGTATGCATCAGGATCTACAGGCAGAGTCTTGCCGGTGCTTGCGTCCTTGAATCCGGCGAGCACGATCTCCACCTCTGTGGGGGTCAGGCGAAAAGGACTCACGTTTTGTGCGAGGAGGGCGCCGAGAGCATAAAGGGTTTTCTGCTCGTCTGTTTTGAGCTCGGGGCCGGCCGCCTGCACGGCTGAAAAGGCGACGAGGGAGAGCGCGGTGCTCCAAAAACTCCATTTTTTCATTTTCGCTCCTTTGGGTGATCCGATGAGTGATCCGAGGCCAGGCCCCAGACTTCGATTAAAAAAAGAACGGGCAGCCATTGAGGCTGCCCGTTCGCGCGTCATTGGTCAACGTAGGCTCTCAGGCCCTGGCTTTCACAAATTGGCAGCAGTTGCTTTAGCGCTCGGGCCTCGAGCTGGCGGATTCGCTCGCGGCTCACGCCGTAAATGCGCCCAACCTCTTCGAGGGTCATGGGTTGTTGGTCGTTCGTTCCGAAACGGAGTCGCAAGATGTTCGCTTCGCGTGGAGGTAGCTGCCTCAGTGCGGCTTCGAGCTGGGCGTGGAGATCACCCTGAGCCGCCTCCGTTTCGGGGTCTTTGCTGTCGCTCGCGAGCAACTCTTCGAGCGTGCGGTCATCGTCGGCGCTCAGCGGGGCGTCGATCGAGACGCACTGGAAGCTCTGGGTCATCGTTTCCAACCGCTCGGCGTCCACCCCGCTGGCCTGGGCGAGAAGCTCCTTACTCACTTTGCCGTCGTACTTCGTTTGCAGCTTCTGCGTCTCGCGCCCGACTTTCCGGCGCAACTGGTTCCAGTGAACCGGGGTGCGAATCAGGCCACTGTGCATGTCGCCCGCGCGTCCGATTTGCTGCCAGATCCACCACACGGCATAGGTGCCGAACTTGACGTCTTTGCGAGGGTCGTACTTCTCCACCGCGCGGATGAGCCCTAACGAGCCTTCTTGAACCATGTCGAGAAACGACACGCCAGCGCGGCGGTAGCGCTTGGCAAACGAAATCACGAGGCGAAGGTTGGCTTCGATCATGCGGTCGCGCAGCTTACGGTACTCAGCCAGCTCTTTCTCGAGCTGGGCGACCATTTCCTTGACCTTGAGCCGGTCACCGTAAGGGAAGTCCACCTTGCGGCGCGAGCGCAACTGCTTTTTTGCGAATTCGAGAACCATCACGGTCTCGCGCTCGCGGAAGTCCTCACTCGGGTGGATGACGCTACGCCCGTGTAACGGCAGGGCCGCAGCAACTAAGCGCGGAAAGCGCCGCAGCAGGCGGCGGATTTTGTTGCGTGCCTTGACGATGTCGCGCGCAATCCGCTGCTCTTCCTCGGGCGGCAACAATTGCGTGTTGCTGACGTCGTGGAAAAAATGCCCGGGAAGATCGTGCTCGAAACCACGGTCTGCCGCTTCGACTTCTTCTTCCAGAGCCTCGATCGCTTCGAGCGATGGCTCTACCTCGAGCTCCTCTTCAGCACCGACCTCCTCTTGCTGTAACTTCAAAGCCAAAGATCCCAAACCGTTATCCATAGCTCGTTCGACCACTCCTTTTACACAGGGTTCCAGTTACCGGTCCGGCAATCTGGACCGGTGCGGAGACTACCGGAGGCGCACGGCAAACGCAAACTCAACTCAACGGAAACATGCATGAAAAAATCTTACGCGAGACGTGACCCTTTGTTGCGTCTCCGGCCGCGGAAAAGGGACGGCCCGCGGAGGCAAGGCTGGCCGTCGCAGGTGGGCGGTGGCGATGGGAGGCGATGCGAATCCGCAGGGTAAAGTAGGAGGTTGTCCCGCGGTGACGGCCACCAAATGGGGGTGGTGGAGTCATGCGGTCGTTTGCGCTCGTTCAAGGGGTGTGGCTGCGGGGCGGGCATGGTAGGAGCCCGGGCGGGCGAGTGTTTCCGTTCTAAGTTTTGTCCGACAAACAGTATGTTTTGACGCCCCGCGGTCACTTGCTAAAAGGGGGTGCCATGAGCAGCAACCGGGCCGTGATCTCGGTGATTGGGCGCGACCAAAAAGGCGTGGTCGCGCGGATCTCTACATACTTGGCATCCTGTAACATCAACATTGAGGACATTGAACAGCGGGTCATGGAAGGGCTGTTCATCATGACCATGCTGGTGGATCTGAGCGAGCTCAGCATCAATCTCGACGAGCTCGTGATGGGCTTGAAGCGCATTGGAGAAGAGATCCACATGGACGTCTCCATTCGCCTCTACGGGAAGCGGGAGCCCAAGCGGGTGGCGGTGTTAGTTAGCCGCGAGCCGCACTGTTTGCGGCAACTGATCGAGGACCGAAATCACGGCCGTTTGAACGGCGAGTTGGTCGTTGTTCTTTCCAACCATGAACTGTTGCGACCGCTCGCAGAAGAAGCCGGAATTCCATTTTTCTGGTACCCTTCCACAGACAAAGCAGCGCACGAAGAATTCTTGCTGTCGAAGCTCGCTGAGTACGGGGCCGACTTGGTGGTGCTGGCGAGGTACATGCAGATCCTGTCGCCGCGCGTGGTCGAGCGATACAGAAACCGGATCATCAACATCCACCCCTCGTTGCTTCCCTACCACCCAGGTCCGAATGCGTACCGGCAAGCGTTCGAGGAGGGCGTGCGAGTTTCTGGTTGTACGGCGCACTTCGTTACGGAGCAGCTCGATCAAGGTCCGGTCATTTTGCAAGATGTGTTTCACATCCGCGTAGGGGAAGATACATTGGACGACGTCAAGGCGCGGGGGCAGCGGCTGGAAGCGAAGGTGTTGTCCCAAGCTGTGCAATTGTTTCTCAACGATCAGCTTGTGGTGAAAGACAAAAAAGTGATTTTCCGTCCGGGATCGAGCGCGGGGAAGAACGGTTGAAGCGTGTTCCTTGTTTGCTGCTGTGGGCAACGCTTTCTTTCGGGGCATGTCAGCCGCAGTGGTCGAGCGGTGGCGTCTTAACCCTGGCACCGGCAGGCATGCGGGCGAGCGAGGACTGCAAGGTGCACGAGGACGGGAGCAGCTTGTTGATGCCGCCTGGTGGAAGGGTGGCCACGGTGACATACGCACCCAAGGGGCAAATTCGCGCGGCAGTCTTTGGCCGTTCTCTGAGCAAGGATGAAACGGAGGTTGTCCTTTATTTTGACGGCCAGCCTGTGGAGCGAATGACCCTGGATCCGGGTGGCACCGTGCCGAGTGACCATACGGGCACAGCGGTTGTCGTTTCGAAGTCCGGCCCCCATACTTGGGAGCTCGAAGTCCGCGCTCTAGGGAAGAAGCCCCAAGCCGGGCCGATATTTCAGTTCGAAAAGCTGGCGATTGCCGTTCCGTAAATAACCTGTCTGTGACTTTTTCCGGCCTGGCGATGGATCGGGCAAACGCCCCTGAGCCGGTTTCCGGGGTGGAGGACGTTGTCCATCCGAAAGGGTCGCAAAGGCGTCCGGTGCTCTAGGGCTCTAACCCATGCGCTTCCTTTTCACCCCTGCGTGGCCATTCTCTTGTTTGCGCTTTTTCGAGGTCGCGCGGAGTCGTCGCGAAACCGTTCTCCGGATGACGTGCGAAGGGCGCCTGGATTGGCTAGAGGCAACCAGATGAAGAGGAAGATCTGATGGGAAAAACTTTGCTGCAGAAGGTTTGGGAGGCTCACACGGTTCGAGAATTACCTTCCGGGCAAACACAGCTTTTCATCGGCCTCCATTTGATTCACGAAGTGACCAGCCCCCAGGCGTTCCAAATGCTCCGCGAGCAAGGGCTACGCGTACTTTTTCCGGAGCGCACGTTTGCGACGGTGGATCACATCATCCCTACGGATACCCGGCGGCGTCCGTACGCCGACGCCCAGGCCGAAGGCATGATGACGGCCATCGAGAAAAATTGCGCGGAGTTCGGCATCCGGTTCTTTCAGGCAAACAGCGGTTACCAGGGGATCGTCCATGTTCTCGGGCCGGAGCTCGGCCTCACCCAACCCGGTATGACTGTGGCCTGTGGCGATAGCCACACCAGCACGCACGGAGCGTTTGGCACGGTGGCCTTCGGCATCGGGACGAGCCAGGTTCGCGACGTTTTGGCCACGCAGTGCTTGGCGATCCAGCGGCCCAAGGTGCGGCGCGTAGTAGTGCAGGGCAAGCTCGGTCGTGGCGTGTATGCCAAGGACGTGATTCTCTACATCATTCGCAAGCTCGGTGTGAAAGGCGGGGTGGGGTATGCCTACGAATATGCCGGTGACGTGATTCATCGGATGTCGATGGAAGAACGAATGACCGTGTGCAACATGAGCATCGAGGGTGGGGCGCGCCTGGGCTACGTGAATCCTGACGAGATAACGTTTTCCTACTTGAAGGGCCGAGAATTCGCACCGCAAGGCGCAGCCTTCGACAAAGCTGTGGCATGGTGGCGTTCGATGGCGTCGGACCCGGATGCCCAGTACGACGAAGAGGTCACATTCTTTGGCGAGGACATTGCGCCGACGGTGACCTGGGGGATCAACCCGGGCCAGGCCATCGGTGTGGACGAACCTGTGCCTCCGCCGGAAGTTTTTCCGCCTGACGAGCGCGAGGTTGCGGAAGATGCGTACGAATACATGGGGTTAAAGCCCGGCCAGGCCATTCGAGGCATGCGCATTGACGTGGCTTTTATTGGCTCGTGCACGAACGGACGGCTTTCCGACTTGCGCGAGGCAGCGAAGGTAGCCCGTTTGGGGAAAGTGAAGCCCCATGTGAAAGCTTTGGTTGTGCCCGGTTCGGAAAGCGTGGCCCGTGCCGCCGAAGCGGAAGGACTGCATGAAGTCTTCCGTGCTGCTGGCTTTGAGTGGAGACTGCCGGGCTGTTCGATGTGTTTGGCAATGAATCCGGATAAGCTCGAGGATCGCCAGGTTTGTGCTTCTTCGAGCAATCGGAATTTCAAAGGGCGGCAGGGCAGCCCGAGGGGCCGAACGCTGTTGATGAGCCCAGCTATGGTGGCGGCGGCAGCCATTGCCGGAGAGGTCGTAGACGTGCGCGAGGTTTTACCCGAGTGAGCGGCGGGGTTAGGACGATGGCAGAACTGATCCGAATCGAAAAGGTTGTCGGTAAACCCATTCCCTTGCGGGGAAACGACATAGACACAGACCGCATCATCCCCGCTCGATTCATGAAAGTCGTGACGTTCGAAGGGCTCGGGCAGTATTTGTTTTACGACGAGCGATTCGACGCCGACGGTCGCTCCAAGGGGCACGTACTCGATGACCCGCGCTTTGCCGCCAAGGGGCCGCGGATAGCGGTGGTAAACAAGAATTTTGGTTGCGGCTCCTCACGCGAGCACGCGCCCCAAGCGCTCCTTCGCTGGGGTGTGAAAGCGTTGGTTGGAGAGTCTTTTGCCGACATTTTTTTCGGAAACTGTGTGGCTCTCGGTATGCCCTGCGTGTGTGCGAGCGAGGACGACATCGCCTGGCTGCAGAAGGCCATCGAAGAAGAGCCCGGCCACGATTTGGTGGTGGATTTGAAGTCCATGCTGGTGCATTATCGGGAGAGAACGATACCAGTCCAAATGTCCGAGGGAGCACGGCGCCAACTCCTGGAGGGCACGTGGGATGCGACCAGGATCTTGTTACAGGCAGAAGACGACATCCGCCGCACGGCTATGCGGCTGCCTTATGTACGCGGGTTTTGACGTGGCCGGTGAAGGCCGGATGCTGCGTCCGAGCGGGTAGTCTGCCGTGTCCTCCGACCCCTGGCCCGAGGGGCTGCACAAAGAGCGACTGCGCCTGCTGTACGAGCTCAATCGCGGCCTGACTACGTTCACGGACTTACGTTCCCTATTGAGTTACGCGACCGAGCAGGGGCGGTTGCTATTTCGCGCCGAGGGTTGTGCGATCTTGATGCTGGACGCGCAACGCAACGAGTTCTACTTCCCGGTCGCGAGCGACGCCGACGCGGCATCGGAGGCTCGCTTAGCGGAAATTCGCTTTCCGGCGGACCGGGGGATTGCCGGTTGGGTCTTGCAGCACGACCGCGCAGAGCTGGTAGCGGACACAGCGAAGGATGCGCGCTTTTTCCGGGGCATCGACGCCCAGACCCAGATGACCACGCGTTCCCTGCTTTGTGCCCCGTTGCGTACCCGAACTGGCAATATCGGGGTGATCGAGGTGGTCAACCCGGCACCAGAGTTTCTTACGACAAGCGACTTAGAATTTTTGGAAACGGTTGCCGCGGATGTCGCAGTGGCGTGTGAAAAAGCACAATTATACGACCGGTTGCGAGGCGAGGTCATCGGCCTGCGGCAGGCGTGCCGTGTCGCTGGCGCCGTAGCCACGAGCCTAGGTTTGCTGGTCAGTGGTGCCTCGATGTTTGCCCACTTTGCTCGTGCTTTGCCGTTCAGCGAACTCGCGAGCCGTCCGGCCTTTGTATTGGGCCTGCTCGGCATCCTCGGCGGAGGGCTGCTTTACGCTATCGCCCAGGGGTGGTTGGTTCCTCGCACGGAGGAGGTGTCCCCGGGCACCGCAAGTGGAGGAAAATCTCTTGGTTTCCTTTCGGGCCGAGAATCGGCGACGGGCACTGGCCGAGGACGTTGAACCCCAACTCCCGTGCCGTCTGTGCAACACTGAGCACGGCTTGCTCTCGTAACGTAGGATCTCGCACAACCCCGCCAGATCCCACGTTGCCGCGCCCAACTTCGAACTGAGGCTTCACGAGTGCCAGTACATCTCCGCCTGCCTTCACGCAGCGCAGGAGGTTGGGCAGGAGTAACTTGAGAGAAATGAAGGATACGTCCACAGTCGCCAGGTCGGGTGGCGAGGGCCACGAGGGAGGCGAGAAGAATCGAAAATTTGTTCTTTCGAAGAGCGTAACCTTCGGGTGTTGGCGAAGCCTCCAAGCAAATTGGCCATAGCCGACGTCGATGGCGTAAACATGTGCGGCACCTCGTTGCAAAAGGCAGTCGGTGAAGCCGCCGGTGGACGCGCCGACATCGAGGCAGACGCGGTTTTGCACGGAGACGCAGAACCGATCGAGTGCCGATGCAAGCTTGAGACCCCCGCGACTGACAAACGGGATGTCCTCTTCCTTCACCTCGATCGGGGCATTGGCATTCACGAGAGTACCGGCCTTGCTCACTCGCTGGCCGGAGACAAGGACAGCCCCCGCCCAAATCAGGCGCTGAGCCCGTTCCCGGCTAGAAACCAACCCGCGATCGACGAGGAGCTTGTCAATCCGAACACGCATAACGTTGCACTATGCAACCGAGGCGCGAGCCCCGATCAATTGCGCAATTTGCCGTAGCGGCTCGGCGCTTTCACCGAAAGACGCGAGTTCTGCCGACGCCAGCTCTAGCAGTTCGCGCGCTCGTTGCTTGGAGGCCGGCAAGCCCAACACTGCCGGAAAAGTTGCCTTGTGATGCTTGCGATCGCCACCGGCGAACTTGCCGGTTGTTTGAAGGGATCCTTCTTCGTCCAGGATGTCGTCTGCGATTTGAAACGCCAGCCCGAGGAATTCACCGTAGCGCGTGAGGTGCCGCAATTGGCCGGTCCTCGCGCCCCCGAGGATCGCGCCTGTGCGAACGGCGACACGGATGAGTTCGCCCGTTTTGCGGACGTGGATAAATTCCACCAAGGGTAAGTCGGCTTGGAGATCTTCGGCATCCATGTCAGCGGCCTGACCTCCCACCATGCCCCGAGCTCCCGCGGCCGTGGCAACCTCGGTAAGCACCTGCAAAGCGCGGCGTTGCGGTACGCCTGCCTGAAGCGCCGCTTCCCCCATGATGCGAAAAGCCTCGGTGAGCAAGGCGTCGCCGGCGAGGATAGCGAGGGCCTCCCCGAACACCACGTGGTTGGTCGGCCTGCCGCGGCGAAGTTCGTCGTTATCCATGGCCGGCAAATCATCGTGAATCAGGGAGTAGGTATGAATCATTTCGATTGCACAAGCGAAAGGCAGCACCACGTCGGCCCGGCCGCCCACGGCTTCGCAAGCGGCAAGCGATAAGATCGGGCGCAATCGCTTGCCGCCACCCAGCAGGCTGTAACGCATGGCTTCGATCAGGCGATCAGGGGGATTGGCCGCTGGTAGGTATTCATCCAAAGCACGGTCAATCAGCCGCCGTTTTTTCTCGAGGTACTGGTCGAGCCGCACTCGCTCACTCCTTGACGGACTCCGGGAGGGGGCTGAGTTGGATCTCGCCGGCGGGCGCGCGCGTCAATACCTCGACGCGAGCCTCGACTTGGGTGAGTCGTTCGTTCAAGGCCTTAACGAGTCGAATCCCTTCTTCGAAGGCCGCAAGCGCGTCTTCCAACGACAGGTCGCCCCGTTCGAGTCGCCGGACGACATCCTCGAGTGCACGCATAGATTCTTCGAACGACTCTAGGGTTGAGTGTTCCATGGCGGACCTCTCCTCTTCTAGCTTTGCGTTTCCCGCACCTCAGCAGTCGCTCGACCGCGGGCAAATTGCACGTGCACGGCGTCGCCTGGGGAAAGAGTGGAGGCATCGCGAACAATTTCGCCCGACGTCGAGTGCTTTACGATGGCATAGCCTCGTTCCAACACCGCCAGTGGGTTGAGGGCGGCGAGCCGGTCGGCGAGGGCCCGCAAGTGCTGCCGGTAGTGTTCGATCCTCCGAGCCATGGCCAGTTGGGCGCGCTCGGCGAGTTCGTCGAGCCGCAGGCGGAGATTTTCTACCGTGTGGCGCGGATCGCGCAAGCGTTGCGCGAGTTGTTCCAGCCGCTGCCGATGCAACATCAGCAGCCGAGTAAATGCTGTGACGAGTAGCCGCCGCTGCTGGGCGACACGCGCCCGCAGCTCGTCGAAGTCCGGCACCACCATTGTGGCGGCGGCCGTCGGTGTGGGTGCACGAGCATCGGCAACCAAATCGGCAATCGTGTAGTCGATTTCGTGCCCCACGGCTGAAACCACCGGAACACGGCAACCAGCAATCGCGCGCGCAACTCCTTCGTCATTGAAGGCCCATAAATCTTCTTTTGACCCGCCACCACGCCCCACGATGATGACCTCGACCTCGGGAAGTTGTTGCAAGTCGTCCAAAGCGGCGATGATCTCCAGGGGCGCTTCCTTTCCCTGGACCCGCACCGGCCGGATCACCACGCGTACATGGGGAAAGCGCTTGCGCAGTACAGTGAGAATGTCGCGGATGGCCGCGCCGGTGAGCGCAGTGACAATGCCGATGCAACGCGGGAGAAAGGGCAGGGGGCGTTTGCGTTCCGCAGCAAACAGCCCCTCTGCGTGCAGCCGCTGCTTGAGCTGTTCCAGCGCGAGCTGTGCGCTGCCGATACCAACGGGTTCCATGTACTCCACATAAAGCTGCAAACTCCCTCGCGCTTCGTACATGCTGATGTGGCCGCGAACGAGCACCTTGAGGCCATCCTCGGGCGTGAAGCTGAGGCTTCGGTTCACCCCTCTGAACATGACTGCGGCAATCTGGGCCGCCTCGTCCTTCAAGATGAAGTAATAGTGCCCGGAACTGGGGACCCGAAAATTCGAGACTTCCCCCACGACCCAGACCGTGTCGATTTGACTTTCCAGGGTCTGCCGGATGAGCTGGGTCAGCTCAGTCACGGTGAAAACCGGAACGACCCCAGGTAGCGGTGCATCGGCCTGCGCCATTGAAAAGTTACCTATCAAAACCCATCCGGCTGTGACAGAGTAAGGCCGGCCAAGGCCGAAGCCGGGACAATTTCGATCCCGGCTTCGCGAAAACGCGGGAGCGCTTCGCGAAGGATACCGAGCCCTTCAGCATTCCCCGGTACCATTTCGAGGGCCTCCCCCGTGGTTTGCGCTCTGGCCAATGCACGGAAAACGCGTGCCGCGAGTAGCGTTGCATCGGTCTCGGAGCCAGCGTCGGGGGTTTCTATGGGCCGGCAGGCAACGCCCTTGGCTCGGAACCAGGAGCACGGGTCGCCCTCTCCGCGCGGATGGGCTTCGGCCCACAAGAGGCGTCGCGCCGGAGCCAGCACCTCCCTGAGCTCTCGAAGTTCCTCGGGCCCGACAAGGTTGTGCTGCTCGGCGAAGACAAGGATTCCCGCGGCATCGGCTAGCTGTTTTTGTGCCTCTGCGAGCGATGCCCGCCACGTTTGTGTCCAATCGCCTTCCGATTGATAGCGGGTGCCGGAACGGGTCGGCGGTGCCCCGGGTGCTCTGCGCGTTTCTTCGGGTACGAAATCCCAGTCGACCTCGATCCAGGCCTCTGCCCCTGCAAGCCGGATTTGTTCGCGAATGACATCGGAAAATGGTTCAGACGGCCGAACAGCGAAACTAAGGTTGGCGCCCAGTGCGAGGAACTGGCGTGCGAGGGACATGTCGGTACCGAGGTGGGCGACCAGGAAGGCAATGCGAGGGGGGCGGTCTAGCCAATGAAAGCGAAATGTGTGGGTGCGCAGGCCGGCAATCCCGAGGTGAATCTCGAGCGCTTGGGGGCGGTCGTCCGTGTGTACGTTCAACGCCGGGAACTCGTCGCGAAGGCCGAGGAACGGGCGGGTTAGCGGTGCAATATCCATTTGCCGCGGCAAGGAGATCTCGTAGGTCCGATGCACCCATTGCAGTCCCGGTCCTCCCAGAATTTCCTCTGTGGGAGTCGGCAGAGGCACAGGAAAGTCCAAGTCGGAAACGCGCACCGTGACGCGTGCAGCCTCTGCGAGCAGGACCTCTTCCTGGATGGCGGGAGTGCCGAGCGACGTCGTTTGAGGACTCGCCGGCAACGGTGGCGTTTTACTGGATTTCAAGAGCGTCAGGTCGGCGTACACGACCGCCCCGAAGCCGAGCATCAGGAGTAGGCGGAAGGGGGCGAAAGGTCCGAACAGCCGTGGTGAAGATCGCACCGCAGCTCACACACAAAGAGGCAAGAGCCGACCCACGGCAGTGTTCGTGTCCAATGCCCTTATTGTGTGCGTCCCGCAACGACGGTTTTAAACACGTTCCAGCTCTTCAGTAGCTCTAAGGCGCGGTCGAGCTGCGGATCTCGCCCGAGTTCTCCTTCACGGACCTGTGCTGCCTCCGGAGTGGGCGGCTCTTCGCCTTCTTGTTCGTCTTCGAGGCTCGGCTCTTCCCGATCCCTTGGGGCACGCAAGTGTCGGGGCAAGTTTTCCTCGCGGATCCGTGGTGCGCCAGGCCCGGCTACAGGCGCCAAGGTGGCGGGGTTTTCGAACACGATGTCCGGTGTAATTCCCGTGGCTTGAATCGAGCGACCATTGGGCGTGTAGTAACGGGCGGTGGTCAGGCGAATCGCGGAATTTTCTTCCAGAGGAAGAATCGTTTGGACCGAGCCCTTTCCGAAAGTCTGCGTTCCCAGCACCAGGGCGCGACGGTGATCTTGCAGTGCGCCCGCGACAATTTCCGATGCGCTGGCGCTTCCGCTGTTCACGAGCACGATCATTGGGAAGTCCGTATGGGATCCATCCTTGTGCGCAAAGTACTTCTGCTTTTGGGATTCCAGACGGCCATCGGTGTAAACGACCAAGCCGGAATCGATAAACTCATCGGCCACTTTGATTGCTTGGGTCAGCAACCCGCCCGGATTGTTGCGCAAGTCGAGGATCAAACCGGACAAAGGTGCCCCGTTCTCCTGCTCGAGCTTCGTTAACGCTTTTTGGAGGTCGTCATCCGTCCGTTCCTGGAATTGCGTGATCCGAACATACGCGTAGCCCTTTTCGAGCAGCCGAGCCTTGACGCTTTGAATCTTGATGATCTCACGCGTGAGGGTGAGCTCGATTGGCTTCATCACGCCCTCACGCCGAATGGTCAGACGCACCTTGGTGCCTGGGGTACCGCGCATGCGGCGCACCGCCTCGGTCAGAGGCATGTCCTTGGTGAACTCCTCATCGATCTTGATGATTTGGTCGCCAGGCTTGATGCCCGCCCGGTATGCAGGCGTGTCCTCGATTGGCGAGACGACCGTCAGCACATTGTTGCGAATGGTAATCTCGATACCCAGACCGCCAAAAGTTCCGCGGGTGTCTACTTGGAGTTCTTTGTAGGACTCTGGGGGGAGATACGCGCTGTGCGGATCGAGAGCGGCCAGCATTCCGGTGATGGCTCCCTCGATCAATTGCTTGGTCGTCACCGGATCCACGTAGTTTCGTTGGACCAAGGTGAGCACGTTGGTGAACACTTCGATGCTGTCGTACGTGTCCTTGGCAACGGCAAGGACACGGCCAACCGTATATGTTCCCACCCAAACGGTAGTGCTCAGGATGATTCCCCACGCGAATCCGGAAAGCCAATGGGTGCGCCGTTTCATGTACACGACCGACCTTTCTCTAGGAACGATTTGCGGGGGGCTTATAACCGAACCGATGGGGGTGCACAATTTGTTCGCGTGGGAAGTACCCGAACCGGTGCAGCCGGTTTGCCGAGCACGCGCAAAAACCTCTTGGTCGAGCCGTTCTGCTCGCTAAACTGTGGAAACGTCATGACCGTGAATTCAAAGCTCTTGCAACGGAACCTTACCGAATTTTTCCGCGAGCTCCTGCAAAGCGCCATGCAGGCTCAGGCTGTTCGATCGAGCGAGGACGTGGAATTTTACCTTGTGAAGCTGTTGGAGCATTTTGCGCATCCGACGCGCCGGCTGGGGGACCGCCCCCTCGCGCTAGATTACTTAGAGGCTTTCCATATGCCGATGCCGCATCGGTATGGAAAGCTGAAGCACGTCGGCGATACCGCACTGTTCATGGCAGGGGTCTTCATCGAGGCGTTGCATCGCAAAATTGTAAGTTCCGACTATTACACCCAGCTCGGTCGCACGGCCTACTCTCATCTGGCACGCCTTGCAGGTACGAGCAGCGCCCACCCAAGGGATCTTTTTGCGGAACTTGCCGATCTCTTTCCGGAGTTGGTGAGAGTGCTGGCTGAAATTAGTTTCCGGGATCTATTCCCCGGTGACGAGCACGCACTTCGCGCATACACGCGCTGGCTTTACACGCGCAGTGAAGTGGATGCACGCTGGCTCATGAAGCAGGGTTTGATTCCGTATGTACCCCCGAAGGGCCTGACGCACTAATGGTCGCCTTGGGGCGATCACAGTCTTTCGCGTTCCGGGCAACGACGATCGTAAACAGCGAGCGGCGACTGGTCTTGTACAGTTGCAGTACTTGTATGGGCAGACCTTGCAGCACCTCGCGTAAGTCCAATGTATGCCAGCCGAGCCTCAAGGTGATGGGTTCGATCATGGTGTCGAGCGCTGCAAAAAAGCGGTTGGGGCTGCGGAAGTGGTTTACGATTGCCAGGGTCCCTCCCGGCCGGAGGACGCGCAAAATTTCTCTCATGAGGCGGCGCGCATCCGGCACCACGCTGACAACGTGGAACGCAGTGACAAAATCAAAGGAGTCTTCCGGAAACTTGAGATGCAGGGCATCCATTTCGAGCAGTTTGATATGGCGCCAACCATGACGGCGTACTTTCTCTTCCGCCTTCTCTAACATCTCCGGCGCCAGATCGATGCCGACGACTTCGGCGTGTTGGGGGTAGGCATCCAGTGAAAGCCCAGTTCCCACGCCGACCTCGAGCACTTGGCCCCCCGGCGGTATTTGGAGGGAGCGGATCACGTGATGGATGCGGGGGGCGAAAATTCGGGTGAAGATGACGTCATAGAGGTACGAAAGTTCCGCATACAGCTTACTCTCGTGGGCTTGTGCACCTTCGAACGGAGGCATGCGCGATCCCTACTGAGTCGGTTAAAATTCGCGAAAGTTAGGCGGCGGTTTTTCCCTGCAAGTCTTGTTGGAAAGCGGCCACGTCCCTCTTGCGGAAGCGCCATTGGCGCCCTTTTTTGAAGGCCGGAAGAATGCTCTTGCGAGCAAACTCATTTACTGTATCCGGGCTCATGTCGAGAATGCGCGCTACTTCCTTGCTGGTCAAAATCGTGTCGTCTCTTTCCATGACTTGTCCCCCGGGCCGGACTCGTTGTGGCGCAGAACTCGTGTGCGGCTGAGTCGGCTAACACGGGGTCACCCAGCAGTCAAGCAAGCGGCCGCTCGATCTGGATCTCTCTCACGAAAACTTCGAATAATCAGTATCTTATGATTGCTGCATCACAAGAAAGTGTGGACGATGTCGTGGAGCAGCTTGGGCGGCTGTTCGCCAAAGCGGTTGGGCACGAGTTGGAAGAGCATCGGGGGTTCAGGATGTCCTCGAGCGGCTGGGTCGTAATCGGAGCAGGCGCAAGTAGACCGGACCATCACTCTTGTGCTTCGAAGGTTCGACGGTGAACAAGATGTCGAACATGACGTCCGGAGGGGGCAGCGGTTGATCTCCCCACTGGAACCATCGCGCCGGTAGGGCCTTGCCGTTTTGTTCGATGAAGACCCGAAGGTGGTCGCCTCCAAACGCTTGCGGCGCCCGCAGGCGAGTGTTGCGCGCAAAGAAAACAGGTTCGGGATTCCCAGGACCGAACGGTTCGAGTACCGTGGCTGCCTCGAGGAGAGAGCGAACATCAAGCCGGTCGAGCTGGACCTCGCAGTCCGCCCAAACAGTGAGAATACTGGGCGACGCGGCTTGAGATTTCACAGCGGAGTCAAACGCCTGGGAAAAGTTGTCGAGCTCGGAGCGAGCGATGGTAAACCCAGCAGCCATAGGATGGCCCCCAAAAGCAACCAGGTAGTTCCGACAAGATCGCAACGCCTCATAACAGTGGATCCCGGGAATGCTGCGAACCGAGCCGCGGCCAAGGCCGGTTTCCGGTTCGAGCGCAATCAACGCAGTGGGGCGATGAAATCGCTGCGCTAAGCGGGCGGCAACGATTCCAATCACTCCGGGGTGCCAGTTGGAACTGGCGAGCACAATCGTGGCACGCTCATCCCATTGGGGATCGTTTCGGCAAAGAGCTAATGCCTCGTTGAGAATGGCGCTTTCTGTTGCTTGACGTTCGCGGTTCGTCGCCTGCAAAATCTGCGCAAGGTCCAAGGCGCGTTGCGGATCGCAAGTGGTGAGAAGTTCGAGAGAGAGCGAGGCGGAGGAGAGGCGGCCAGCGGCGTTGAGGCGAGGCGCTAAGCGAAAGGCGACAGCCGCGCTGGTGACTTGTTCGACGCCGGCCACGCTCTTGAGCGCGGCAATCCCGAGGCGTTGACCTTGTTCGAGGGTTGTCAGGCCATGGCGCACGAGAACGCGATTCTCTCGTTCCAAAGGAACGAGGTCGGCAATCGTGCCCAACGCAACCAGGTCGAGTAGATCGCGCAGTTCAGGTGCGCCGGCTTCCCGGTTGTCCCGCAAACGGTTACGCACACCCCACGCGAGATAGAAGGCTGTACCGGCACCACAAAGACCGCTGAAGGGGAAGCCCGAGTCCGGGGCTGCGGGATTGAGTATTGCGAAGGCTGGGGGAGGGACTTCGGGAACCTGGTGATGGTCACAAACAATCACGTCGAGTCCGAGCGATCGCGCAAATTCGACTTCTCGATGGCTTGCCCCACCACAGTCCACAGTGATCAGCAGCTTAACGCCCCGGTGGGCTAATCCCTGCACCGCTTCTGCGTTCAAGCCATAGCCCTCACGAACGCGGTCAGGAATGTAAACCAGCGGCTCCGTCCCGAGACTACGCAGAAAGCTAAAGAGCAGAGCTGAGCCACTGATTCCATCGAGATCGTAGTCTCCGTAAATCGCGATTGTTTCCTTTTGAGCGAGGGCGACGATGACGCGGTCGGCTGCTCTCGTCATGTCACGGAACAAGAAGGGAGATCGCAAACCCTCTTTGAGTCGCGGTTCGAGGAACCTGACGGCCTCCTCAGGGGTACGAATGCCGCGGTTGACCAGCAACCGGCCAACAAGGGAAGAGACGCCAAGCTCCTGTCGAAGGAGCGCCTCTACTTCCGGGTCGCCCCGTCGCAAGCACCACCGCTCCTGCATGGGCAGCGGAACTTATCGCTCTCAGCGCGCACGAGCAAAGGCGGTGTTCTGAAGGTACAACACGATGGGACTCGCGATGAAGATCGATGAATAAGTTCCAATGAGAAAGCCAACCAGCAGAGTGAACGCAAACCCGTTGATGACCTTCCCGCCGAGGAAGAACAGCGCGAGCAACACTAACACGGCTGTGCCCGTAGTCAGGATGGTGCGACTCAACGTCTCGTTGATACTCCGGTTGATGATCTTCTCCAAAGGATCGCGGCGATTTTTGCGCAGATTTTCTCGAATGCGGTCTGACACAATAACCGTGTCATTGACCGAGAATCCAACCACTGTCAGCAGCGCGGCCACGATTGTCAGATCGAACTCGTAGTTCGCCAGCGACAGTGCTCCGATTGTTATGAGTACGTCGTGGAACAGAGCAACTGCCGCGCCGATGCCGAAGCGCAACTCGAAGCGGATCCATATGTACACGCCCATCATGAGTGTGGCGGCAAGGACAGCGAAGATGGCACGCCAGCGGAGCTCGCTGCCCACGCGCGGACCGACGGTTTCGATTCTCTGGATCTCCCAGGAATCTTTTCCAAACCGAGACTCCAGGGCGGAGGTCACCTGGGCGCTAAAGTCACTCAGTTGCTCGCCTTTGACAGGCACGCGCACCAGAAATTCTGACCCTCGGTCGCCATTCCCTCCGAAATCCTGGATGGAGGCTTCGCCGAGGTCGAGCGACGCAAGTGCCTTCCGGACTTCGTCGATTTGGGTTGGTTGCTTGAATCTCACTTGGACCAGCGTGCCACCAGCGAAGTCGATTCCGTAGTTGGGCCCCCCACGCACAACCAGTGACACCACCCCAAGGGCAATTAGGGCCCAGGAAAAAAGCAGGGCGCGCCGGAAGTTGGCAACGAAGTCGAAGTTGGTTCCAGGTTTGATGAGCTCCACAATGCACCCCCTCAGATACTCACACGCTCCAAGCGCCGATAGGTGAGCAGCCAATCGTAAACGACACGCGTTCCGACGACGGCGGTGAACACAGAAGTCACGATGCCGAGACACAACGTGACGGCAAACCCTTTGATCGGCCCGGCACCAAACTGGAACAAAATCAGGCCGGAGAGAAACGTGGTGATATTGGAGTCCAAGATGGCCGGCAGCGCCCGTTCGTAGCCGGCTTCGATAGCCGCTCGCGCGCTTCTGCCTAGGCGCAGTTCCTCGCGGATCCGCTCGTTGATCAAGACGTTGGCGTCCACCGCCATGCCGAGGGTGAGCACGATGCCTGCAATCCCGGGCAGTGTCAGGGTTGCCTGCAACGCCGACAGGGCCGCCAGGAGGAAGAGAATATTGAGCACCAACGCCAGATCCGCCAGGAGCCCGGCGAACTTGTAGTACACGAGCATGAACAGAACGACCAGGGTTCCTCCCACCACAAAGGAAATGAAACCCTGTCGAATGGAGTCACGTCCCAAAGTGGGCCCCACGGTGCGTTCTTCTGCGATGTAGACCGGGGCTGGTAAGGCACCGGCGCGCAGCACGATGGCAAGGTCGCGCGCTTCCTTGATATCGAAGTCGCCGGTGATGGAGGCTCGTCCGCCCGGAATTCGCTCCTGAATGACCGGCGCGGAGTATACAGTGTTGTCCAGTATAATGGCTAGGCGCCGCTTGACATTCGCGGCGGTGATTTCCTCGAATTGCTTGGCTCCTCGGGGGGTGAGTTCCAAGGCGACGTATGGACCCTCGAGTTGGGAGCCCGGCCGAACTTGGGCATCGGCAATGGCATCACCGGTCAAGAGCACCTTGGACTCGACGAGGTACTTGGTCCGCTCCACTCGCCGTCCCACTCGCTCTCCTCCGTATCCACTCAGGATTTCGAGGCCGGGAGGCAAAGGCTTTTGTCCGCTTAAGTAGGCTTCTGCATCTGGTACTTCGGCCAGCAGCTTGAATTCGAGAAGGGCGGTTTTGCCGATCAACGCCTTGGCGCGCTGCGGATCCTGGATGCCCGGGAGTTGCACGACGATGTCTTGGGAGCCTTGCCGCTGGATAATGGGTTCGGTGACGCCAAATTGGTCGATCCGGTTGCGAATGGTTTCCAACGCTTGCTCGACGGTGAATTCACGCAAGCGCCGTTCCTCCGTGGTCGCCAGCCTCAAATTCACGAGCGCCACACCATCGCTGGTTTGCGAGTCCGCTACCGCGAGATTGGGGAAGTTGTCTCGCAAAAAAGCTTCGAAGTTGCTTCTCGCCTCCGGCGACTCGATTTTTACCCGGATACTCTTATCCACGCGCTGTACCTCGGCCAACGCCAGCCCCTTTTCCTGTGCTTCGCGTTTAAGCTCGTCGGCAGCGCGCTCCAGTGTCGTTTCGAGGGCTTTGTCCACGTCTACGGTCAGCACGAGGTGCGTTCCACCTTGTAGATCGAGGCCGAGCCGGATCTTGTTGGATGGCAAAAACCGCTTCCACCAATCGGGCAGGTCCGTCGTCAGCGACGGCAACAGATACACCAATGCCACGAGGAGCAAAGCTAGGACACCGACGATGCGATACCAAAGACTCGCTTTCACTTCTGATTGTCCTTTTCTCTTGGTTTGTCCTTTGTTTTGTCGGCAGCCGGGGGCCGCAGAAGTGCCGCGATGTAAGACCTCTCGACGCGCACGCGCACGTTCGGGGCGACTTCGAGCGTGAGGATGCGGTCGCCGACCTGGACGATGCGCCCGATCAGCCCCCCACTGGTCACAACCTCATCGTTGACCTTGAGGGAATCCAGCATCTTTTGATGTTCCCGCTGTTTCTGTTGCTGGGGCCGAATCAGCAAAAAGTAAAAGACAATGAAGATGAGCAGTAACGGGAAGAGGCTGGCTAACAAGGACGGTCCCCCAGCCGGACCTGCTTGTGCCCACGCCGGGCTCATAGCGCGTACTCCTGTTCCAAGCGCGCGATGGTCGCTTGGGCCCAGGTGGCGAAGCTGCGGCACATGATGGCGGCGCGCATATCCCGCATCAGCCGCTGATAAAAGTAGAGATTGTGGTAAGTGGCGAGAACAGCCGCAGAAATCTCATTGGCGACCGAGAGGTGCCGGAGGTAAGCACGGCTGAAGTTCCGGCACGTGTAGCAGCCACATGCGGGATCGGGCGGCTGGTCGTCACGTTGGAATCGGGACAGCCGGATGTTCAAGCGCCCGGAGGATGTGAAGAAGAGACCGTTACGTGCATTGCGCGTGGGGAGTACGCAATCAAATAGGTCATATCCCATCGCCACGAAGCGAATGAGGTCCTCGGGATAGCCGACACCCATCAAGTAGCGGGGCCGCTCTCGTGGTAGTTCCTGTACCGTCGCCTCCGCTACCTCCCAAGTCACCTCTCGCTCCTCCCCCACACTCAGGCCGCCCACCGCATAGCCAGGAAAGTTCAACGCCACAAGTTCTGTGGCATGCCAGCGGCGAAGGTCGAGATAGGTGCCACCCTGAACGATGCCGAACACGAGGGGTGAATCGTCAACGCTACGCTCGATGCTACGCCGTGCCCACGCGAGAGAACGTCGCGTTGCCGCTTCGACCTCCTCTCGGGGTGCCCCCGCAGGTGGGCATTCGTCGAGTACCATGGCGATATCCACGCCCAGCGCCTGTTGAGCCTGAATGACAAACTCGGGGGTGAAGAAAATCTCTCTTCCGTCAAGATGGCTACGGAAGAGGACCCCGTCGTCAGAGATTTTTCGGAACGGCGCGAGGCTGTACACCTGGTAGCCGCCGCTGTCCGTAAGTATCGGCTTGTCCCACCCCATGAACTGGTGGAGTCCGCCCACCGCTTGAATGACCTCCAACCCGGGGCGCAGCACAAGATGGTACGTGTTGGACAATACCATTTGCACTCCGAGGTCCTCCAAGTCGCGCGGCGTCATCGCCTTCACGCTCCCTTGCGTTGCGATCGGCATGAATGCCGGGGTGGAGACCGGACCGTGGCGGGTCGAGAGCACCCCACATCGTGCCAGGCCATCTTCGGCTTGGATGCGGAAGGTTACACGCTCTTCGAATTTGGCTGGTGCGGCGAATGCCCCAAACGAGTTCATAAAATCAGCATTGCATCGCCATAACTGTAAAAGCGGTAGCGCCGCTGAATGGCCTCTGCGTACGATTCGAGAAGCCATTCTCGACCCACCAAGGCGGCAACCAGCAGCACAAGTGTAGAGCCCGGCAAGTGGAAGTTCGTCAGCAGCGAATCGACCACGCCGAAGCGGTATCCCGGCAAGATAAAGCGGTCGGCCCAGCGAGCCCCGGCCAGGACAACCTGGTCGTCAAAGGTTGCGGCAGACTCCAATGCGCGCGTGGTCGTTGTTCCCACGGCAACCACCCGGTTTCCCCGCATCTTTGCGGCCCGGATTGCTTCGACGGTGGCCGCCGGGATGTCGCACCACTCCGGCTCCATCCGGTGAAGGCGGACATCGTCGCCGCGGATGGGTTGGAACGTACCCGGACCGACATGCAAAGTGAGGCGACTCGTCTGAACGCCACGAGCCTCTAGCTTCTCGAGCAAGGCGGGTGTGAAGTGAAGCCCAGCCGTTGGAGCCGCCACTGAGCCGGGAACCCGGGCGAAAACTGTTTGGTACCGCTCTTCATCCTCAGGGGATGGCCCTTGAGGCCGTCTGATGTAAGGAGGGAGTGGAACCCGGCCGTGGCGTTGCAAGAAAGCAAACTCGTCGACTGCGCCAAGCCACCGCACCAGGTATCGACCAGCACCCTGCCTCTCGATCACTTCGATTTCGACCCCCTCAGGCAAGCCCAATCTTTGCCCGGGCTTGAGGTATCGCCCGGGCCGGCCAAGACATGTCCAAGCGGGGGTAGAGGACGGCAGCGTGGAGATCCGGCGGACGAACAACAGTTCCACTTTTCCGCCCGTGGGCCCGGTTGTGGTGATTCGAGCCGGGATCACCCGCGTATCGTTGACGATGACGAGGTCGCCCGGTGCGAGAAAGGACGGTAGGTCGGCCACTCGAGCGTGGATTCTCTGGCGTGTCGTCCGGTCGAGGACCATGAGCCGGGCTTGATCGCGCTCCGCAGCCGGGTACTGGGCGATCAGTTCCGGCGGCAGTTCGAACTCGTAGTCGCTGCGTCGCAATGAATTCCTTAGCGTTGTGTCCATCCTGGTTTGCATAAAAACCAGCTCGGCTCGGATTGCGGGCAAAACACCACGGACGATTCTGTGCGCTGGTTTGCCCGTGCAAGCGAATTGGGCGCATTAAACATAGGGAAAACCGAGCGTCAAGGACTGACGGCCCACGGGGTCTTGGGCTGAAAAATCCGTGGAGCTCGGCGAGCGCGGCTTTGTCCCTTTCCCTTGCGACTGCCTTCTCGGTGCGAGGCGTTGGCGCGAAGTAGAGAGCTCTGACTGCTAGCCGTGGCGATTCGCCCAGCCGGATTGGAAGAGATCGATCGAGCATGTTGCGTCGAACGCTTGGGGTCTTGACTCACAGGCAAACGTTGGGATAAAACCCGACCGACCGGTCGGGCAATGTCGCGGAACAGGCAAGGAACTATGGGCGAGAGGGTGGAAGTGGCAGACGACGTAGGTGAGCCGTCGTCACGGGAGAAAATTCTCGACGCGGCAGAACTGCTATTTGCCCAGCGTGGTTTTTCCGGCGTGGGAATGCGGGAAGTGGCCGAGGCCGTGGGGTTGAGCAAGTCTTCGCTGTTCCACCATTTCCGAAGCAAAGTGGAGCTGTATGCGGCTGTGGCAGCGCGCATCCTGTCGGTCTTCGAGGAGCGGACGGCGGAGGCCTTGACTTCTCCGGGGGACGCGTTCGTACGCTTCGACCGGTGGCTCGAGGCGATGATTGAGACGTTAGCGGAACGGCCCTCGCGTGCCCGACTCCTGCTGCGGTCGCTTTTCGAAGACGACGATTTGGCGGGGGAAAGCGAAGAGGAGAAAGAAGTCGATGAAATTATTCATCGGCTCTTCGCCAGCGTGGGACGTATGTTGCGCGAGGGCATGGAGCAAGGACTCTTTCGCTTGGGCAGCATCCCGCATTTGCTGCAAAGCTTGATTGGTTTGCTCGTGTACCACTTTGCTTCGGGAGAATTTGGGGAAACACTGCTCAGGCAATCACTGTTCAGTCCGGCCGCTGTGAGGAAAAGAAAGGAAGAGGTCAAAGCACTGCTCTATTGCGGTGTTTTGGCGGAGCCGTTGCGAGCGAGAGTGCGCACGGACGTGGAGTCCTGAAAGGAAGAAGGGAGGTAGAAACTATGGAGAAATTGCTGGCGGACCACCGGCGTCAACTGGGTGAGTTCGAGATCGTCGAATTTGTGGACGAGCAAGAAATCGCGAACCTGCGGCAAAAGCTCGATGTGCCGGTACCCCTCGAACTGCATTGGAGTTGGGAGTACGGCTCGGAGATCGAGGAGCTCCGCGCGCTGTACGAGCGGGGCAAGCGGGGTCAGTGGAACGCAGAGACGGATATTGACTGGAGCATCCCTTTCCCGCGCGATCAGTGGTTCGTGCCTCGAGAAAATGCTTTGTTGCTGCCCACGTTGCTGACGATGATGGGTGCCGATGAAGAGACGTGTCGCGAGGCTGCGTTTGAAGAGTTTGCACACTTGATCTCGCAGTTGCTCCACGGAGAACAGGCTGCACTGCAGTTGTGCGGCCAATTGACGAACGCCTGCCCGACAATCGATCAAAAGTTTTATGCCGCCTCCCAAGTGGCCGACGAAGCACGGCACGTTGAAGTGTTAGCGAAGTTCATCGAGCGAAAGCTCGGAATGATTTACCCCATCGATCCGACCCTAAAAGTTCTACTGGATCGATTGCTGGAAGCTCCGACATGGAAAATGAAGACCCTGGGGATGCAGACCCTGTTCGAGGGGATGGCGGTGGCGATTTTCGACCAAATTGTCCGCGCGGCGACCAACCCTCTGATCAAGGATATTTTGCGTCGAGTGCAGATTGACGAAGCGCGCCACGCTGCCTTTGGTGTGCTGACGATGCGTCGGGTGGTACAAGAGGCCACGGAAGAAGAGATGGCGGAGATGGAGGACTTCGCCTTTGCCATACTGGAAACGCTGAACGCCAACCAGCAGTTGGATTTCCTCCGCCAAGCCGCCCCGAAGTATGGTCTGGACCCGGAGGCGGTCGTGCAGTCGCTTCACGCGATGCCTCAGTGGGCCCAGCTAAATAGCGAAGTATACATGCACACTGTGATTCCCAACCTCTGGCGCTTGGGCTTGATCACGGAACGTACCGAGGAAAAGTACCGCCGGGCCGGCATCCTCTGGGGGGATCGATTGGAAAGCCGGCATGAGCTGCCGCTGGCGAGCTGATATGCTGTTGCCTTTGCGGTCGGGGGTGGCGGCGCCGTTCTGCACTGCCACCCCACCATGACGGTGCGGACAACCGAGGTGGAAGGTCTCACCTCGCCGGCGCGTGCCTCGATGTTGCTGAGTGGGTACCGAGTCGCGGTCGCGGGCGGTGGTGTGGCTGGACTGGCCGCGGCGTACTTTCTCGCCTGCAGGGGCGCGGAAGTTTTCGTCTTTGAGCGCGACCCGCCTCCACCTTCGGACGACCCCGAAAAAGCTTTTCTCACCTGGAAGCGCCCGGGCGCGAGTCAACTGCGTCATTCCCACGTGTTTCTCGGGCGGTTGCGAGCCCTGCTGCGCGACGAGTATCCGGAGATTTTGGAAGCTCTGTTGGCCGCTGGATTCAAGGAGATGCGGCCCTTGGATCATCCTCCGCCCGCCCTGCGGGGACGCTTGCAACCGGAAGCGGGAGACCAGGATCTGGTCGCTCTGGCTGGGCGCCGCGTGACCTTTGAGTGCGTTTTACGCCGGCTCGTCCTGCAACATCCTAGAATCAAATTGTACGATTGCGCTAAAGTCGTGGGCTTGATGGCGTCGCCTACGATGCCGCCCCAGGTGTGTGGGCTCTGGGTAGAAAAAGGGGGTAAGCGAAAAGAGCTGTTTCGCGTGCACTTTGTCGTCGATGCGAGCGGCCGCAATTCCCAAGTCGTACGTTGGCTTGCCGAGATCGGATGTCGTCCGGTGGATGATCGGCGGGAGGACTCGGGTATTGCTTACTACACCCGGTTTTACCAGCGTTTAGCCGACGCGGATGAACCCAAGCCTGGTCAAGATCCTTGGGTGGACGACTGGGACTGGCTGAAGTTTGCGTTGTTTCTCGCCGAAGATGGCGTGTTTTCCATTACTCTGGCCGTGCCGCTGGTGGAGCCGCGGCTGAAGATTTTGCGGCACCCGGCTACATTCGATCGCGTGGTTTGCATGATTCCCGGGCTGAGGGATTGGATCGACCCGTGTGTCGCCAAACCTTTCCCCGGGGTGCCTCGCGGGGTGGAAGCGATGGGCGGTTTGGTCAACCGCCGGCGCCGTTTTGTCGATGCGGCGGGACCAATCGTTCTTCGGTATTTTGCTGTCGGCGACTCAGCGTACTGCACCAACCCGTTGTACGGACGGGGATGCGCGCAGGCCCTGTTGCATGGTCACTTTCTCGTTCAAGCACTGGTGCAATCCAGAGGCGATTTTTGGCAGGCGGCGCTGATCCTCGACCAACTCGCGCGCGAGCAAATCGAGCCTTTTTACCGGGCTTCCGTCATTGCGGATCGCGATGCCACGCGGAGAGCCTTAGGGCAACCTCCGCCTCGACTCGCAGCGCGACTGCAGGAAAAGTTTTTTCGAGATGGCATCGCCGTAGCCATGCGCACGGATCCCGTGGTTTATCGTGCTTTCCTGCGCATGATCAACATGTTCGAAACGCCCGAGCAGGCGTTCCTCCGGCCCGATGTCGTCGCGCGGACTTTGTGGCTCATGAGCCGGGGAGATGAGTTGCGGCGGCAACGCGCGCAGCGAGTTGTCGCACTCGAAGAGTGCCTGGCGCGGCTGGAAACAATCTCGGGTGCTCGTACCGCTTCGGTACAGTGACAGGGTTAAGAGCTCTCCTGCTCGGCGATTATTGCCGTTGCGCGTGGGTCCCATTCACTCCATCGCGGGAGACATGTTAAGATTCGTCCCACGAACGCGACCCAGGGGAGACGGGCGATGCGACACGTAAAGATTGGTCATGCCACCCTCGAGCTGGTGCAGGGCGACATCACCCAGCAAGACACGGAAGCCATTGTGAACGCTGCCAACCGCTCCCTGCGGGGTGGTGGTGGCGTGGATGGGGCCATCCACCGGGCCGGTGGACCCGCGATCTTGGAGGAGTGTAAGAAGTTGGGAGGGTGTGAAACTGGCGATGCGAAAACCACGACTGCGGGCCGGCTCAAAGCGAAGTACGTGATCCATGCTGTCGGTCCGATTTACCGCGACGGGAAACATGGCGAGCCTGAACTTTTGGCTAGTGCCTATCGGCGCTCGTTGGAAGAAGCGGCTGCTCATCAGGTGCGCTCGATCGCGTTTCCCTCGATTAGCACCGGTGCCTATGGCTATCCCGTACAACAAGCCGCCCGCATTGCCTTGCGCACAGTGATGGAGCATCTGCCCCGCTTTCCAGGGATCGAGCTCGTTCGATTCGTGCTGTTTACGGCCAGCGACCTCAAAGTGTACGAGACCGCCTTGCAGGAAATTCTCGCCGAGCAGAGAACCGGAAGTGCCGGTTAGGCTGCTGAACCGCAGGGACCTGGTAGCGGACCCAGCCGTCGCGTTTTCCCGTCATTCCCTCGTTATTCCCGGCTGCGCACAAATGACTCGGAAGTATCCTGCCCGTACCGAGCGTTTACGAAACGCTTAGGGCGTTCTCCATGATGCTGCTGCATGCCATGTTGCTTAGGACGAACCCGGCGAGTCTTGTGTGTCTCTCGGATGAGCCACCTGCAACATCCCATGCACGCCGCAGCGCTGGTGTCTCTAGGGTTGCAGCAGGGCCATAGAGTTGGTCTGCAGATTGCGTGCTCATACCTTCCAGGAGGTACAGAGCATGATGCCGATTGATCTGACGGCACAACTAGTGCCGATCTTCTGGGGGGCCGTGTTGTTGTTGGCGGTGTCCGCCATGGGAATCGGGCTTTCGGGCGCCCGCGGTCGCAGGGCGATCGGGCTCAGTCGCGGCATGTTCGAGATGCGCATTCTCGCTGCGGATGGGCACCATCTGTACATCCGCCTGTGAGACATAACTGCTCGCAAGGAGGCGGAAGAATGCGGATTTCCAGTGGGTGGCTATCGGGGGTGGCCGAAAAGGGCAACGTCGTGTGGCGCAGTCGGAGATGGCCCCGGAGACGGAACAGTTCACGCTAGGCGAACATGGAGGAGCCATTCCCTCCGGCAAATGGCCTGAAGCGCGAAAGGGAACGCGGTGGACGGCGCGGATTCCCTAGCCCCTTCTGTACTGCGCGCCAGCACGCCTGCTGGCGCGAGGCCGTGGAAACGGGCGATGTCTTCCTTGTGCACTCCGAGAAGCTGCAAGCGTCCTTCGCCCGCATCGCGCCGGAAGACGGCCAAGACACTCCCAGGGTCGCGGGCAACATGGACGGGTGCTCCGTCGGGGCTCACTGCCACTCAGACGCGGCCGCAGAACCTGCCCACAACATGCATTTGCTTCTCGACGAAACTCAAGAGGCTCATCGGCGGGGACGCCACAGTGACGCTTGCAGTGGGCGCGGCGCGCACGGTTCGTGTGGCGTTCGAAGCGGGAGTGAGGCTTGTGGTGGCCGAAGGCTCCGTGGCGGTCGCAGAACCCATCATCCCCGGGGTTGCCCGGCGGCGGTGGTGCCGCGCCGTCCCCGCGGCCGGGAGGGTTGGGAACAAGAAGGGCAACGAGCGCAAAGCAAGGCCATCCCATTCGGGTTCCTCGCGAGAGTCGGTGGCGACTGCCGAACCATTTGACACAAGGCCTTAAGGCTCTCCTTCCCACTCCCCGTGACGCCTCCTCTGGCAGTCCTCGTTGGTCGAGCATGTCATTGGTTCGTTGGAAAAGGTCCTGCAAAGGCCGCCCGAACGCACAATTCACGTGGCTCTCCGCACATTGGCTGTGCGCCGTGCACGGACCGCTGCTGATCGTGTACGATCCGTTCAGGCACAGATTACGGGGGTCGAAGAACTCGGCGTCGACATTAGCCACCACGATGTCTCAGTCGCCGTCGCGATTTGCATCGCTCGGCTTGACGGAACCGCCCACGCTTGCCGATGGGCTCTTGAGCCGTGTCCCCGTCTCTTCGCGGAAGGTCACCCACACGGGGGGCGGCCTCGGCGTCGGCGCGGTTGCCGCCCAGCCGACGCTCCGCACTGGGCGGGTAGCCGGTGTGCTGTCATTGTCCGTGCAGAGGTGGATGAGGCCCTCGGTGGCCTCCTCGCTCGCCTTGAATAGCAAATGCAGTCGGCTGCCCGAGTCCGTGGTGGCTTTCTCCACCAGCGATCGCGACACCGCTGTGTGCAGGATGTTGTGACCGACCCCGCTTGTCATCCCCGGCGCGTTCCGTGCGGCGTCGGTGGCGCGGATGTGGTGGATGCCTCACTGGTACTAGTGCTGCGCCCGCAGGCGCGTGGACTCAGAACTTCTCCGAGTACCGCGGCAAGCCGTGTTAGACGGCAGAGAGAAAAAGCGCGGCGCGTGGTCAGCGCAGATTCCCTCGCGCCCTTAGCTAGAGGTCGCAACAGCCGAAATTGCGGGGCCTGCCATCAAAGGTGTTTGACCGACTGCGAAGGTTTGCACGGAGAGCACGAGCCCAATCCAAAACATCGCATAGATTCGATCGCGGGTAGGAGCTATCGAAAATAATGGAAGGTGAGGGCACCTGCACACCGGGCGGCCGTGGTTGCAGTATGGGGCCCGTACCGCAGGCCGGCTCGGTTCCGACCACACTCCTTGGGCCGAGTGATACCTGGAGGCGTCGCAATACGAGGGGCTGATCGAGGACAACGTGTCAACTGTAACAATGAACCAGCACGTTGCGTGGCGGTGAGCCCTCCCGTACGGGCCCACCAGGTCGGGCCTCTGAGAGGGGGCGGCAACGAAGCGGCAAGCGCTGCAACGGGGGCGAGCAAGTCGCTGCCTGGCCTCGTTTTCGCGAAGCAATTGGCTTGACGTTGGAGGTCCAAGGTGGGAGCATTCCCCTATGACTGCGCAAAATTCTTCAGGTGGAAGCCCATTTCTGGCGGGAAACTTCGCCCCGTGGCGTCGTGAAGAGGACTGGGGTGATCTGATTGTCCGAGGCGAGTTGCCGCGGGAGCTGGAAGGAACGTATTACCGCAACGGGCCGAATCCTGCGTTCGATCCTCTGGGTCGTTACCACTGGTTCGATGGCGACGGGATGATTCACGCCATTCATCTGTCGCAGGGTAGGGCGACATACCGCAACCGATGGGTTCGCAGCCAAGGGCTCGAAGAAGAGTTTCGGGCAGGACGCGCACTGTATTATGGTCTGCTCGACTTCGGGAAAGGGGATGGCCGCTTCAAGAACACCGCGAACACGAACGTTGTGTTTCATGCGGGCCGGTTGTTGGCGCTCATGGAAGGGGCGTTGCCGACGGAGGTTGATGCAGCCGGTTTGGAGACGTTAGGCGAGTTCGACTTTGCTGGCCGATTGCAAGGCCCGATGACGGCCCATCCCAAAGTCGATCCTGACACGGGCGAACTGTTCTTTTTCGGATACTCGCCGGTAGCGCCCTTTCTGACATTTTACCGAGCCGACCGTAACGGCGAGTTGGTGGCTGCCGAGCCCCTACCTGGCGGGTTGCCGGCGATGGTCCATGACTTTGCCATCACGGAGCATTATGCGGTGTTCTTTGTTTGCCCGCTGCTGTTTCGACTCGAAAACGTTGGAACGGAGAGGCCGGTGTTCTCGTGGGAGCCCGAGTGTGGAACGCTCTGGGGTGTTGTCCCCCGGTACGGGTCAGGGCAGGAGGTACGCTGGTTCGAAGGTGAGGCGTGCTTCATTTTTCACTGTATGAACGCGTTCGAGGATGGGGGTGCCGTGATCGTGGATGTTGCCCGGTATCCGGAAATGAAGTTTTTGGAACCGGCACAACCAGGAGGAACAGCACACGATTTTTCACAGCAACCGGCCACGTTATGGCGGTACCGTGTGGATCCGGCGGGCGGCAGAGTTCACGGCGAGGAACGGTTCGACGCAATATGCGAGTTTCCCCGCATTGACGAGCGGCGGACTGGCCGCCCGTATCGCTATGGGTTCGCCGTGGCCAGGAACTCGAGCGCTTCGGCGCCTTCGGGAATGCCCAAGTTCAACGGACTTGCGAAGTTCGACTGGTACAGGGGTACCATGCAGGTTCGCGACTTCGGCAGTCACGCAGGTCTCGGTGAGGCGGTGTTCGTTCCATCGGAGAATGCCGAGGAGGGGCAAGGATACTTGATGGCGTTGGTGTATGACGAGACACGTGACCGCAGCGAATTTCACATTGTGTCCGCCGAGGATTTCTTGGGCGACCCTGTTGCGGTGGTGGAATTGCCTCACCGGATACCGTACGGGTTTCACGGAACTTGGGTGGCTAGGAGTTAGGGTCTCTCGGCGGTTTCGAGCGGCCGCCACCTGTCTAGAAGGGACGCCCCCGGCCTGGGTGGCGCAACCGTGATCGTGGGGGCCGATTGTCAGTGGGCTGACTCGATCAGGTGTGCGATCGTAAAAAACTCCTCGGTGAGCCCAGTTTTCTCGCCCTGGTTAAAGTACCAGCCTTGCTCACCAGGATATTTGGGGCTGGGCAGTGCAGCGCGGGTGGCATGGTTCAGTTGAAGATCCACCATGGTGATACTCGGTCCGAAGGGCATCTCGGACCCGTATTCGATTCCGTTGGGAAGGATCTGTCGCCGGAAAGAGAACTGGTTGATCCAGACTTTCCAAAGTTGGCCGGCCCGATCAAAAATGTCGGTGTAGGCGATGAGGAACGTTTCCTTGTCGATAAACAACAGCCGCTTTCCGTAAGCGTACTGGGGCAACTTGGGTGTACCTTCTACGACCCATACGGGCCGTTTTTCCCACCCGTCACAAAACACGAAGTCCCCTGGTCCATCGCACCAACGCACCGGAAAATGTTCCGAGTGGAAAGAAGCCAGGATTTCTCGTTCGCCGAGGAATTTCCACTCAAACCAAGGGATTTGCCCGGCATATCCGCCGTAACTGTCAACGTCCGTGTCTTGCCCGAAGAGGGCGTCGGAACGCTGCGCACTGGAAAGGCGCCGCACGCGGCGTAGCGACGGCATGTAAAGCCAGGTGTCGTCCTGGCGATCCGGGTCCAGGTAGCGAACGGTTGTCAACCCCACGCCTTTCAGGTCGAACGGTTCGAGAATGGGGTGCATGGAGGCTTTGTACCGCACACCGTCTGGATTCGGGAGCTCGGGCTTTGGATCTACGATTAAGCGGCCATTGTAAAAGAGGGTGCGAAAATGGTCCAAAAGGTAGTGTCGCTCCACACTCATGCCCGTTTCCTTGTTCAAGGGGCCGGTGTCGGCGTCGAAGTTGCGCAAATCGCTGTCATCGGTCACATACGGCTTGTAATCGTAGTTCCACATGATTTTCAGCGCGATCTGCGGATCGTTCGGATCCAGGTTGGGAAAGGGAAGCCCTGCCACGTAGTTTTCGAGTCGTCGGCCATCGGGGGAGAGGCGGACTCGAGGCGCATACTTTTCCGTTGCTTCTCGGTATTCTTGGTTCCACTCGATTTTGCGGTAGGGAAGGATTTTCATCCTTAGGCCGTGTTCCACACACCAGCGGATACCAGGCGATACCAGTGGCGCGATTTTCTCGATGGTCTCCCTCGTGATGATCTCGCCCGGATCGACCTGTGCTGGTACCGTTGCGGCACCGAGGACTGATATCGCAACGATCATGACTCCGGTAAGGCATTTGTGGGGCATGGGCCTCCAGCCTCCATACTGCTTCGAGTACGCTGCTGATTTCGTGCGCGGATGACGCGGCGAAAACCGTGCCGACCGTGAGACGATCGTGCCCGGCACACATTCGACCCCGCTCTTCGCACTCGGTTGGGTGACGAGGGGCATGGCGTTCCAGAGCGTGCGAAACCTCGAGATCCCCGGCGCCGGGGCTGCGGGTTGTCCGTGTGTTTTGAGCCGGCTAGATGCCGCCCAATTGTGGTTACGATTTCCGGACTGTCCAAACGTTACGGCGCTCAGGTCATTTTAGACGGGGTAGATTGGTTCATTCCTCGCCGTGCGCGGATCGCATTAGTGGGGGCCAATGGATCGGGCAAATCGACCCTCTTACGGATTCTTGCCGGGCAAGTGGAGCCGGACGGAGGCCGAATTTGCTTCTCCAAGGGCGTAGACGTTGGATATTTGGCTCAGGAGATCTTCGACCTCGGAGAGCGCACGGTGCTCGAGGAGGCGCTGGAGGCCTTTGCCGACGCTGCGCAGGTGGAGCAGCGTTGCCGAGAGTTAGAGGAGTTGCTGGCCACTACGGACCCGCAAACTTCCGACTACGACGCGTTGTTCGAAGAGTATGCCCGGGTCCGGGAACAGTGGGACACGCAGGGAAGCTACGATCAGGAGGCTCGGGCACGTGCCGTATTGAGCGGCCTGGGCTTCTCGGACGGTGACCTTTCCAGGCCCTGCCGAGAATTTTCCGGCGGCTGGCAAATGCGCATAGCGCTCGCAAAGCTGCTGTTGCGGCAACCAGGGCTTCTCCTCCTCGACGAGCCGACCAACCACCTGGACTTGGAGGCAAGAAACTGGCTCGAGGACTTTTTGTTGGGCTACCCGCACAGCGTGGTCCTAGTTGCGCACGACCGATTCTTCATGGATGCGTGTTGCACCCAAGTAACGGAGATCTGCCGCGGGAAGCTGAGCGATTACGAGTGTTCTTACAGCGAGTATTTGGCTCAGCGAGAGGAGCGAATCCGGCAGCAAGAAGAAGCCTACCGTCTGCAACAAGAGGAAATCGCTCGAATCCAGGGTTTCATTAATCGGTTTCGGTATCAAGCCTCGAAGGCGGCGTTGGTACAAAGCCGGATCAAGCAACTCGAAAAAATGCAGCGAGTAGAGCCAGCCGAGAGCATGCGCACCGTTCGGTTTCGCTTCCCAGTGCCGCCACGAAGCGGGCGGGTTGTGTTGCAGCTCCAGGGGGTGTCCAAGTTCTACGGCGAGAAATGCGTGTATGCTAACCTGGAGTTGACCCTCGAACGTGGCCGGAAAGTGGCGCTTGTTGGTCCGAACGGCGCGGGTAAGTCCACTTTGATGCGAATCTTGGCCGGCGTAGAGCCTCCGGACACAGGCCAGCGCTGGGTCGGGCATAACGTTTCCATCAGTTACTTCGCGCAGGATCGGCGCGCTGGCTTGGCGGAGAACAAGAGCGTCCTCGATGTCACCATGGCGCACGCTCCTGCGGAGCTGGTACCACAACTGCGCACCTTGCTGGGCGCGTTTTTGTTCAGTGGAGATTCTGTGTACAAACCGGTACGCGTGCTGAGCGGCGGGGAACGGAGTCGGCTTGCGCTCGCATTGCTGTTGTTGCGTCCGAGCAACTGCCTCCTCCTGGACGAACCGACAAACCATCTGGACCTGGGCGCCAAGGAGGTCCTGCTCGAGGCTCTACGCGACTACGAGGGCACGCTCGTGTTCGTCGCGCATGATCGGTACTTCCTGGATCAACTTCCCGACGAGATTTGGGAGGTCGGCCGCGGGTCTGTTGTTCGGTATCTCGGAAACTACGAGGACTATCTTGCGAAGAAGGCAGCGGGCAATGAACTGCGTGTTGGAGAAGACCGGCAGCGCGCTGTAGCCGTGGAGCGCAACGAGCGCGGGTTCCCACCAAAAACGAAGGGGAAAAAGAAGGGCAGCTCCCGCCCGACCCAGCGGGAGACCCTGAACTGGGCGAAGGAAATCGCGGACATTGAGGCAACGATTGCGAGCAAAGAAGCAGAACTGGAAGCCTTGCGCCGTGTGATAAGCGAGCCCGATTTTTACGAAAAATCGCCGAATCCTCGGGCTCATTACAGCGCCTTTGCCGAGCTCCAACGGGAGATCGAGATGTTGTACGACAAGCTGGAAAAGCTGGAGCACAAGCGGCAAGTTTCCATGGCCTCCGGGACGGGGCAAAGCTCGAGCGGCACTCCCCAAGAGGCTAAGAACGCGTGAGGCGGTCGTCTTTGGTCTTGCTCTTGCGCGAGGCTTGAGTTGCTTTTGGCACTGCGGCCCGCAGCGTTGATCGCGGCATCGTGTGCTCGGCCGAAGAAAGGCCACGGTGCCCAATGCCAAGCGCTTCGCCAAGCTCGTCCAGAGCAGCACGGGTAGACCGCGCGAGTCGCTCGGCTCGGAGCGGGCATTGCAAATCGACGGCGATCCCAAGGCCCACACGATCCGCGTACGTTTGCAGCGTAAACACAACGCGAACGCCAAGCAGCGGCGAAGCGAAAGGTAGTACTTCCAGGACCTGTGCGCCCGCAACGTAGCGCCTCTCCCTCAGGCTTGGAAGCTCCGTGCAGATGGTGTGAACCGGCGCGGCGCGCGGCAGCATATCGACAACGGCACCAAGAGCGGGTTGCGGGAGGGAACGAATGACGGCTAGCGCACGTCGGAATCGATCCGTGGCCCCAGTGGCTCGCAGCAAATCAAGCTCAGCGCTCACGCGTCGGAGGCGGTGCACAGGGTCCTGGACCATCAGCGGGAGGCGTGCCGCGGCTAACGTACTCCTTGTTCCCAAACGGCGCGCGTCTTGTTCGGAGCCGGAGGTGAGCGGGACTAGGACCACCAGATGGTGGGGTAGGGTGGGCAAGGCTGGGCCCGAGAGGGCCCGCTCGAGCCCGCCGAGAATGCTGGAAAGCAAGATTTCCAGCAAAGTGCCGCCCGCACGATTTCGGATCTCGCGGAGCTGATTCACGTCAACGGAAAGCGCTGCCAGGTCGAATCGTCCACTCAGTTCCCCGTTGAACGGGGAAATGGAAGGTGGTGGAATCAGGACCGCGCGGAGGGTGGCGGCGACCGCCTCCACGTAAGGTTGGACCGTACTCGTGTTGAGCCACGTGCGGCGTATCCGTTCAATGAATTGTTGAACGGCCCTAACGGCGCTCGCAGTGCGCTCGCCTTCAGGCGGAATAGCACTCGGGTTTTGCTGGCTCTCGTGCTGTGCGCCTCGGCGGAGCACGCTTGGTTGTGGTGTCAGCAGAGCATTCAGCAGCACTGCTTCGTCTTCCCATGGCAACGAGGCACGGTGCGCCCGGATCCAGAGACTGCTGGGTCCGCGCGGAGGTTGTAATAAGAAGACTTCCCAGAGAGGATGTTGCCAGTCCCACGCAGAACGCATCAGCGTGGCGGACAAACCAATCAGCGCGTTCAGGTTCCCGTTAGGGACTTGCATTTGCCTGACATGGCGGTCCAACGAAAAATTCGGGTCGGGCATCCAGGCGGACGTTCCGGGCAAGCTTGTGGACGCGATGCGATCGAGGGCATGGGGTATTGCGGACAGTTGAGTGGCGACGTGACGGCGTAGGTGGTCAATCGTCAGTCGCTTGGCGAGTGTGCAGAGCCAAGCCAGCTGCGCGGAGGTAGTAGGGGACGAATCCAGCCGGAGAAACAGAAACTCGATATTATCCAACTGCGTCCGTTCCCAAAGGGTCGGCCAGCTCGCCCACGGTTGGCCGCGTGCCCGGGTTTAGGAAGGCGGGGGTCGCATGTGGTATCGGGCTCAGATGACCAACGAATTGTGCGGCTTGCGGTGCCATTGGAGACTCGGTAGCCCTGGTCACCCGTCGGGCGAGGATGTGTCGTCCCCGGTGTCGCTAGTTCTCCAAAATGAACGTCACCAAGACCGTAGATCGGTACTCGACAATCTTGCCATTTTCGACGTGAGCGTTTTCCTTGAGCACCTCGATCCCTGTGATGCCCCTGAGAGTTTTATTGGCCCGTTCCAGCGCATTGCGGACCGCATCTTCCCAACTGTGGGGCGAGGCCCCGATGATTTGCGTTTGCCTTGCCACGGCCATATCGCACCCTCCCTTATTGTCGATGCTGCGTTCGGTAAACCAGATCCGGCAACTTTACGACTCCAGGACGAAAATTACCTTCATGTCGACGCGATACTCGATGATGCGGCCCTGGTCCACCTTGACCCTCTTCCCGAGGACTTCGATCCCAGTGATGCCGCGCAAGGTCTTTGCGGCCCGGCGAACACCTTCGAGCACCGCTTCTTGAAAGCCGTCCGGTGACGAAGCCCGAATCTCTGTCACGCGAGCGACTGCCATCTCAGGCCTCCTTCCAGGCGGGCACGCAACACCGCCTCTCGTCTTGGCTTCTACTCGCATTTCACGCCCTCGGCAACAGCGGTTCGTTTTCATGGAGAAGGCCGCTTTGCCAGCCCGGCGCTGCAGCAAATGGAGAGAGCCTTGGGCAATTTTGTTTCGGGAGCTAAGCGGTTGTTGGAAGAGGGTTATCCAATGGAGAAATTCATTCCTTTGAGCCGGGACTTGTATCAGTACCTTCTCGCTCATTGCTCGCCACGACCGCCAATTCTGGACGAGCTTGCCGCCGAAACCGAGAAGGAACTGGGCGGGCTGTCGCTCATGCAAATCGCTCCCGAACAGGGAGCGTTCATGGGCATGTTGGTGCGCCTCATGGGAGCGAAGCGTGCGATCGAGGTTGGTACCTTTACAGGATACAGCGCACTTTGCGTTGCCCTGGCTTTACCCGAGGATGGAAAACTCCTGTGTTGCGACCTGAACGAAGAGTGGACTCGAATCGCGAGCCGTTACTGGGCAAAGGCGGGTGTGTCTCACAAAATCGAGCTGCGTTTAGGGCCAGCGTTGGACACGCTACGTGCCTTACCGGACACAGAGCTATTCGACTTCGCGTTCGTGGATGCGGACAAAGTCAATTACGTGCTGTACTACGAGGAAATCCTCAAGAGGCTCCGGCCTAACGGGTTGATCTTGTTTGACAACGTCTTGTGGATGGGTACCGTGGCAGATCCCCGAGTTGCCGATCCGGATACACAGGCGCTGCGGGAACTGAACCAGCGGTTAGCGTCGGACACCCGCGTCGATGTGGTGATGCTGCCTGTGGCGGATGGCATTACGCTGGCGCGCAAGCGTTAGGCGAAAAGCGGCGGCTTGCTTGATCTACCGCTGCATTTCGGCATTGTGCACACTTCGGGAGGTGTGTTGTGAAGCTCGACACGGGTTTGTTGGCGTCTTCGCTGCGTGATGTGCCCAAAGCAGCGAAGGAAGCAGAGGAAATTGGTTTCGACGGCCTTTGGACGGCTGAGGCTCAGCACGACCCCTTTCTCCCCTTGGCATTGGCGGCGGAGCACACGTCGCGCATGGAGTTAGGAACTGCGATCGCTGTGGCTTTCCCGCGAAGCCCGATGGTGTTTGCGCAGATCGCATGGGATCTGCAGTCGTTGTCGGGTGGACGGTTTATCTTGGGACTGGGCACTCAAGTCAAGGCTCACAACGAGCGCCGATTCGGGGTCAAGTGGGAGCATCCTGGGCCAAAATTGCGGGAGATGATTCAGGTTATCCACGCAATTTGGGATTGCTGGCAGAACGGCACGCCCGCCAATTTCGAGGGGCAGTTTTACAAGTTTACTTTGATGACGCCGTTCTTCAATCCTGGGCCGATCGCCTATCGCAAGCCGAAGATTTTTATTGCGGGGGTCAACCCGTACATGTGCCGATTGGCCGGTGAGTTATGTGACGGGTTTCATATACACCCGTTTCATTCGATCCGTTACCTGGACACCGTGGTTTTACCCAACATATCGAGCGGCCTTGCCAGGGCGGGGCGGAGGCGCTCGGATGTGGAATTGAGTACAACCGCATTCGTGGTGACGGGTAGGAATCAAGACGAACTGGAAGCCGCTAAGGTACCAGTGAAACAGCAAATTGCATTTTATGCGTCCACTCCCGCTTATATCGGAGTCTTGGAGGCACATGGTTGGGGTGACGTGGGGCGGAAACTCACGGAGTTATCCAAACGAGGGAAGTGGGCGGAGATGGCCGGTGAAATCACCGATGAGATGCTGCAGGAATACGCCGTAGTGGCTCTGCGGGATGATTTAGTCGATCGCCTGCGGCAGAAATATTCGGGCTACCTGGATCGTTTGAGCTTTTACTTCCCATTCGACCGTTCCGACGCAGGCTTCTGGCGAGAGGTGATCGCCGCATTCCATGCCTCGTAGGGGTGCAGGCATCGGGCGGAAACCATGGATGTGAGGAGCGGGGAGGATCAGGCGAAAAGCCGAGATGCCGGCATTCTGGAGCGAGTAGCAAAACGCCGCGTCATTCGGCTGACGACGATCGGGCGGAAGTCTGGTTTACCGCGCACGGTCAAGGTATGGTTCATCGTGCAGGGTCCAGGCGAGATTGCCGTACAACACGTTCGTGGGATCCCTCAGTGGTATCGCAACTTGCTGAAGGATCCACACGTACAGGTGGATTTTGGCGAATTTGTTGTTCGAGGGTTGGCCGAGCCGATCCGAGAACGAACCGAAATCGAACAGGTGCTGCGTAAGATCCGCGGGAAGTACGGTCTGCTGGCTCAGCTCCTCCAGCTCTGGGGTACGAAGAACGCTGTCGCTGCTCGGATCCAACTCGATTGGACGTCGCTAGGAGCTCCTGACGGAGGATTGGCGAACAGATGAAACGAATTGGTTGGGTGGGTTTGGGCATCATGGGCTCGCCGATGGCGGCCAACCTTTTGCGTGCCGGTTTTCAAGTTGCGGTTTACAGCCGGACCAGGGCTAAAGTCGAGGCGCTAACGCAATTGGGAGCTGTGCCGATGTCCTCTCCTGCGGAAGTGGCGGGCTTCGGGGAGGCAACCATCCTGATGCTTCCAGATGCGCCAGACGACGAAGAGGTCCTGTTTGGAACCTCTGGGGTTGTGGAGGGGGCTGGACCAAACCACGTCGTGGTAGACATGGCGACCATCGCGCCGTCTGTCACGCGCGTGTTCGCTCATCGTTTGGCTGCGCGGGGCATTGAGATGTTGGACGCACCAGTGTCCGGAGGCGAAACAGGAGCCCGTGAAGCCACGCTGGCCATTATGGTTGGGGGCAAAGAGGAGGTGTACCAGCGTTGCTTGCCAATCTTTCGGGCTTTGGGCCACAGTATCTTTTACATGGGGCCGCACGGCGCTGGCCAAATGACCAAGCTTTGCAACCAAATTGCGGGTGTTTTGACCTTGCAGTCGGTTGTCGAGGCACTGCTTTTCGCGAAAGTTGGAGGGCTCGACCCGGCTCGGGTCATTGAAGTTTTGTCGGCCGGGTCCGCGGATTCTTGGAATTTGCGAAAGCAGGGCCCGAAAATGCTCGCTCGCGACTTCGCGCCGGGATTTTACGTGCGGCTGCAGCAAAAGGATCTTCGCATCGCCTTAGATGCCGCCGCGGAAATGCGGTTGCCGCTGCCGGGAACAGCACTTGTGCGCGAACTCTTCCGTGTAGTCGAGGCGAACGGCGGCGGGGAGTTGGGCGTGCAAGCGTTGGTTACGGCGCTGGAGCGAATGGCGGGGCGGAGCGTGGGATGAGACGTGCCGCGGGGGACTCTGGCTTTGCGAGCCCCCGATGCCTTGTTCCGAGCCTTGCTCTCGTGGGCTGATTATTTCCGCCTTGTGCAATCGGACGGCGCAAGTCAGAGCGTGCTTTAGACGGCGCTTTCCAGAAAGTCGGCTTTATCCAAAACTTCGCGCGCTACTAATTCACGGTTCCAAGTGGCATCGCCAAAGGTGACCTCGCTGGATTTCGCACGCTTGAAGTACAGGTGCATGTCGTGCTCCCAGGTGAATCCAATGCCTCCGTGAATTTGGATCCCTTCGCCGGCCACCGTCCGGTAAGCGTCGGAACAGTAAGCCTTGGCCATGCTTGCGGCCAAATGTGCCTCCGGAACGTCGTTAGATACCGCCCAAGCGGCGTAGTAGGTAGCCGATTTAGAGCTTTCCACTTGCACGAGCATGTTGGCGCACTTGTGCTGGATTGCCTGGAAACTTCCGATGGGCCGGCCAAACTGCTCGCGCACCTTGGCGTAGGCTACACTCATTTCGAGCACCTTATCCATTCCGCCGCACATCTCCGCACAAAGGCCGACTTTGGCACGGTCGGCAAGCTTCTCCAGAAGAGACCAGCCTTGGTTCTCCTCGCCCAGCAGATAGTTCGGTGGAACGACCACCCCGTCGAACTCGACCTCACACAGCTTGCGAGTTTGGTCCATTGTTTTCATGACACGTGTCCGTACTCCCGGCGTTTGGGCATCGACGAGAAAAAGACTCACCCCCTCTTCGGAATTACCGGGTTGAGTCCGGGCGGCTACCACCATCCAGTCGGCGTTGTGGGCGTCATGCACGAAAAGTTTGGTCCCTTGGAGGATGAAGCTGCCCCGTTCCTTCCGAGCCGGCATTGCGATTCCGGCAGCATCCCAAGCGCCGCTTTCTTCCAGCCAAGCCAACGTCGCTTTATGCTTGCCGCTCGCGATTGCGGGCAGAACCTTTCGCTTTTGTTCCTCGGTGCCTCCGAGGAGAACTGCCATGCCGCCGAGGAGGACCGTGGGGAAGAACGGTCCTGGTAAGACCACTCGGCCCATCTCCTCCAGGATCACGGTCAGGTCCACCATATCCAATCCGGAGCCGCCGTACTCCTCGGGGAAGATCAGCCCCATCCACCCGAGGTCAGCCATTTTCTGCCATTTATCCGGTAAGTAGCCGCGCTCATCCTCCATCATCTGTCGAGCGTACGTCACCGGGCATTCTTTCTCCAGGAATTCCCGTGCCGTTTGGCGTAGTAGCTCTTGTTCTTCGCTAAACCCGAAGTCCATGATGCCCTCCTTGCAAAATCGTCGCTCCGACGGGGTGAACAATTGTTCATTCCCATCTACGGGAAGCGTCTATGGGAATCAAGTTGCCCGTCTGTTGTTGGTGCCGGGGTCTGAGGGGAGATGGTGGGGTACTACACGACGCCATCTTGGCGAAGGTTCGCGATTGCCTGGGAACTAAAGCCGAGCGCCGTCAAGACTTCTTCAGTGTGGGCACCCAAGGAGGGAGGTGGTTGCGGGCGCCGCGCAGGTGTCTCCGAAAGCTGAATGGGGCATCCCAACAGGAGCTTGTCACCTTGGTATTCCACGACGCGTCGGTGAAGAACCTGCGGGTCGGACAGCGCCTCCGCGATGTCGTTCACTGGCCCAAAGCAAACGTCGACTTCTTCGAGCTCGCGCACCCACTCATCTCGGCTCTTTTCTTTAAACTTGCGGCGAAACGCTGCAAACATTTCCTCGCGGCGCTCACCCTCGGCAAACTGGTCGGGGATGAACTCGCGCAAGCCCAATTTCTCGCAAAGATTCGCCCAAAAGTGAGGTTCCAACGCGCCTACGGTGACGAACTTGCCGTCTTTCGTTTCGTAGACAGAATAACAAGGGTAGTGTCCGGTGAGTTGGGTCTGGCCTCGCTCCGGTTGGCTTCCACGAACCAAGAACATCAATATATGGAACACGTTCCAGACCACACTGCCGTCGAGCATGGAGATATCCACAAATTGCCCGCGGCCGGTTTGCTGCCGGGCGAACAAGGCCGCCAGAATGCCGACCGTGGCCATGAGAGCGCCACCACCGATATCTGCCACTTGGACCGGCATGATCGTAGGAGGTTGGCCAGCTCCCCCGGATACGCCAAGAACTCCCGCGTAACCCAAATAGTTCAAGTCGTGCCCAACCTTGTTGCGATACGGGCCGTTTTGGCCGTAGCCCGAGATGGAGCAGTAAATTAGCCGCGGGTTACGAGCGGAAAGGGTTTCGTAGTCAATTCCTAAACGTTGAGTAACTCCCGGGCGAAAGCCCTCGAGAATGATATCCGCTTCCTGCGCCAACCGGAAGAAAATTTCCCTGCCCTGCGAAGTTTTCAGGTTGAGCGTCATGCTTCTCTTGTTTCGCTGAATGAGAGGGATGCCGATGCCGAGCGGGTCATTCGGGGCAGAAATCATCAGAACATCGACGCCCAAATCAGCAAGAAGCATGGAGCAAAATGGTCCCGGCAGTTGGCGCGAAAGATCCAGGCACTTGACTCCGCGCAGTGGGGGTGTGCTCATCGCGGCTCCTTCCTAGAAAGCGATTCTGTTGTGTCCGCGCTTGCTAACGAGGATGCACGGTTACCGCAACCCAACCGCAGTTATCTGTCAGCGGAACGATCTGCCGGTAGGTGCGCGCAGGCGAGCAATATTGGCCTTGGATGGCTACGCGAATCTCTCTTCCGGGATCTACCACGGGGTCGGATATTCCAGGCTCGGACCTACGCGAATGGAGCGCGGCGACCCTTTTAGAACAACCGCAGTGGTCTCTGTGTGGGGAAGGCGCTTACCGGCAGGCCTTGCCGCGATTGGCAGGGCCACATGCAAAACGCCAGTGGCACGGCCTCGGTGTGCATGTGGGCTGTCCCAGCTCTCTTGAGGCTGACCCTGAACTGAGGCTCGGCGCCGGCCGATCCTCCGCGAAAGGTCGTCCCTTTCTGGCGCAAGAGGAAATGTGCTCCGGATATTGTTCGAGGCGTCCGTTCCAGCAATTCTTTGGAAGGTCCGGCCAGGTTTAGGGAATCCAGCGATGAATGCGAACGATCTCGCAAACGCTATTCGCGCTTTGGCGTACGAAGCGGGGTTCGCAGCTTGCCGGTTTGCCCGTGCGGATATCGCCCCTCATGCTCAACAGTTCGACGCTTGGCTTGAGCGTGGAGCGCACGGCTCGATGGACTACCTCGTGCGCACGCGCAGACAGCGTGAGCATCCCGATCGTGTCTTACCGGGCGCGAAGTCAGTGATCGTTTTGGCGGTGGATTACCGTGGTGGCGGGGGCACGCTACCGACGTGGAGAGAAGAACTGCGCGGGCGCATTGCTGCTTACGCCGCGGGCGAGGACTACCATCTGGTTATACGAGCAAGACTCCAGGATCTTTGTGCCAAGCTCCAATCCCTTGATCCAGCCGCGCGGTACTACGCCAGCGTGGATAGTGGACCTGTCTTGGAACGCGACTGGGCATGGGCGAGTGGCCTCGGTTGGTTTGGCCGGAATACGAACATTCTCAATGCCAGCTTGGGTTCCTGGTTCTTTTTGGCGGTGGTGCTGACCACGTTGGAGATTGCGCCGGATCCGATGCATCCCGCCCGGTGTGGTCGTTGTACGCGGTGTATTCCGGCGTGCCCGACAGGAGCTCTGGACGAGCACTACGTCTTGGACTCGCGCCTGTGTATTTCTTATTGGACCATCGAGCATCGCGGTACGATCCCTCCGGCGATACGCGCGCACTTAGGGGAATGGGTCTTCGGTTGCGATATTTGTCAGGACGTGTGTCCGTGGAACCTGAAGCGGGCCCGTGCTGGACACGTTACCCCGCTTTTGGATCTGCATCCGTTTTTGCCCGATCTCCTGGAACTGACCGACGAGGAATTCCGCCGGCGTTATCGCCGAACTGCCCTGTGGAGGGCTAAGCGGGAAGGCCTGGCGCGGAACGCAGCGGTGGTTCTCGGTAACACGCAGAACCCTGATGCCGTCCGTTTCCTCGCGAGATGTCTACGGTCCGAGCGGAGCCCGGTGATCCGCGCCCACGCCGTCTGGGCGCTAGGGCGACTGGCGACAAAAGAGGCTGCGGACGCCCTGCTGGCCCATCGCTCCGTCGAGACGGACAGTGGGGTACTTGCCGAGATCACGCAAGCCCTGCACGACGTAGAGCGAGCGGGGAACCCCTGAGCTCTTGGCAGGTCAGCCATGCGAGATGCTCAGGGAACGCCGTTCAGGGTAATCGGCCTCACGAATGCTCAGGCGCGGGGCAGCTTGCTTTTAGATCGCACGCCCGGAGTGAATTTTCTCAACCCAAAGTAATAGCAGCACAGCTCGTGGTCGAGGTCGTTGTGGAAGGTGCGTTGGTGCCCATCCTCGAAGTCAACGCGGACGAGGCAAATTCCTCCAGCTAACGAGGAAGTCATCTCTTCCACAACAGTGCCGATGCCCCAATCCTCGTGTCGGAGGTGCAATACTTGATCGCCCAGTCGTAAAAACAATCGCTTGCGCTGGTGATCCATGGCTCAGACGTGGATACCGACTTCTCATAGCCTACCACGGGGATCAGAGGAAATCCTCAGTGAAGAGCACTTGCTGAACGTAAACGAACCGCGGTGTGAGTGGCGGCAGGTTGGCTACGTTGTTGAAGAACGGATCGTAGTTCCAGTCGCGCACTGGAGGGTTGTAAATGTTGCAGCCACTCGACAAGCTACCTCCCGTGCCACACCACGCTCCATTGACGTGCTGTGGTGTGCCGAGGCTCACAAAGGAGCCGCGGTAATAGAACGTGACGCCGGACCAGTCCTCGTGAAACCTCGGGTAGTTTTCGAGCCCGCCATTATACTTGCCAGGTTGAGTTTCATCCACTCCGGCAAGAAAGGCGGCATGAACCCAGGTTGTGGTCGCGTCACGACTAGTGTCCGTCAGGGATTTGTTGCTTTGACAGTCATTCTTGCATCCGGTCGAATTAAAGTACGAGTTGGACAGCACATTGATGCTATCTCCGAGGATTGCGGCTGGTTGCTTCGGAAGATTGGAGGCAGGTGCCCCCGACGTCCCGTAGGGTGCTGCTGCGTTGTTGCCTTGGTTGAAGTCGCCTTGCACGTAAACGGCTTGGTCGGAAACAATCGTGATTCCCGTCGGGTCTTGACCTGGGCCAGGATTCGTGGGGAACCACAGGTTGCGCGAGCCGAAGATTCGTACACCGTAGTTGTTGGCACTGGAGCCGGAGTCCGGGCCAACGACGGTCAGATAGAGAATCAATCCCCCATCCGATGCATCGGCATTATCGAACAACTTGCTTCCGGCGGGCTGGTAACGGTTCCACTGCAAGAGATCGGCGACGTTGACGTTCAGGAGATACATCCACTTCTTTTCTCGCCAGTTGTAAAAGCCTCCCCGCCGGTAATCGAGGTCTCCCAGCATACCAGGCTTGCCTCCCAACCCCGTGAAGTTGTTGCTGCCATAGGTGCGGTTGAAGGGATTCGCCGTAAGGGTTTGCCCCCCATTGTTGCACGCTCCGGTTCCGGCTGGGCATCCGATGTAGCGCGTGGTGGAATAGCCGCTGCCCGAGGTATTGAGCTGAGGATAGCAGGATGGGTTGGTGTTGTTGCAGTTGGGCGACGTGTTGCTGCAGGTACAGGTGCTTCCTCCTGTGAGCCGGAAGCCAGTAGCGGGGACTTCCGTATAGAAAATTGGTCGGGTGCCGAGCAAAGGACCCGTCAGCGAAGAAGGCGCGCCGTTGGCGTACTGGCCCCCGTTTAGGGGATCCGACATGAAGGTCCAGAGCAGAGCAGTTTTGACGACATCCTGATTTCCACTGGCATCCTGCACTTCGATCCGGGCTGGGAGCAGGGGTCCACCTGGCAACTGCCCCGGAGTGTTGAGCACGAGGGCAATGCGCAGATCTGCTCTCGACCAGAAGACCCCCGCGCCTTGGGGTGGACGGCTAATAATCCCGGGCTGCGGTATCGAAATGTTTTCCATGCCGGCGATCATGCTCCCTTTCCATTGCGCCAGCGTACTACTGGACACCTCGGTTGTGCTCCCCCCGACACACGGTAGCGTGAGGGGATCGAGGTCTCCGAAGGGGGCCGCCTGGTCCTCGAGCTTATCGACGATTACCGTGCCCGCACAAATGGGCTGGTCCTTGCGTCCGCGAAAGATTTTACCTCGAGCCGAAACCTGCACGCTGGTGATGCCATTGGCGGGGTCGTCAGCAATTGCCAGTGTATTTCCAGCTCCGAGGTAGAGATTTCCGTTCGTATGTACGCGGCCTCTCAACGTCATCTTCGGGCCGGGAATAATTTCTAGGTCCTTTTCGTAAAACGCAACGAATTGGAAGAGCGGGATGTTGCCCACCAGAAATTCCGCACCAATGGAGGCCTCTTGATCCGAGTTCACCTGATTCGTGGCTTTGGCACGCACCGTGTAACCATATTCCAATGAGTTCAAGCCGGCGAAAAGCTGCCCGGCCGGAATCGTGATGCTCTTCGGATTACCGGGTTTTTCGAACAGTTGATACGTCACGTCGCGATTCGCCCACGCCAGGGATCGCGCAGCGAAATCCGACCCAGAGGGAACCTGATAATCCAAGAACTTTTGCTTGAATTCGCCGATGCCCCGGTTCAGAGCTGCCTCGGCAGCATGAAAGCCGACAATGCTTTGCGCATACGTGCCTTGGAGTTGAGTGTCCAAAAGCACTTTGGCGGCTAGTGCAGCCACCAGACCTGAGAGAAAAAATAGCGTGATTAAAACACCGATGAGTGCGATGCCTTTCTGACGGCTTTGCATGAACCACCTCCGAATCAAGGCGGCAAGAGATTGCGGGGCTTGATGTTGACCACTGCCTCGCGCCTCAGGAAGTTGCCTGCGGGATCGGTTCGGTCGGAGCGTACTCGCACCTCCGCGATCACCTGCTCTACGAGCCGCCACTCATCCTCTGTCGCGGGCAGATCCACAACGTCACACGGTGGACAATTGCGGCGGAGCTGGTACCTGAAATTTAGACGCTCCACGCCCACGGCGAAGGGCTGTGGGGACTGATCGCCGACTTGCAGCATGAGTTCCGGCGTATCACCCCACGGTGCTGCCCAATGGTTGATGGAGTAACCCCGCTCATCGACGGCATAGATCCCGCTACCGGCAGGGTAGCCTGCCGACAAAGGAGTAGCGGCCTTGCTCAGTCGGTTATTGCTTGAATCCACTCCAATGACCGTGAAATACTCGCCCGTACCACTGGTATTGCGTATGTAAGCTCGGGTACCAACGGAAAAACCATCGACAGACTCGACGGGAATTGCGGTCGTAGAGGACGTGATCGGAGATGTCGTGGCTGTGCGAATGCAAGATAGGTCAGGCCGAACCAGTCCGGTGCGGACCCAGATTTTGTCTTCGTCTCCTCCGTCAGCGCCATCGAGTGCAACGAAGTCACCCGTGACCGGCAAGCAGGCGCCCGCTAGGCGAACATCGCGAATAAGGGTGTCGAGCACACTCCGGAGGTTCATGGAAGCTTCGTTGAGCAACTCCTGCTGGGTGACCGTGCGCCGCGTACCGGATAAGAAGCCGGTACTGACTGCGATCGCTAGCGACGTCACCGTGATCGCAACGAGCAGCTCGAGAAGCGAGTTCCCGTTTTGGTTAGCGCCGCACCTTTGCATAGGAAGTTGACACCAAGACGTTTTGCGGACCTCGTTGATCGGTCCACGACACGTTTACGGAGATTGTCTTCACTTGCGGGGCCGCAACTTCACCCAGAACCGAGGTCGTGATGGTGAATGTGGTGCCGCCGAGGGACTGGGTGCGGGATCCCGACGACAGCGAGTCGTAGTCTGCAGCACGGAGCCTCTCGAGTTCCTGTTCGGCTAAGGTGTAGGCATAGCTTCGTTGATAGGTCCAACTTGCTCTCTGAATATGGTTGGTCAGAAATGACCCTACTGCGGCTGTTGCTATTGCAAACAAGCCCAGGGACACCAGCGCTTCGGTCAACGAAACTCCCCTTTCGGATGATGGCACGTCAGTACTCCTTGTACGCCTGTGATGGCACGTCAGTACTCCTTGTACGCCTGACCCGATGGCCACACCGAAACAGCATGCGCAGATCCCTGCGTGTCACTGAAGTACGTGTACAGAGCGTAAGGACTGTTGGGGTCCGCAAAGGCCACTTGCAAACCTCGGGTATTGAACTTCAGGTGCCCACCGGTATCTGTGTTCATCCACCAGCTCACACCGCTTGGTAGCGTGATGTCCCGAAGAACTTTGTCCAGGACCCATGAACTTCCGCTCTGCTTCAGCCGGCGAATCTGGTAGCGATTGCTGGAAACTCTGTGAACGCAAACGTGCACGCCAGTGACAATGGCCTTTGCTCTGGCAAATCGCACGTCACTTAGAAACTGTTCGACGGCCCGGTTGGTCTGTGACGGCAAAACTTCGAGGTGTGGCAGAGCTGCTAATAGCAAGAGACCCAGCAGCGATATGTACACAATTAGTTCAACCAGCGAGAATCCTTTTCTGGTTAGCCACACGTTGCATGGTAGGGACGCAAATTGTGTTCCCACTCGCGACTGGTCGTCTCTCGGCAGCGTATTTCAAGCTGCAGGGCTTTCAGTGATAAGCTATTGCCATGGTGGCACTCCTGTACCAAGCCCATGGGGTTTGCAAGGAAGCTCCACGCCAGCCTTCCGAACCGATGTATTTGAAGCAACACGCAGCGGGCAGAATGCCACGGAGCCTGGGAAATCGCCGTGCTTGACTGTGAGACAGGCTGGGCCTATCGTTGGCAAGTCGGTTCGCACGGAATCATAGGCTGCAGGGATACGATGCGCGCGAGTGCGGTGATTCTTGCCGGAGGTCGTAGCAGCCGGATGGGGGGCAGCGATAAGGCTTTCCTACGGATCAATGGTCGTCCAATTATTGAACGCACCATAGGCGTGTTGGGCAAGATCTTTGACGACGTCGTGGTAGTAACTCACTCTCCTGAAAGGTATGGCGCCTTTGCGGGGGTGCGAATTACTAGCGACATTTTTCCAGGGCAGGGGCCGCTTGCGGGTTTGCACGCTGGGTTGCATCACGCGCGTCACTCTCACTGCTTCGTCGTGGCCTGTGACATGCCGTTCCTTCGCAGCGAACCAATACTACACTTAAGTTCTCTAATCGAGGACTACGACGCGGTTGTGCCTCGTTGGGACGGGGACGTGGAGCCGCTACATGCATTCTACGCGCGTCGTTTGGTGCCTGTGGCAGAGCGTCTGCTGGTAGATGGTAAGAGTGCCCTGCGCGACTTGCTCCAACTTGTTCGGGTTCGTTACGTGAGTGAGATGGAGTTAACGAAGATTCCTGGAGCCGAGGAAACCTTCCGAAACGTGAACACGCCCGCCGACGCGGCTCGCTATTCGCTGGATCTACGGTAACACTGTGGCCTTTTCGTGCGTGGCGTACGGGTTGTGCGTTTTAAGCCGGCGGCGAGTTGAACATGCTGTAGGTGGTCCCAAGGTTTATGAATCGAGAAGATCTACTGCGTCGTACCTTTGAAGAATGGACCAATGGTTTGGACCCCGTCCGAGCACGGGTGGAGCTTTTTGAGCGCGTCCGAGACTTGCCTTACGTCTATCCGTCGAGCAGAGACCCGGTGGAAGTGTTGGCGGCGGGGCAAGGGTCAGCTTCGGGTAAGCACCACCTTTTGGCGGAGTTGTTCCGCCTTCTCGGCCTCGAGGTGCGCCACGTGATGTGTACGCACCGGTTTAACGAATCGGCCATTGCTTTTCCGAAGCAACTGCAGGTTCTCCTTGAGAAGAACGAAATCACGGATATCCACGAGTACTTACAAGTTGCCGTGGACGGGCAATGGGTGGACGTTGACGCCACCTGGCCACGGGAACTGCGAGAATTCGGTTTTCCCGTCAACGACGAATGGGATGGCCGCTCGCCGATGTTGTTAAGTGTTGCGGCGGACGAAGTGGTGGTGGTGCGTGGTAATCCCGAAAAGGCAAAGGATGAGCTGTTGGCGACGTGGACCCCAAGGCAGCGTCAGCTCCGACATCAATTCCTCCTCGAGTTGAGTGCCTGGGTCAAGGAGTTGTATTCGGAAGCGACTCATTGAACGCGCTTGTCGACCGGAGAGTCCCTGGTTCGACCTTCTTAGGATGGCCTACTGAGGGTCCACGTACTCCTTCGGTCGTTCCTCTTTCTGTTTCGGACGTCGGGGCGGTTTGTAGTTCCGCCAAAACCGTTGGACTTTCTTGATATCGTACCCCACCGAAGGAAGGTGGTCGGCTCGACGCCGGAGCGAGCCTTTCATTGGAGGGGGTAGCTGTTCGTCCAGCTCGTGGCCACTCTCGGTTTCTTCCGTGAATGCACAAGCGCTGTGCACGACGACGCAGCTGACCGAGGCGAACAAACCCAATGTAAGTAGAGCGAGTAGAAATCGCGACATGTTTGCCCGACTGGGTAGTCCTTCTGCACCAAGAAATCTAGATTGACGGGTGCTTTTCGTGGTTCCGAGATTGAAACACTTCGCGAAGGGCCGTAGTAGTTTCGTACGTTGCTGTACGGAATGGATGCGCGGCAGGTACATTTTTGCGAGGCTGGTGCTGTGGACCGAAGCGAAAGCCCTTTAGATTTTGGTCGGTTTTACGTGGCGGACTGCGAGGTTTGTGCAGACGAGTTGCTCACGTATATCGATCTAATCTGTGGTGAATTCGTTCGGTGCTGCGTTCAGTGTGGCGCTCCTGTCAACGCCGCTTCTGTCAGATCCCTTGCCGATAATGAAACTCTGGATCCGTGGCTGCCGAAACCATCCGGTAAAGCTGGCTGCTGTTCTTCTAGGTGCCGCCGCGGATGAGGGTACAACACTTCTCTTTCTAAGAACCTGCCGCAGGGAAACGGTTTTTCAGCGGCCCGTCCAGGATTCTTGCATTTTCGCCAGCCCGTTGCGTGCTCGCGATAGTGGTCGTTCCCGCTCAGCCGCGGACGCGGCGGCCTGTTGGGCCACGAAACTTGGCACAAAGTTTTCTCATCCCCAGGCTTTGACCGCGTTGGATTGTCATTGGGAGGGAGAAAGCCGATGGGCATTGTTGCCGAAACTCGCGTCCAGGACGCGCAGTTGCGAGAAAATCTTGACGGGGCCTCTGGTCGGGACGGGGGCACGTGGGGGAGCGATGCAACAGGGGTTCGCGCGCTGATGTTGGCGGTCCTCGAGGACGGCCTGCGTGCTTATTTGAGTCGCTCCAGGTTGTTGGCCGCGGAAGCCGAGCATTGGCTGTTTTCCGCAAGTCGCAAATCGCCGTTCACGTTTCTCGTTCTGTGCGACGTGTTCGGACTAGACCCGGAAGCATTGAGGCAACGCTTGCTGATTCTGCGAAAGCAAGGGGTTTCCCCGCGCCACTTCCTGCCGCGAGTGCGGCACAATGTCCGCAGCGTTACCCGAGTGCGCTTGCGCCGGCGGCGACGTGCAGCCTCGGTGCGGCTTAAAGGCTTCAAGCATTAGGCGGAGAGGGGGGGATTCGAACCCCCGGACCCTTGCGGGTCACACGATTTCGAGTCGTGCCGTTTCAACCGGGCTCACGCACCTCTCCGTGGTGATCCTTTTGCCTTCCTTTGGCGCTTCTGGGAGAGCCCACGCTTAGCTTGATTGGCTGAGCTCCGCAATTTTCACTGCTTCGTAATCCGGCCGAGCAAAAAGCGGTGCGTCGAACGGAGGCGGTGAACCACGGAATTGGTGCCGGACCGAAAATGCAGGATGGGCAGGCTCGGCAGAGCGTTCCACTCGCGCGCTATTTCGCGGTGCCTCACAGCAGGGACGAGCTTACCGCTGGAAGGTAGAGCCGCGCGACTCGTACAACGTTCGAAGGACGTTTGGTAGGAAGATCCGGCCAGGAGGCACTTCGCGGTGAAGCAAGCTGGGAGAGCGGGGGACGGATCACGGCCGGGGGAATATTCGGCCTTGGCCCGGCCTCCGCCCGCGAGCCCATGAGAAAAGAGCAGTGGCGCTTTGGGTACCGTGCCGGCGCGCCCATAACGTTGGGCGCGTTCTCGATTAGGCCCCGCCGAAGTGCGTGGCCTTCGAAGCGCGTCGACGGCGCCTCTGCCGCCGCGGCTACGCCGACGTCGGAGCTACTTATCTAAGTAAGATTGTGGTGCGAGCGTACTTGTGAGTCAAAAACCCGTTTAGCCGGGGTCTGCCGTAGCCGGAGCCCATTTCGGGAAGCGCAGCACCTTGTTGCCCGCACAGTGGGCATCGCTTGCGGGTGCTGATTTGGGTCTGCTAGTCGGCTGGACTCTAAAACGAAAACCCAGAGTCACTTTGAGGCACCGAGGGGCTGGAGACAACGCGAAATGCGAGAGTGGCGGAATTGGCAGACGCGCTAGACTTAGGATCTAGTGGGCCTAGCCCCGTGGGGGTTCGACTCCCCCCTCTCGCATCCCTGGATAGCAATTAGCGTCGCGCGCCAACGTTAGGCGGTACGGGCGCTCACATCAGAATGCAAAATTTCTGTTTAACCTCAGGTCATGATTTTTGTTGTTCTACTCTCCTCGGCACCCCGGAGGGTGGCTAATTGCATGGGTTGGTTTGTGCTGCTTAGTGGACAAATAGCGTGAGAAAAACACAAAGGTTTGCCCATGACGAATGTCGGTAGGAGTACGGAGGAGCAAGAGACCTTAACCGTTTCGCTGGAGCCGGTTGACCGAACACACGTGCGGATAAATGTCGTCGTGCCGGCTGAAGTAGTGGAGGCAGAGGTTCAGCGCGAGTTCGCTCAGTTGGGCCGGAGAGCCAAGGTTCCGGGATTTCGGCCGGGGCGTGTCCCTTCACGGGTGTTGGAAACGCTGTATTGGCCTGCCGTTCGAGACGAGGTTCAGAATCGTCTCGTGGCTAGGTCATTGGCGCAGGCGATACAGGACAAGGGGATTGAGTGGACAGGGCATTTTGAGCTGGGGAAAGTGTCTTTAGAGCGCCGGGGACCGTTGTCCTATTCGGCGACAATAGAAGTTTGGCCCCGACTCGGGAAAGTTCACTATGAGGGTTTGGAGATTGAGGCTCCCCGGGTTGACGTGTCCGACGATGCCGTTGAGGAGGCACTGAGGGCTCTACAGGAGCGGCACGCGAGGTTGATCCCTGTGGAGGATCGCGACGTGGTAGGGGCCGGAGATGTGGTGGAAGTGGTGTGGCAGGTCAAGGACGTACCTAAGCGGGGATCCGAAGAGAGTAAGGATCTCATCTGGTTGAGGGATGTGAGTGCCAGTGAGGCGACACTGGGCAGATTCGTGGGGAAGCGGGTTGGAGACACCGTAGACTTAAGGAAGGGCACCGCAGAATCTCAAATAGATGAAAAACAAACAAGCCGGGCGGGCGGCGGCGTATGTCGAATCGAGAAGATCTATCGTCGCGAGGTTCCGGAGCTCAACGACGAGTTTGTAAAAACCGTTAGCTCGAACTTAGAAACGCTAGCGGAGCTGCGGCGGCAACTCCGGGATCACCTCGAGGCAGAAGCGAAAAGACGGCGGGAGTTGTTGCTGAACTACCGACTCAAAGAGGCCTTGGTTGCCGCCAATCCAGACGTGTTGGTACCGCCTCGGGTCCTTGCGGAGGAAACGGCATCTCAAGCGCGGAGGTATTTCGCTCGCTACGCGATCCCTCCGGAACGCGCGGAAGAGCTGATGCGCCGGGATCCAGAGGTAAGGGAATCGTTAGAGCGTCAGGCGTTTACATCCTTAGCGGCGGACCTTTTACTGGGCGCGGTCGCCGAGCAAGAAGGGATCGGAGCAGACGAGGCAGACGTCGAGCGAGTCCTTTCACATCTGCGAGAAGAGGAGCCGAACCTGGCGCGCGAACTGGCGGACGAGGTTGCGGCGGCGGAGCTGCGCTCGCGTGTGAAGCGCGGCTTGATACTACAGCGTGCTCTTGAACGAGTCCGTGAAAAAGCGCGCTTTCGGGAACAGCACACGAGCGATAATCGGATTGCTGAGGAGAAATGAAACGGCTAGCATCCAGCACATTCCCAGTGTACGCAGAACGTATGAATTTGGTTCCCATCGTAGTGGAACAAACTGGCCGCGGGGAGCGGGCCTATGACATTTACTCGCGTCTCTTAAAAGAGCGGATCGTCTTTTTGGGCTGCCCGATCACCGACGAGATCGCAAATCTCGTGACCGCGCAGCTGCTCTTTCTGGAGTCGGAAGACCCGGAGCGGGACATTCAACTGTATATCAACTCCCCGGGCGGTTCGGTAACTGCAGGTTTGGCGATTTACGACACAATGCAATATATCCGCCCGGATGTCTCTACGTTGTGTTTGGGGCAGGCGGCGAGCATGGCAGCTTGGCTGTTGGCGGCTGGCACGAAGGGAAAGCGGTTCGCGTTGCCGCACGCTCGCATTATGATCCACCAACCTCTCGGAGGAATCCGAGGGGCTGCTGCGGATATTGACATCCAAGCCCGAGAGATTTTGCGTATTCGCGAGCAGTTGAACAACATCCTCGTGAAGCACACAGGCCAGAGTCTCAAGCGGATTGAGAGAGACACCGACCGTGATTTGTTTTTGACCAGCCAACAGGCGGTAGAATATGGTATCATAGACGATGTGATGGTAAGCAGGACTAGCAAGCGGTTGTGAGGTGCGTATGGCGAAGCACGATGACCGAAGCGGCAACTTGGTGTGTTCTTTCTGCGGAAAAAGTCAGGACGAGGTTCGCAAGCTGATTGCGGGCCCCACGGTCTACATCTGCGACGAGTGCATCGACCTCTGCAATGACATCATTGCGGAAGAGTGTGACCACGAGGAGGGTCTCGTTGCGTCGTCATCCGTGCCGAAGCCAGCAGACATCAAACGGGTTTTGGATCAATACGTGATCGGGCAAGAGCGGGCAAAAAAGGTCTTAGCCGTAGCGGTGCACAACCACTACAAAAGAATCGACAGCCAATTCGTGACGGGTGACGTCGAGTTGCAAAAGTCCAACATTCTTTTGATTGGACCGACCGGGTCCGGAAAGACATTGTTGGCTCAGACGCTTGCCCGCTTTCTCCAGGTCCCGTTTACAATAGCGGACGCGACGAGCTTGACCGAGGCCGGTTACGTGGGTGAGGACGTCGAGAATATCATCTTGAGCCTATTGCAGAACGCCGATTACGACGTGGAGAAGGCCCAACGTGGCATTGTGTATATCGACGAGATCGACAAGATTTCTCGCAAGGGCGATAACCCCTCGATCACTCGTGATGTCTCTGGAGAAGGCGTGCAACAAGCGCTTCTGAAAATCATCGAGGGCACAACTGCCAGCGTGCCGCCCAAGGGAGGACGCAAACATCCTCAGCAAGAGTTTTTGCAGGTGGATACCACGAATATTCTCTTCATCTGTGGTGGAGCCTTTGTCGGGCTCGAGGATATCATCCGGCGGCGCATTGGTATGAAGGGGCTCGGGTTTGGGGCAGACGTGCGACGCAAGGATGAAAAAAGCGTCGGCGAGTTGCTCCACGAAGTACAAACGGAAGACCTTCTGAAGTTTGGCTTGATCCCGGAGTTCGTGGGGAGGTTGCCTGTTATCGCTACGCTGGACGAACTAGGAGAACAAGATCTTGTCCGGATCCTGAAGGAGCCCAAGAACGCATTGGTGCGGCAATATCAAAAATTGTTCGAGATGGAGGGGGTGCACCTGAAGTTTACTGACGGCGCTCTCGTGGCGATTGCGCGAGAAGCGCTCAAACGGAAGTCCGGTGCTCGCGGCTTGCGAGCCATTCTCGAGAACACGATGCTGGATATCATGTACGAGATCCCGTCGCAGCCGGCCATCAAGGAGGTTTTGATATCCGAGGAGGTCATTACCAAGGGCGAGCCTCCAATTGTGCTATACCAAAAGGCGGCGGAAACTGCCTGAGCGAAGGGTCAAAGCGAAGATGCTCTTTAGGAACGACAAAAAGGACGGCCCGCTGATGACGAGGGTCCCATTATTACCGTTACGTGACATTATTGTCTTCCCACACATGGTTGTGCCTCTCTTTGTGGGGCGGCAAAAATCCATTCGGGCCCTCGAGGAGGCCATGAATGGGTCGAAACTCATTTTGCTGGCAGCACAGCGCGACGCGAAAGTGAACGATCCATCTGAGAGCGACATTTATCCGATGGGGACCATCGGCGCGATCGTTCAGATGCTCCGGTTGCCCGATGGAACCGTCAAGGTGTTAATCGAGGGCAAGCGTCGCGCTCGCATCCAGCGTTTTCTACCTGAGGCTGGCTTTTTGTTGGTGGAGATTGAGGAGGTCGAGGAACGGTGGGAGAAGACAACGGAGATCGAGGCGTTACTTCGCTCGGTAATCTCCACGTTCGAAGTATACCTCAAATACAATAAAAAAATCCCGGCCGAAATGTTGAGTTCGGTTGCCTCGATTGACGACCCGTCACGCTTGGCCGACACGATCGTCGCGCATCTCGGGGTGAAGCTGGAAGATAAGCAAAGTTTGCTGGAAACGGCGGACCCAGCGCAGCGACTGGAAAAGGTACTGGGGCTCTTGCGATCCGAGATCGAGATCCTCGAGGTCGAAAAGCGCATCCGAACGCGCGTCAAGAAGCAAATGGAGAAGAGCCAAAAAGAGTACTACCTCAACGAACAGATGCGCGCCATCCAAAAAGAGCTGGGGGAAAAAGACGAGTTTCGAAATGAGATCCAAGAACTGGAGGAGAAAATCAAACAGAAAAAGTTGTCTCCGGAGGCACGCGACAAGGTTGAGAGGGAGCTGAAAAAGCTGAAGATGATGTCGCCAATGTCCGCGGAGGCGACGGTAGTCCGAAACTACATTGACTGGATCTTGTCCCTACCGTGGAACGAGTACACGGAGGATAAACTCGATATCGCGGAGGCAGAAAAGGTTCTCGAGGAGGACCACTACGGACTCGAGAAGGTAAAAGAGAGAATCCTAGAATACCTGGCTGTCCAAGCTCTGGTGGGACAGACGAACAAAGGTCCGATTTTGTGCTTGGTTGGCCCCCCTGGCGTGGGCAAGACATCGCTGGGAAAGTCTATTGCACGGGCGACAGGACGAAAGTTTGTGCGTGTGTCGTTAGGCGGCGTGCGGGACGAGGCGGAGATTCGGGGGCACCGGCGAACCTATATCGGTGCATTGCCGGGGAAGATCATTCAGAGCATGAAAAAGGCAGGGTCGTGCAACCCGGTTTTTCTGCTCGACGAAGTCGACAAGATGTCCACGGATTTTCGGGGAGATCCATCGTCTGCGCTTTTGGAGGTCTTGGATCCTGAGCAAAACTCCGCATTTAACGATCATTACCTGGATGTGGACTACGACTTATCGCGAGTAATGTTCATCACGACGGCCAACACCTTGGAGCGGATACCAAGGCCATTGCAAGATCGAATGGAGGTTATTCGCATTCCCGGATACACGGATGTGGAGAAGCTGAACATCGCGAAAAAATACTTGGTTCCTAAACAGCGTGAGGCCAACGGGTTGAGTCCCGAAAACCTGGAAATCTCGGACAACGCGCTGTTGGCGATCGTGCATCACTACACAAAGGAAGCGGGTGTTCGAGGGCTGGAGCGCGAGATCGCGACAATTTGTCGGAAAGCTGCCGTCGAGGTTCTGCGTTTGGGTAAGGGAACGAAGGTCGTGGTCTCCGCGAAAAACCTGCACAGATTCCTGGGGCCGCCCAAATATCGCTTGAGCAAGGCTGAGGAGCAACATCGCGTTGGTGTGGCGACCGGGCTTGCTTGGACGGAATTTGGCGGTGAGCTGCTGGCCATCGAGGTGACTGTAATGCCTGGCAAGGGCAAGTTGATCATCACGGGCCGGCTCGGTGACGTGATGCAGGAGTCTGCGCAAGCGGCCATGAGCTACGTTCGATCCCGTGCCACCGAGTTGGGTCTGGCCAGCGACTTTTACCAAAATGTGGACGTGCATATCCACGTGCCCGAAGGGGCCACCCCGAAGGACGGTCCCTCGGCTGGGATTACGATGGCCACAGCCATGGTCTCGGCGTTGACCAAAATTCCGGTGCGCAACGACGTAGCCATGACAGGCGAGGTTACTTTGCGCGGTCGCGTGCTGCCAATCGGTGGGTTGAAAGAAAAGGTTCTAGCTGCCCATCGGGCTGGAATTGGTGTCGTGCTGATCCCAGAGGAGAACGAAAAGGACGTACGGGAAATCCCTCCTCAGGTGTTGAGGTCGGTCGTACTGCGACCAGTGAGGCACATGGACGAAGTGCTGCGGCAGGCTTTGGTGTTGGAAGAGCCCGAGTCTTTCCTCAAGGGCGACTGGTCCGACGGGGTATCTGGGCCTCCATTGAGTCAGGGTAGGGCTGACGCGGTTTTGACTAGCTGGGCTGTTTCTTGACACGCCCGGCGCAGCAGACTAAGCATGGCAACCTTGCCTTGATTACAGGGGAGTGCCCATGACAAAGGCGGAGCTCATTGAGTCGGTTGCCAGTAAAGTGGACCTTCCGCGAGCACTGGCTGAAAAAGTGGTGAACGTTGTGTTTGACGACATTGTCGCGGCCTTACGACAAGGGGAGAAGGTAAACATATCCGGATTTGGCACGTTTGCCGTAGCGATTCGCAAGGCTAGAACAGGTCGAAACCCCAAGACTGGCGAAACAATCGAGATCGGTTCCTCGAAATCGGCCAAGTTTAAAGCGGGGAAGCAACTGCGAGATTCGCTGAACAATCCTTAGCGCTCGGGGAGCACAGTGAGCGACCTTGCGGGATTGGGGACCGTCGACAGTTGGAAGAAATAGTGAAGTAGCTTGATGTGCTCGGGCGGTTAGCTCAGCGGGAGAGCATCGGCCTTACAAGCCGGGGGTCATCCGTTCAAATCGGATACCGCCCAGGTCAGTGTATCGTTTTTGCATTCACGTTTGGGGTGGTAGTTCAGCTCGGTTAGAACGCCGGCCTGTCACGTCGGAGGTCGCGGGTTCAAGTCCCGTCCACCCCGTTTCTTTGTTAGAGCGACCGCAAGACCATCCGAATTAGGTGCGAGGTTACTTATGCGGAAAACGGTTGTGGTGAATAGAGAGGATGCTTTGGCCCAACGAGGCTGGGTGTTGATCGATGCCAAGGGCCAGGTTCTCGGAAGAGTGGCGAGCGCCGCGGCCCAAGTTGTTCGGGGCAAGCACAAGCCGACTTTCCAGCCTTGGGAGGATGTGGGTGACTTTGTGGTCATTATTAACGCGGCTGAAGTGCGGCTGACGGGTTCGAAGTGGCGCAAAAAGGAATACATTCGCCATACGGGGTACCCTGGGGGTGTGCGCGTACGTACCGCGCTTGAGCAGAAGACGATTGCTCCGGAAGAAATGTTGCGGCGGGCTATTGTTGGAATGCTCCCCAAAAACCGCCTCGGCCATCAATTGGCGACGAAAGTCAAGATTTATCCTGGGCCCTCGCATCCGCACGAGGCTCAGCGGCCGGTGGTGTTGTCTCTGAGCGTCCAGAGGAGGGTGGGAGAATGACGGAAGGCGTACGGTTCTCGGCTACCGGGCGGCGAAAGACGGCCGTTGCCCGCGTGTTCCTGCTTCCAGGGCAGGGTAAGGTTCTTGTCAACGGCCGACCCTGGGAGCAGTACTTTCCACGGCCAACATCGAGGATGATCATCCTCCAACCGCTCGAACTTACGGAGACACTGGGGCAGTTCGACGTCGTGGTGAACGTTCGCGGCGGAGGGCTCGCTGCGCAAGCTGAAGCCGTGCGTCATGGTATAACGCGTGCGTTGATTGCTTCCAATCAAGACTTTCGGCCGGTGCTAAAGAAGGCTGGGTTCGTGACTCGGGATCCGCGCGAGGTCGAGCGGAAAAAGTACGGGCGTCATAAGGCCAGAAAGCGGCCACAGTACTCGAAGCGCTAGGGTGGATCGGGCAAGACGGCCGTTTTGAAAAACAGGAAGGCGCAGCCCACGGCCGCGTAGATCGCATTCGTAACCCAGGCAGCAAACAACGGGGACAACGTTCCTGCTTGTCCGAGCGAAGACGCGAGGCCAAGCAGGAGCCAGTAGGCAAAGCCAAGAAACGCACTGGCCACCAAGGTATGACTGATCTGGTACGGCTGCTGCAAGCGTAGGTTCAGCGGCAGCAACGCCAATGCAAGAGCAAGGGGGGCAAAAGGCAATGCTGTTTTCAGGTAGAGCTCAACCGACAGGCGTGTCGTGGGGAGCCCTAGGCTCTTGAGCAGCGCGCGTTGGCGCCACATATCGTGTAGCGACAGCTCTTCCGGTTCCCGTTGAACCTCGGCAAATTCCTCGAAGTCTCCCTGGAGGGTTGGCTGAGCTGCTTGTTGCCCGCTGTCTTCATCCCCGTTGCGCAGAGCAGGAAAAACCTCTCGGCTGCCGCCTGGGCTGATCCAGCCAGACGGGGTCCATCGTAGCTCGGGGAAATAAGTGACCCTCGACAAGGTGAAATCGGATCCCAGCTCGTAGGTCGTTACGCCCAAAAGGCTTTTGGCGGCGCGGTCGACATAGGCGACGTGGTAGATTCCCATAGGCCCGCGGAACCAGATCTCGCGCTCTGCCAGAATGTTTCTACGATCACGCTTCTTGATTTCTCGCAGATTGATCTCTTGGGCAGACCGCAGCGAGGGAGGAACGACGATTTCTCCCCACAGAAATGCGATCACGCTCACGACCATGGCAGCTGCTATCATCGGAGCGGCAATCTGGCGGGGCCCGATACCGAGGGCATTAAGAGCTATGATCTCGCGGTGGCGATGGCGCTGGACGAGCACGCTCAGGAGTGCGATCGTCACGGCTGCGGGCAAAGTTTGGTAGACCACGAGCGGTAGCTTGTAGGCAAAGTAGCGGGCGACCACGCTGGTCGGAATATCGTTTGTCAGCACCACATCGAGACGCTCGAAGAAGTCCACTAGAATGTAAAGTGCGGCCACGCCGAACTGGATGGCCAGGAGCGCGACCAAAAACTCTGAAATCAAAGACTTTGTTATGGTTTTGCCCAGCACGCGTGGTTCACCCCGAGTTACCGCACCGTCACTGATTCGTTTGGTCTGCTGGGGCCGCCCCAAAATCGCGGAAGGATCCCTGAGGGGACAGCGGAGCCGACAAACCGCATTTTTTGCTCTGGATCATCTCTTGCGGGCTAGCTGGAGAGGACCGAGCTCTTGAGGAACCCACTCCCTCCTGAGAAATTGGCTGTGGGAAAAATCCGTTAGGCGCATTATTTGTACGCAAACTGACCGGTGGCATAGTCCTGCCTCAAAGGGGGAGGACAGAGGCCGCAAGCATAGTCATGACTGTCAGGTGCGAAGACGAGCTTCATGGCCGCTTGCAACGGTAGCCGACGACTTGGGCCATAGCGCCAGTGCCACCAATATGAACAGCGTGTTCGGAACCCAAGCCAGTGCCGCCGCATACTTGGCCGACTCGATTTCCTGTGCCATCGATTCAGCAAGACCGGCGAGGAGGTAGTACGCCAAAAAGCAGCTGGTGGAAATCACGGCGCCGCCAGTCGGGGAGATACGCCGTCGAACCGAGCACGAAAGCGCAAACAGTCCGAAAACTACACAGCTCGCCGGCAAGGCGAAGCGGCTGCTTAGTTCGAGGGCAAAGAGACCGGTTTGACGACCGGGTCGCGAGTTTTGAACCAAGTGAAGCAGAGTCATACTGGAAGCCGCCTTGGGGTCGATCTCCGTAGCGGTGCTTCTCGTCGTGCTGCCAGCCAGTGATTCCGTTAGGTTCCAGTCCAAAGTCCTAAAGGAGCTGGCTTCGTAGGTATTTTCCCCACCGGACCGAGTGAAGATCGTGCCGTCGCCCAGTCGCAAAATCGTGGCACTTCCGGGTCGCTCTTGAGGCACCAAGTGCCCGAATTTCGCGACAATAATGGTGGCGTTTCGCTGGCCGCCGCGGGTGTCCGCCACGAATATGCCCTCGAGTGCTTGGCCGCGGTCCATAATCTTATTAATGTAAATGATGATGCCTGGGATTCGATCGAAAAACACTTGTTCCTCGAACGCAGCGCTCGCCCGCCGAAGCGATAGGTTTTCGAGGAAATGTACAACGGTTTCGCGGCTGGCTGGACGGAGCAGAAACGAAACGACGCCAGTACAAATTGCAGCGATCCCCGCGATCCAGAGTACCGGCCTCAAAAAGGCAAAGGGTCCTAGGCCGCAAGCCTGTGCACCCAATAGTTCCCCGTCAATCGTGAGGCGGCTGAGTGTTAGGAACGTGCCGAGCAAAACCCCCATCGGGAGGGCAAACTCGAGGAAAGACGGTGCGAAGAGGCCTACGAGTGACAACATTTCAGAAGTCGCCAGCCCCCGGTTAATCAACAAGCCAATAATTTTTACGAGTCGCGATACGAGCAAGATTCCACCGAGGGTGAGGATGCTAGCAACGGTGGGCCTGAGGAGTTCCAGGAAGATGTATCGGTGAAAGATCGCCACGAGTTTTCTCAATTAGCTGGGCGCCGGCCAGAAGGGAACATTAGCCCGAAAGGCGCGTGTTGGCTGTATTCGCGGCATGCCGTGGAAGCGTGGTTAAAGGTCGATCCGTCCCGCATCCTGGAGATCCAGGTGGTTAAAAAAGGGGGGACCGCCAGGGAAAACACGGCCTATGAGCTTGCGCGAAGATGCGGTGTTGCCGTAAAACACGTTGATCTGAGTGTCGCGCGAGGAGACTCCGAGTTTGTTGAGGCAGGCTGGCGCGCGCGAGTAACGCCGTTCCCTTATCGTTCGCTCTCGGACTTGTTTCGGCGGTTCGGGCCGTCTCTGCTGGTTGTGTTGGACCACGTCCAGGACCCGCGCAACCTGGGCGCGGTCGCGCGGAGCGCCGCAGCTGCGGGGGTAACGGGGTTGATTATCCCGAAAGACAGAGCTGCGTCAGTGACTCCGGTCGTAGAGGCGACTGCTGCAGGAGCGTGCGCTTACCTCCAAGTTGCCCGTGTCGTGAATTTACGGCGAGCCTTGCTCGAAATCAGGCAAGCTGGGTACTGGATTGTCGGGCTGGATGTCCACTGTGCGAACTCGATCTTTAAGACAATGCTTCCAGACCGGTTAGCCCTTGTGGTGGGAGGCGAACAAGGCTTGTCTCGTCTTGTGCGAGAGAACGTCGATGAACTGGTTGTGATCCCCACGGACCCCCGAGTGGAGTCGTTAAATGTATCCGTTGCGACGAGCATCGCCTGTTTCTGGTGGTTCAAGGACCGTGTCGGAGCCTTGACAGGATAAACCGCGTCGGGTAGACAGGCTTCTTTGCATTTTATTCGAAATGGGGCGTGACAACCACCGGCGTAAGTGCCTGCGAGATGCGGATTCGTGATGAGCGTTGCCAGCAGTACGACAAGCAAGAAAGGAGGCCGATGTAGCTCAACTGGAAGAGCAACTGACTTGTAATCAGTAGGTTGCCAGTTCGAGTCTGGCCATCGGCTCTTTTATGGCTACGGAGAGGTACCCGAGTGGCCAAAGGGAGCAGACTGTAAATCTGCCGGCGTCAGCCTTCGGAGGTTCGAATCCTCCCCTCTCCATGCTAAACAGCGTGACGATCTGGGAGCGCCATTCGTAGTCGTGAGATGGGTTCAGCTGCGGTAATGACAGTTAGCGGGAGTAGCTCAGTTGGCAGAGCATCAGCCTTCCAAGCTGAGGGTCGCGGGTTCGAATCCCGTTTCCCGCTCTTTTGGGCTGGGCATCACGTAAGGCGGTGGCGGGTTGCAAATGATTGTTTTGTCTTAGCGATTGACTGAAGGGCGCCGGCCCAGGTAGCTCAGTCGGTTAGAGCACCTCCTTGGTAAGGAGGAGGTCGGCGGTTCGATTCCGCTCCTGGGCTTCCGTCGCCGCGGCTGGGGGAACAGCTGGCATTTGACCTTTGTCGAGTCATTCATGACATATCGAAGTAGGCAGCAAGGAGATCGAGATGGCGAAGCAGAAGTTTGAGCGGAAGAAGCCGCATGTGAACGTGGGGACGATTGGGCACATTGATCATGGGAAGACGACGTTGACGGCGGCGATAACGAAGGTGTTGGCGGCGCAGGGATTGGCGCAATTTACGCCATTTGATCAGATTGACAAGGCGCCGGAGGAGCGGGCGCGAGGGATTACGATAGCGACGGCGCATGTGGAGTATGAGACGGCCAAGAGGCACTATGCGCACGTGGACTGTCCTGGGCATGCGGATTACATCAAGAACATGATTACTGGGGCAGCGCAGATGGACGGGGCGATTTTGGTGGTGGCGGCGACGGACGGGCCGATGCCGCAGACGCGGGAGCACATTTTGTTGGCGCGGCAGGTGGGTGTGCCGGCGATTGTGGTGTTTATGAACAAGGTGGATATGGTGGAGGATGCGGAGTTATTGGAGTTGGTGGAGTTGGAGGTGAGGGAGTTATTGTCGAAGTACGAGTATCCTGGGGACGAGGTACCGGTGATTCGTGGGAGTGCGTTGAAGGCGCTGGAGGGGGACACTGGGGAGCTTGGGGCGCAGGCGATTATGAAGTTGATGGAGGCGGTGGATGAGTATGTGCCGGAGCCGCAGCGGGAGGTTGACAAGCCCTTTTTGATGCCGGTGGAGGATGTGTTTACGATTAGCGGGCGGGGCACTGTGGCCACTGGGCGAGTGGAGCGTGGGCGGATTCGGGTTGGGGATGAGGTTGAGATTGTGGGTTTGCGTGCGACGCAGAAGACGGTGGTGACGGGTGTGGAGATGTTTCGCAAGATTTTGGATGAGGGGCAGGCTGGGGACAACATTGGGGTATTGTTGCGGGGGACGAAGCGGGAGGAGGTGGAGCGAGGGCAGGTATTGGCGGCGCCTGGGAGTATCACGCCGCACACGAAGTTTGAGGCGGAGGTGTACATTTTGACGAAGGAGGAGGGTGGGCGGCACACGCCATTTTTCAATGGGTATCGGCCGCAATTTTACTTTCGCACGACGGATGTGACTGGGGTGGTGAAGTTGCCGGAGGGGGTGGAGATGGTGATGCCTGGGGACAATGTGCGGTTGAGCGTGGAGTTGATCACGCCGATTGCGATGGAGGAGGGTTTGCGCTTTGCGATCCGCGAGGGCGGCCGCACTGTCGGAGCCGGCGTCGTAACGAAAATCATGGAATGAGTACGGATCTAGGTAGGGCTAACGATGCGTGAGCTGATTTCCCTGCAATGCGAGCAGTGTAAGCGCAAAAACTATACGACGACGAAGAACAAAAAGACCATGACGGAAAAGCTCGCACTGAAAAAGTTTTGCCGTTTTTGCCGTGGGCATACGGTGCACAGGGAGGCCAAGATCTAGCGAAGCTCTTCTTCCCTTTTGGGGGTCAGTAGCTCGAATTGGCAGAGCACCGGACTCCAAATCCGGGGGTTGCAGGTTCGAATCCTGCCTGACCCGCGTGGCTTGCGTGAGGTTCGTTGCAACAAATCGACTGTACGAAAGAGGGTAGTTCGACAAATGATTGCGAGGCTCCGTGAGGGCCTATCGAGGGTAGTCACGTTTCTTTCTGAGGTGCAGGCTGAGTTGGCAAAGGTACATTGGCCAAGCCGCAGGGAAACATACGCCGCGACGGTCGTCGTGATCACCATATCCCTCATAATGGCGATCTACTTGGGCGCGGTGGACCTAGCCATCTCAGCGCTGATTCAAGCTGTCCTACAGTGAGACTATGGCAAAGCAGTGGTATGCGGTCCAGACTTACTCTGGGCAAGAGCATAAGGCCAAGGCGGCGTTGGAAGAGAGGATTCGCTCTTTAGGCAAGATTGCCGACTTTGGTGATATCCTTGTTCCCCAAGAGAGGGTGGTGGAACTTGTGAAAGGTCGGAAGAAGACCTCAGCACGCAAGTTTTTCCCGGGGTATATTTTGGTCGAAATGGAAATGAATGATGAGAACTGGCAACTGGTCCGCGCGACACCTAAGATAATCGGATTTGTTGGAGGCGACGAGAGTGGACGTAATCCTCCCCCGTTGCGCCCGGAAGAGGTGCAAGAAATTGCAGCGCAGATGCGTGAGGGGGCGGCCCGTCCACGGCCGAAAGTCCAGTTCCAGGTCGGAGATACGGTAAAGGTGAAGGACGGTCCTTTTCAAGACTTCACGGGTACGGTGGAAGAGGTCAAGTTGGACAAGGGAAAGCTTAGGGTGTTGGTCAACATGTTTGGTCGATCGACTCCCGTTGAACTGGATTTTGGGCAAGTGGAGAAGGCTTAAGTGTCAATCCTGCGGTTGCACAGAGAAGGGGTGGAGCAGTGAAAAAGGTGATCGGTCAAATCAAGCTGCAAATACCGGCGGGTCAGGCAACCCCAAGTCCGCCAGTCGGCCCGGCTTTAGGCCAACGCGGCGTAAATATCATGGAGTTCTGCAAGGCCTTTAATGCCCAAACTCAGCATCAGCAGGGGCTAATCATTCCTGTGGTAATCACTGTTTACGCAGACCGGTCCTTTACCTTTGTCACTAAGACCCCGCCGGCATCGATCTTGCTCAAGCGAGCAGCAGGGGTGGAGAAAGGATCTCCCGAGCCAAACAAGCGTAAGGTCGGGCGAGTCACTAAGGCGCAAGTGCGGGAGATCGCCGAAATGAAGATGCCAGACCTGACCGCGTTTTCTTTGGACGCGGCGATACGAACGATTGAGGGTACGGCACGGAGTATGGGCATCGAGGTCGTGGACTAAGTTGAGGGTGATGCATGTCCAAAGTCAGTAAGCGTTACCGCGAGATTGCTGCGAAGGTCGACCGCTTGCGCCGGTATGACCTGGACGAGGCTCTTAACCTGGCATTGGAGACTGCCAACGCCAAATTCGATGAGACCATTGAAATGGCAGTTCGCCTCGGGGTGGATCCTCGTCAGGCGGACCAGAATGTGAGAGGTACGGTCTTGCTCCCTCATGGGACCGGTAAGCCGGTTCGAGTGCTTGTGTTTGCGAAAGGGGAGAAGGAGCGGGAGGCCAAGGATGCTGGAGCAGACTACGTCGGCGGGGAAGAGCTGGCAAAGCGCATTGCTGAAGGGTGGCTGGATTTTGATCGGGTAGTTGCGACGCCGGATATGATGTCGGTCGTGGGGCGGATCGCGAAGATTCTTGGGCCCCGAGGCCTCATGCCCAACCCTAAGGCGGGTACGGTCACGTTCGAGGTGGGAAAAGCTGTCTCCGAATTGAAGGCGGGGAAGGTAGAGTACCGGGTGGATAAGGCGGGCATTGTGCATGTCCCGATTGGCAAAAAGTCGTTCGGCCTGGAGAAGCTTCGCGAAAATGCATTAGCTGTTTTGGCGAGTTTACTGCGTGCAAAGCCGGCCTCAGCCAAGGGAACGTACATCCAGAGTATCGCTATATCCGCGACAATGGGCCCGGGAGTGAAAGTAGATCCTGCCGTGGTCCGAGCGTTAGCGGCATGACGGAATTGGAGTCACAAAAGTGAGACGGCAAAATAAGGCAGAGGTTGTTGCAGGGCTAAGGGACAAACTGGGCCAAGCGTGCGTGGTGATTGTTGCGCAAGCTTTTGGCTTGGATAGCGGCCAGACTTTTCGCTTGCGAAAGGCGATTCGTCAGGCGGGCGGAGAATTGAAAGTCGCCAAAAACACCTTGGCGAGGATCGCCGCGCGCGAGTCGGGCTACCGCGATTTAGAGGGCGTGCTGTCGGGGCCGACAGCGTTGGTGCTGGGTTACCGAGACCCCGTGGCAGTGGCAAAGGCGCTGGTTGAGTTCTCGAGCGAAGCAGGAGAAAGGGTTGTCATTAAGGGAGCTGTGCTCCAGGGGCGTGCACTCGGGGCCTCGGAGGTGAAAGAGCTCGCGTCCTTGCCGCCGCGGGAGGTGCTGGTGGCGTCGCTGCTCGGGCTCTTGCAGGCGCCAGCCGCACAGTTGTTGCGCCTTTTGCAGGAGCCTGGGGCACGCTTGGTAAGGTTGCTGGAACGACGGCGAGAGCAATTGGAAAGCTCGGCTGGCTAATCTGGTGCTAGTGGCCCATCGGGGCCTGCAAATTGTTACGTGCTGGAATGAAAATCGCGCAAGGAGGTTTTGGAAAATGTCGCAAGTGACTCGAGAGCAAGTCAAGGACTTCATCAAGAATATGACGTTGTTGGATGCCGCCGCTCTGGTGAAAGAGCTGGAGGAAGAGCTGGGCGTTAGCGCGGCGGCGCCGGTCATGGCGGCGATGCCCATGCCAGGGGGCGCACCGGCGACCGGAGCAGCTCCGGCGGCGGAGCCGGAAGAATTCTCCGTCGTCTTGCAATCGGCGGGAGACAAGAAAATTCAGGTCATTAAGGTGATTCGAGAACTCACCGGTTTGGGCCTCAAGGAAGCGAAAGACCTTGTCGATGGAGCTCCGAAGGTCATCAAGGAGGGAGTTCCTAAGGCTCAGGCGGAGGAGATAAAGAAAAAGATCGAAGAGGCGGGCGGCGTGGTAGAGCTAAAATAGTGCTCCGGTGATCCTCTCGACTCGAGGTGTTTTGGGGGTCGCACCAGAAACGTTAAGCCCCGTGCAGAGGAGTGCAAATGGCTATTAAGCTCGCAAGCAACAAGCGTTTTCGCCGGAATTTTGGCAGAATCAAGAAGGTAATCGAAATACCGAACCTCATTGAAATCCAGCGAAAGTCGTACGGCGAATTTCTGCGGCGTGACGCAGCGCCCGGTGCGAAGTCGGGATCGGGGCTTGAGGAGGTTTTCCGCTCTGTATTCCCCATTTGGGACTACAACAAGACCGCCCAGTTGGAGTTTGTTAGTTTCACGCTAGGGGATCCCAAATACACGGTGGAGGAATGCCACGACCGGGGTATGACCTATGCGGCACCCCTGAAAATCCGAGTGCAACTGATCCTCTACCAAGATGCGGGCGGTGACGGTGGTCATCGAGAAGTCAAAAACGTCAAGGAACAAGAGGTTTATTTCGGAGAGCTGCCATTGATGACCCCCAACGGTACGTTCATGGTGAACGGCACGGAGCGGGTTATCGTTAGCCAACTGCACAGGTCGCCAGGGGTGTTTTTCGATCACGACAAGGGCAAAACTCATTCGAGCGGCAAGCTCTTATTTTCTGCACGTGTCATTCCCTATCGCGGCTCCTGGCTAGATTTCGAGTTCGACCCGAAGGATATCTTGTACGTTCGCATTGACCGTCGGCGCAAGTTCCACGCGACCGTGCTGTTGCGGGCCCTAGGGATGAGCGCCGAGGATATCCTCAATTACTTCTACAAGTCGGAGACCATCGTCCTGGAAGGGAAGCGGCTTTCCAAACGGCTTAATTACGATATCTTGCGCGGAGCAAAGGCGCCACGCGACCTCAAGGGACCGAATCAAGAGATCATCGTTCGTGAGGGGAAAAGAGTTACGGATTCGGCGATCCAACAGCTCAAGGCCCGTGGTGTTGTAGAGATACCGGTCTCTCAAGAAGAGGTGTTGGGGAGGGTCGTTGCCCGCGATGTAGTCGACCCGGCCACGGGTGAAGTGTTGCTAGAATGTAATCGCGAAGTGACCTTGGAAAAGTTGGAGGAGTTCCGTCAAAAAGGGATCACCTCGTTCGAGGTCCTTTATTTAGACGAGCAACACATTGGCCCCGCGCTTCGAAATACGCTTTTGGCAGACGGAGTAAAGTCACCGCAGGACGCGGTCCTAGAAATATACAAGCGCTTGCGTCCCGGCGACGTTCCAAGCATTGAGTCCGCTACGCAGTACTTCCACAATTTGTTTTTCAACCCCGACCGCTACGATCTCTCGCGAGTCGGACGACTGAAGTTAAATCACAAACTGAAACTCAATCCGCCACCTCCGCTGGATCAGGGAACGCTCCGGCGAGAGGATATCCTCGAGGTGGTCCGGTACCTGATTGAGCTGCGCAATGGCAACGGAACCATTGATGACATCGACCATTTGGGCAATCGGAGGGTCCGCGCGGTTGGGGAGTTGGTAGAGAACCAGTTCCGCTTGGGGCTGGTGCGCATGGAACGCGCAGTCAAGGAGCGGATGGGGCTTCAGGACCTGGAGACTCTGATGCCGCAGGATTTGGTGAACTACAAGCCTGTGTCTGCCGCGGTAAAAGAGTTTTTTGGCTCCAGCCAGCTTTCGCAATTCATGGATCAAACAAACCCACTGTCCGAGGTCACTCACAAGCGCCGGCTGTCTGCTTTGGGTCCTGGCGGACTGACGCGGGAGCGGGCAGGTTTTGAGGTGCGGGATGTTCATCCGACACACTATGGTCGCGTTTGCCCGATTGAGACACCCGAGGGACCGAACATTGGTTTGATTGCATCGCTCTCGACGTATGCCCGGGTAAACGAGTTCGGCTTTTTAGAAACGCCGTACCGCGAGGTGGAAAACGGCCGGGTCACGGATCGCGTGCGCTATCTGTCCGCACTGGAGGAGGAGGATTACCCGATCGCGCAAGCCAACGCGCCGGTCGATGCAAAGGGACAATTTGTGTCTGACATGGTCTCGGTACGATATCGTGGCGAGTTCACGTCGGTGCCCCGGGATCAAGTCAAGTTCATGGATGTGTCGCCAAATCAGTTGGTCAGTGTGGCAGCGTCCTTGATTCCGTTCCTCGAGAATGACGACGCAAACCGCGCTCTAATGGGGTCCAACATGCAGCGGCAAGCCGTACCGCTCTTACGTACGGACGCCCCGCTCGTGGGTACCGGCATGGAGCAGATCGTCGCGCGTGACTCAGGGGTCACGGTTGTTGCTCGGCGTTCCGGGGTCGTCGAAAGCGTGGATGCAACGCGGATCGTGATTCGAGCGGATAAGGTTCAAGACGCGACGCGAGATCCGGGTGTCGACATTTACAATCTGATTAAATACCAACGTTCTAACCAAAGCACTTGCATTAACCAGAAGCCGATTGTCCAGCCCGGTGATCACGTGGAGGCGGGAGACGTAATCGCCGACGGGCCCTCCACAGACCTTGGTGAGCTTGCACTCGGCCGCAACGTGTTGGTCGCGTTCATGCCGTGGGGTGGTTACAACTTTGAGGACTCGATCTTGGTCAGCGAACGCCTCGTGAAGGCCGATTACTTCACCTCCGTACACATTGAAGAATTCGAGTGCGTGGCACGGGACACAAAGTTGGGTCCGGAAGAAATCACGCGGGACATCCCAAATGTGGGCGACGAGGCGTTAAAGGACCTCGATGAAAGTGGCATCGTTCGTATCGGTGCCGAGGTAAAGCCGGGTTCGATCCTCGTTGGAAAGATTACCCCGAAGGGTGAGACACAACTATCCCCGGAAGAGAAACTCCTTCGGGCCATCTTTGGCGAGAAGGCAGGGGAGGTTCGTGACACATCGCAGCGAGTTCCTCCCGGCGTGGAGGGCATTGTGATCAACGCCCGGGTTTTCTCCCGGAAGGGGGTTGCTCGGGATGAACGGAGTCGACAAATCGAGGAGAGCGAAATTGCTCGGCTCAAGAAGGACCAAGAAGAGGAACAGCGCATTGTCCGTGAGACCGCACTGAAAAAGCTCCGCAAGCTGCTAGTGGGCCGCGTGACGGCGGCGCGGCTGAGCGATAGCGAGCGGAAGGTGCTTCTGCCGAAGGGCCACGAAATCCAAGCCGAAGATTTGGAACACATTCCCGTAGGATTGTGGAGTGAAATCCGTGTTGGGGATGAAAGGATTGAAAAGGAGGTCGAAGCACTCGCGGAGGGCGTCCAAGAGCAACTTTCCTTGATCAAGACCGCCATCCAGGAACGCATCGACCGTCTGAAAGCCGGAGATGAGCTGCCCCCCGGGGTGATCAAGATGGTCAAGGTTTTCGTGGCCATGAAGAGGCGTCTGCAGGTCGGGGACAAAATGGCCGGCCGGCACGGAAACAAAGGCGTGCTGTCCCGAATCCTGCCGGAGGAAGACATGCCTTATCTGGCAGATGGGACGCCAGTGGATATCGTCCTGAATCCTCTGGGGGTCCCGTCGAGAATGAACGTTGGACAGATCCTCGAAACGCACTTGGGCTGGGCGGTGCGTACACTGGGGCTTCAGTTGGGCGAAGTGCTCTCGAAGGCTAACGGTGACGCCGGTCCCGTGCGGGCAAAGCTGAAGGAGCTGTTCGGCAAAGAGGTTGCGCCATTGGTGGATTCCCTAAAGGATTCGGATGTCATCCGTTTGGCGCGGAAGTCGGTGGTCGGAGTTCATGTGGCCTCTCCGGTCTTTGACGGCGTGCCAGAATCGGAAATCTTTGAGCTCTTGCGCAAGGCTGGTCTTCCCGACAGCGGACAAGCAACGTTGTACGACGGTCGTACGGGGGAGCCCTTTGCGCATCCAGTCACCGTCGGCGTGATGTACATGATGAAATTGCATCACTTAGTGGATGACAAGATTCACGCGCGGTCCACGGGTCCGTACTCTCTGGTGACCCAGCAGCCACTCGGGGGCAAAGCTCAGTTCGGTGGGCAGCGCCTCGGCGAGATGGAGGTTTGGGCTTTGGAGGCGTACGGAGCAGCGTACACACTTCAGGAGATGCTGACCGTCAAGTCGGATGACGTGGCTGGGCGAACTAGGATGTACGAGGCGATCGTAAAGGGAGAAAACGTGTTAGAGCCAGGGTTGCCGGAGTCCTTCAACGTTATGGTGAAAGAACTGCAAAGCTTGGCCCTCGACGTAGAGCTCATTGAGGGGCCGGATCCTGCCCAAAAGGTGGCTCGCGAGTAACCGGGAGGACTGTAAATGGACGATTTGTTTTCGCTTTACGAGAAACCCAAAAACCCTCTGAACTTCAACGCCATCCGGATCGGAATTGCTTCGCCGGACAAGATCCGGTCTTGGTCGCATGGCGAGGTAAAAAAACCTGAAACCATCAATTACCGTACGTTCAAGCCTGAGCGGGACGGCCTGTTTTGCGCCAAGATTTTCGGGCCAACGAAAGACTACGAGTGCAACTGCGGCAAGTACAAGCGGATGCGCCATAGGGGCGTTGTGTGCGAGAAGTGCGGGGTGGAGGTCATTCAATCGAAGGTGCGCCGGGAACGGATGGGGCACATCGAGTTGGCTACGCCCGTGGCGCATATTTGGTTTTTGAAGAGCCTCCCCAGCCGGATCGGGACGCTTTTGGACATGACTCTCAAGGATCTCGAAAAGGTCCTTTATTTCGAGTCGTACGTCGTTACGGATCCAGGAGATACGCCTCTGCAGTACAAGGAGCTGTTGAGCGAAAAGCGGTATCGCGAGGCGAGGGACAAGTTTGGCGACGGCTTCAAGGCCGAAATGGGGGCAGAGGCGATCCGAACGCTCTTGTGCCAGTTGGACTTGGAAGAGGAGGCGACTCGACTGCGGGAAGAAATGCGCCAGGTCGGGAGCGAGGCTCGCCGGAAGAAGATTGCTAAGAGGCTCAAAGTCATCAATGCATTCCGGCACTCCGGTAATCGTCCTGAATGGATGATCTTGGAGGTCATTCCAGTCATTCCGCCAGATCTCCGTCCTTTGGTCCCTCTCGACGGAGGCCGTTTTGCCACGTCCGACCTCAATGACCTCTACCGCAGGGTGATTAATCGCAATAACCGCTTAAAGCGCCTGATCGAACTGAATGCGCCGGACATTATTGTGCGGAACGAGAAGCGCATGCTCCAGGAGGCTGTGGATGCGCTCTTCGACAATGGGCGACGTGGTCGGGCGATCACTGGTGCAAATAAACGGCCCCTTAAGTCGCTGTCCGATATGCTCAAAGGGAAAACCGGACGGTTCCGTCAAAATCTCTTGGGGAAGCGGGTGGATTACTCGGGTCGGTCCGTCATTGTCGTAGGACCGGAGCTGCGTCTGCACCAATGCGGCTTGCCGAAAATAATGGCGTTGGAGCTGTTTAAGCCTTTCATTTACAACAAGCTCGAAGAGCGGGGCTTGGCGACGACGATCAAGAGCGCGAAGAAACTGGTGGAGAAGGAGAAGGATGAGGTCTGGGATATCCTGGACGAGGTCATCCGCGAGCACCCGATACTCTTGAATCGTGCACCGACGCTTCACCGTTTGGGCATCCAGGCATTTGAGCCGGTTTTGATCGAGGGGAAGGCAATTCAGCTCCACCCGCTAGTTTGTGCAGCGTACAACGCGGACTTTGACGGGGACCAAATGGCGGTTCATGTGCCGCTATCGGTCGAAGCGCAGGTGGAATCGCGCGTGTTGATGATGTCGACGAACAACATTCTTTCACCGGCTCACGGAAAACCGATCATTGTTCCGTCTCAAGATATCGTACTCGGGCTTTACTGGATGACCCGTGAGCGGGTAAATGCCAAGGGAGCTGGGCGCCGTTTTGCAAGCGTCGGTGAGGTGCGTGTGGCATACGATCAAGGGGAGGTCGATGTCCAGGCGCCGGTGAGCGTCCGGATTGACGGAGAAATGGTACAGACCACCGTGGGGCGGGTCCTTCTGTACGAGGTGGCGCCTCCACAGATTCCGTTCCGTGAAGTCAACCGAGTCATGAAGAAGAAGGAGTTGGCCGAGCTCATCGACATCGCTTACCGGTATGCTGGTAACAAGGCCACGGTAATTTTTGCCGACAGACTAAAAGACCTCGGCTATGAGTATGCCACCAAGGCGGGGATATCCATCTCGATCAAGGACATGGTGATACCCGCAAACAAGCAGAAGCTGCTTGAAGAGGCGTACAAAGAGGTGCGGAAAATCGAGGAGCAGTACAACGGGGGCTTCATCACTCAAGGCGAACGGTACAACAAGGTCGTCGATATTTGGGCGGAGGTGACGGACAAAGTCGGTGCCGAAATGATGGCGGAGCTGCAGTCGGAGACCATCATTATGCCAGATGGGCGGAAGCAGACGGTCACGAGCTTCAACCCGATTTTTATGATGGCTGACTCCGGGGCTCGCGGTGGCGCCCAGCAAATCCGACAGCTCGCGGGTATGCGGGGACTGATGGCGAAACCTTCCGGGGAAATCATCGAAACCCCGATTACCGCGAATTTTCGAGAGGGGCTCACCGTTCTTCAATATTTTATCTCCACGCATGGAGCGCGTAAGGGTTTGGCGGATACCGCGTTAAAGACAGCGAACTCTGGGTACTTGACCCGCCGTTTGGTCGACGTGGCCCAGGATTCGATCATCACAGAATACGATTGTGGCACGCTCGACGGCATCGAGATGACGCCTTTGGTGGAAGGAGGAGAGATCATCGAGGGGCTGGGGGATCGAGTGTTGGGTCGGGTAGCCCTGGAGGATGTGCGCGATCGGTACACTGGTGAGGTGCTTGTACGGGCAAATCAGGAAATCACCGAAGAAGTAGTCGGCAAGCTGGAGCGGTCCGGCTTGGAACGGATCAAGATCCGATCGGTGCTAACGTGTCAGTCCAGGCGAGGTGTTTGTGTGCTGTGTTACGGCCGGGATTTGGCTCGCGGGCAGATGGTGAACTTGGGAGAAGCAATTGGTGTCATTGCTGCTCAGTCGATCGGAGAGCCGGGTACCCAGTTGACGATGCGTACGTTCCACATCGGAGGGGCTGCTAGTCGTCGTGCAGAACAGACAACGTTGGAGGTGCGCACGAACGGAATCTTGCGATTGGTGGGCGTGCAAACGGTGGTGAATCGCGACGGTGACCTGGTCGTTATGAACCGCAACGGCGAGGTGTTGGTCGTCGAGGTCGGGCCGGATGGAAAGGAGCGCGAAAGAGAACGGTATCCGCTCGTATATGGGGCGAGGCTCAAGAAGCGCGACGGAGATCGCGTGCAAGCCGGCGATTTGGTCGCTGAGTGGGACCCGTACACCACACCGATGTTAACCGAGACATCGGGCTACGTGGTGTTTGCCGATATTATCGACGGCCATACGATGGAGGAGCGCGTCGATGAGCGTACTGGTATGGCGATGAAGATCATCGTGGATTTCAAGGACCTCGATAGGCAGCCGCGAATCTTGGTTTTGGAGGATCCGACGCACCAGCCGAAGGACCTTTCGTTGGAATCTCGTCGTGTTTACCTGTTGCCCGTTGGAGCACATATTGCTGTTACCGAGGGGCAATACGTTTCGGCGGGCGATGTCATCGCAAAAATCCCACGGGAGACGACCAAGACCAAGGACATAACGGGTGGCTTACCCCGTGTTGCCGAGCTGTTCGAAGCACGCAAGCCCAAGGAACAGGCGGTGATCAGTGAAATCGACGGCATCGTCTCCTTCGGTAAAGACACCAAAGGGAAGCGAAAGGTGATTGTTACCCCGGACGTCGGTGAACCTCGAGAGTACTTGATCCCTAAAGGGAAGCACATCAGCGTCCATGAAGGGGATCGCGTGCGGGCAGGTGAGCCGCTCATGGATGGGTCCCCAAATCCCCACGACATTTTGACGATCTTAGGCTTGAAGGCCCTGGCAAAGTACTTGGTGGACGAAATCCAAGAAATTTACCGCCTGCAGGGGGTTCGGATCAACGATAAGCACATCGAGGTGATTGTTCGCCAAATGTTGCGCCGCGTGAAGGTGCGAGACGTGGGGGACACAGATTTCTTGGTGGGTGATCAGGTGGAAAAATGGCGCTTTGACGAGGAAAACCAGCGCGTTAAGCGGGCCGGTGGCCAACCTGCCACTTGCGAACCTCTGCTCCTGGGAATTACGAAAGCTAGCCTGTCGACAGAAAGCTTTATTTCTGCGGCGTCTTTCCAGGAAACGACAAAGGTACTGACCGAGGCCGCGATCAATGGCAAGGTGGATCACTTGGTCGGCTTGAAGGAAAACGTCATTATGGGGCGGCTGATCCCTGCAGGCACTGGAGTGGCGCAGTACCGGCAGATGGAAATGCTGATAGACGGAGCTCCGGCAGAAGCTACGGAACAGCAGGAACCGTCGCCTTCTGAAGCAGCAACTGCTTGACACGTAGCGGCCGTTCTCTTAAAAAGGCCGTTTCCCGTTCGGTGGCTTACGAAGTAGCCCCCACGTGAGGTGAACCATGCCGACCATTAATCAGCTTGTGAAAAGAGCGCGAGTTGTCCAAAGACGGCGAACGACGGCGCCGGCCCTCCAGGGCTGCCCGCAAAAGCGAGGTGTGTGTACTCGCGTGTACACCCAGACACCGAAGAAACCCAATTCTGCTTTGCGTAAGGTTGCCCGCGTGCGTTTGACCAACGGCGTTGAGGTTACAGCCTACATTCCAGGCATTGGACACAATCTGCAAGAGCATTCTGTCGTATTGATCCGCGGGGGGCGCGTAAAGGATCTTCCAGGGGTGCGTTATCACATCATCCGGGGAACTCTGGATGCGGTTGGGGTGCAGGATCGCCGAAAGGGTCGCTCGAAGTACGGAACGAAGAAGCCCAAGTAGAGCACTTTACAGGGAGTGGGTAAGCTATGCCTCGTAAAGGAGAGGTTCGCCATCGTGAGGTTCTTCCGGACCCCAAGTACCACGATCAAACGGTGAGCAAGTTCATCAACATGTTGATGATGAGGGGAAAGAAAAGCTTGGCGGAACGGATTCTTTACGGTGCATTCGAGTTGATCCAGTCGCGCACCAAGGAAGACCCCCTCGTAACCTTCCGAAGGGCTTTGGAGAATGTTAAGCCGGTGCTGGAGGTGCGTTCGCGGCGCGTGGGCGGGGCGACATACCAGGTGCCGGTGGAGGTGCGCCCGGTGCGGAGAGTCTCTCTTGGGATGCGGTGGCTGGTCCAGCAGGCGCGCCTTCGGAGCGAGAAGTCAATGGAAGAGCGCTTGGCGGCAGAGCTCATTGAAGCGGCAAATAACCGCGGGGGTGCCGTCAAGAAGAGAGAGGAGACTCATCGAATGGCGGAGGCAAACAAGGCCTTTGCCCACTACCGCTGGTAAGGATCGCTTTGAGGGGGGGGCATGTGTCCCCAGGCAGAGGCGACGTTGAGTTTTCGGGATTGTTGCTGGTTTACCTATGGCTCGTAAGATTTCTTTGGAGAAAACACGGAACATCGGCATCATGGCACATATTGATGCCGGGAAAACAACAACGACTGAGCGGATCTTGTACTACACGGGCATGACGTACAAGATCGGCGAAGTGCATGAAGGCACGGCCACCATGGACTGGATGGTCCAGGAGCAAGAGCGTGGGATCACCATTACCTCGGCGGCTACGACGTGTTTCTGGCGGGACCATAGGATCAATATCATCGATACGCCCGGGCACGTGGACTTCACGATCGAGGTTGAGCGTTCTCTTCGGGTCCTTGATGGTGCAGTGGCCGTGTTTTGTGGCGTTGGTGGGGTGGAGCCCCAGTCGGAAACTGTCTGGCGACAGGCAGACAAGCATCGTGTTCCCCGAATTGCGTTTGTGAACAAGATGGACCGGGTAGGTGCTAACTTTGGCGAGGTGGTCCGTCAGATTCGCGAGCGGTTAGGCGCAAACGCGGTGCCAATACAGCTCCCTCTGGGGGTGGAAGAAGCCTTTCGTGGCGTCATCGACTTAATTGGCATGCGGGCGATCGTTTGGGACGACGAAAGTCTCGGGGCACGCTATCACAGCGAAGACATCCCCGGGGACTTGCGCGCTCAAGCTGAAGAGGCTCGCGAGGCTGTCCTGGAAGCGGCTGCGGACTGTAGCGAGGTCGTGATGGAGAAATACCTCGGTGGCGAGGCAATTTCCGAGGACGACATCAAAAAGGCTTTGCGGGTGGGGACGCTTTCGATGCGGGTCGTGCCTGTGTTGTGTGGCTCGGCGTTCAAGAACAAGGGTGTGCAGCCGCTGCTGGATGCCGTCGTGGATTATTTGCCTTCGCCGGTGGACATTCCTCCCGTGGAGGGCGTGAATCCGATTACCGGTGAAGTGGAGGTGCGGCGGGCTTCCGATGATGAGCCATTTGCGGCGCTGGCATTCAAGATCATGACTGACCCGTTTGTGGGGTCGTTGACGTTTTTTCGGGTATACTCGGGCAGGGTCGAATCTGGCTCGTATGTCTTTAACTCGACCAAGGGCAAGAAGGAGCGCATTGGCCGACTCCTCAAAATGCACGCGAATAAGCGTGAGGAAATCAAGGAAGTGTACGCGGGCGAGATTGCCGCAGCCGTGGGCTTGCGCGACACTACGACTGGCGACACCCTTTGTGATGAGGCTCGACCGATCGTGCTGGAGTCCATTGAGTTTCCGGAGCCAGTGATCTCGGTTGCGATCGAGCCAAAGACGAAGGCAGATCAGGAAAAGCTCAGTATTTCGCTGCAAAAGCTAGCGACGGAAGATCCTTCATTCAGGGTGTCCACGGACAAAGAAACGGGGCAAACGATCCTGTCCGGCATGGGCGAACTACATCTTGAGATCATTGTGGATCGCTTGTTGCGGGAGTTTAAGGTCGACGCCAACGTGGGCAAGCCACAGGTGGCCTATCGCGAGACTGTTCGAAAGACGGCGGAGTACGAATACAAGCACGTCCGCCAGACGGGTGGCCGCGGCCAGTACGGACACGTAATCTTGCGTGTTGAGCCCCTTGGGCGTGGAAAGGGGTTCGAGTTTGTTGACGCGACCAAGGGTGGCGTCGTGCCTCGGGAGTATGTCCCGGCGGTCGAAAAAGGCGTTGTCGAGGCTGCCGAGCGTGGCATCTTGGCTGGGTACCCAATGGTGGACATTAAGGTGACCTTGCTGGATGGCTCGTACCACGAGGTCGACTCCTCGGAGCTGGCATTTAAGATCGCTGCGTCCATTACTTTTCAAGAAGCGGCGAAGCGTGCGGACCCCGTAATTTTGGAACCTATCATGCTCGTGGAGGTCGTCACGCCCGAGGAGTTCGCTGGAGCCGTGTTCGGCGACCTCAATTCTCGCCGCGGTCGAATCCAGGGGATGGATGCCCGTGGTGGTGCTCAGGTGATTCGTGCGCACGTGCCGCTGGCTGAGATGTTTGGATACGCAACGGACCTGCGTTCGATGACGCAGGGTCGTGCAACATATACGATGCAGTTCTCGCATTACGAACCGGTGCCGCAGGCGATCTCGGAGGAAATTACCGCCAAGGCCGTTGGTGCCTAGGGGCCAGGGTGTGCGTCGTTATTTCGTGTGAAGAGAGGAGATCGAGATGGCGAAGCAGAAGTTTGAGCGGAAGAAGCCGCATGTGAACGTGGGGACGATTGGGCACATTGATCATGGGAAGACGACGTTGACGGCGGCGATAACGAAGGTGTTGGCGGCGCAGGGATTGGCGCAATTTACGCCATTTGATCAGATTGACAAGGCGCCGGAGGAGCGGGCGCGAGGGATTACGATAGCGACGGCGCATGTGGAGTATGAGACGGCCAAGAGGCACTATGCGCACGTGGACTGTCCTGGGCATGCGGACTACATCAAGAACATGATTACTGGGGCAGCGCAGATGGACGGGGCGATTTTGGTGGTGGCGGCGACGGACGGGCCGATGCCGCAGACGCGGGAGCACATTTTGTTGGCGCGGCAGGTGGGTGTGCCGGCGATTGTGGTGTTTATGAACAAGGTGGATATGGTGGAGGATGCGGAGTTATTGGAGTTGGTGGAGTTGGAGGTGAGGGAGTTATTGTCGAAGTACGAGTATCCTGGGGACGAGGTACCGGTGATTCGTGGGAGTGCGTTGAAGGCGCTGGAGGGGGACACTGGGGAGCTTGGGGCGCAGGCGATTATGAAGTTGATGGAGGCGGTGGATGAGTATGTGCCGGAGCCGCAGCGGGAGGTTGACAAGCCCTTTTTGATGCCGGTGGAGGATGTGTTTACGATTAGCGGGCGGGGCACTGTGGCCACTGGGCGAGTGGAGCGTGGGCGGATTCGGGTTGGGGATGAGGTTGAGATTGTGGGTTTGCGTGCGACGCAGAAGACGGTGGTGACGGGTGTGGAGATGTTTCGCAAGATTTTGGATGAGGGGCAGGCTGGGGACAACATTGGGGTATTGTTGCGGGGGACGAAGCGGGAGGAGGTGGAGCGAGGGCAGGTATTGGCGGCGCCTGGGAGTATCACGCCGCACACGAAGTTTGAGGCGGAGGTGTACATTTTGACGAAGGAGGAGGGTGGGCGGCACACGCCATTTTTCAATGGGTATCGGCCGCAATTTTACTTTCGCACGACGGATGTGACTGGGGTGGTGAAGTTGCCGGAGGGGGTGGAGATGGTGATGCCTGGGGACAATGTGCGGTTGAGCGTGGAGTTGATCACGCCGATTGCGATGGAGGAGGGTTTGCGCTTTGCGATCCGCGAGGGCGGCCGCACTGTCGGAGCCGGCGTCGTAACGAAAATCATGGAATAACGAGGGCGGGCACGAAGAGCGGTAAGGGCTGGTACGACCGTTATGAGCCAAAAGATCCGAATCAGGCTGAAGGCCTACGACCACAGGCTTCTGGATCAATCGGTAAAAGAGATTGTGGACACTGTGCGCCAAACCGGCGGGCGAGTGGCCGGCCCCGTGCCTCTTCCCACGCGGACGGAGCGCTTCACGGTCAACCGGTCCCCGCATGTGGACAAGAAGTCGCGTGAGCAGTTTGAAATCCGAACACATAAGCGGCTCATCGATATACTGGATCCAACGCAACAGACTATGGACGCGTTGGGAAAACTTGAACTGGCCGCGGGAGTGGACGTTGAGATTAAGCTGGCGTGAGGCGTGAGTGACCCTGTTGCAGAGCTGAGGGACCGGAACGCGGAGACGAGGGCGACGATGACGGGTTTAATTGGGCAGAAGATAGGGATGACGCAGATTTTTGACACGAAGGGAGGCATAATCCCCGTCACGGTCCTTAAGGTTGGCCCTTGCACGGTGGTCCAGGTCAAGACCGAAGGTACGGATGGCTATGCTGCCATCCAGCTTGGGTGGGGGATTCGGAAGCCGAGTCGCGTTTCCAAAGCCTACCGTGCGCACTGCGAAAAGGCGGGAGGCCGCGTGTTTCGGGTGCTTCGCGAATTTGTGCCGAGGGCGGGGCGCGAATACGCGGTGGGACAGGAAATTCGCGTGGGAGATTTGTTCACCGCTGGCCAGTACGTAGACGTCACCGGGATTTCCAAGGGGCGTGGGTTCGCTGGCGTCATGAAGCGTCACGGCTTCGGAGGGTTCCCCGGAAGTCACGGCACTCACGAGTATTTTCGGCACGGTGGCTCTATTGGTAACCGGTCGTTCCCAGGTCGCGTTTTCAAAGGCAAGCGTATGGCTGGGCACTACGGTGCGGAACGAGTGACCGTCCAGAATCTGGCTGTGATTGCGGTGTATCCCGAGGATGACGTGATGCTGGTGAAGGGCGCAGTTCCGGGTCCAAATGGTGGAATCGTGCTCGTCCGACACGCCGTGAAAAAGCAGGAGGTGGCCAGTGTCGAGCTCGCGTAGCCTTCCGGTTGTTTCCCCGAGTGGGCAACCTTCAGGGGAAGTGACCGTGCGGCCTGAGGTTTTTTTCGCTCCCGTGCGGGTTCACCTGCTGCATAGTGCCGTGCGTTGGCAGTTAGCGAAGCGGCGCGCCGGGACACACTCGACAAAAACGCGAGGAGAGGTTAGCGGAGGCGGTAAAAAGCCCTGGAGGCAAAAAGGTACTGGAAGGGCCAGGGCAGGAAGCATTCGGTCCCCTCTGTGGGTGGGCGGCGCAGTGATCTTTGGACCGAAGCCGAGGGATTATTCCTATTCACTGCCACGGAGTGCGCGACTCCAGGCCCTGCGATCGGCAGTCTCTGCGAAAGTGAAGGACGGTGGTCTAGTTGTCGTGGAAGAGATCGTATTGGAGCAACCGAAGACAAAGCTGCTGGCCAGTTATCTGTCCAAGCTGGGCGTAGAGAGTGCGCTGATCGTACTACCGCAGCCCGATGAGACGATAGAGCGAGCAGGTCGCAACCTTCCGTGGGCTAAAGTCGTGCCGGTAGGCGGTTTGAACGTGTACGATGTGTTGCGTTTCAAAACCTTGGTGACCACGCCCAATGGGATCCGGGCAATTGAGGAGAGGTTAGCCTCATGATGGAGCCAACGGACGTCATTCGGTCCGCTTTAGTGACGGAAAAAGGAACCTTGTTGCAGCAGCTCGGGAATCAGTACGTGTTCGCCGTTCACCCAAAAGCCAACAAGTTCGAGATACGCTCTGCTGTGGAGCGATTGTTTAAGGTTAAGGTTGTGAACGTGCGTACCGCAAATTACTTGGGGCAAGTCCGGCGCGTCGGTAAGGGCGTGGGGCGTCGGCCAAACTGGAAGAAAGCTTACGTAACCCTCGCTCCCGGGCATCGCATTGAGCTTTTTGATGTAGGTTAAAACGACTATGCCAGTTAGAACTTTCAAACCGACGTCTCCCGGGCGTCGATTTCAAACGGTCTTGGATTTTTCCGATCTGACCCGCAAGGAGCCAGAGCGTTCTCTGGTCGAAGCGAAGAAGAGTTCGGGAGGACGTAATGCTCTCGGGCGCATGACCGTTCGCCACCGGGGGGGTGGCCACAAGCGCCTTTACCGCATCATTGATTTTAGGCGTGACAAAGACGGCGTGCCGGGTAAAGTCGTGGCAATCGAATACGATCCCAACCGCTCAGCCCGGATTGCCCTTATTCATTATCGCGACGGCGAGAAACGTTACATTCTGGCCCCTGTTGGCCTTGCCGTGGGGCAGGAGATTATTTCGGGCCCTGAGGTTGATGTACGCCCTGGCAATTGCCTCCCTCTTCAGAACATCCCAACGGGCACGGTTGTCCACAATGTGGAACTCAAGCCAGGAGCGGGGGGACAACTCGGAAGGAGCGCGGGTGCCGCAATCCAGCTAATGGCGAAGGAGGGTGACCGTGCTCTGTTGAAACTTCCCTCCGGAGAGCTCCGGTACGTTCGGATCGATTGTCGAGCTACTGTGGGACAAGTCGGCAACTTGGATCATGAGAATGTCTCGATCGGGAAAGCGGGGCGCTCTCGTTGGCTGGGCCGGCGCCCGCACGTTCGCGGTATTGCGATGAACCCGGTGGACCACCCCCACGGTGGTGGCGAGGGCCGTTCGAAGGGTAATCATCCGCAGTCTCCCTGGGGGCAGCCCGCCAAGGGGTACAAAACCCGGAGAAACAAGCGGACAGACCGATTTATCGTGCAACGGAGAAAACCTTAGCCTGCAGTATCGTCGAAGGAGTCAGTTGTGGCACGCTCGCTCAAGAAAGGTCCCTTCATAGACGAGCATTTGCTCCGGAAGGTGGAAGCATTGAATCGGGCTGGACAGAAACAGGCCATCCGTACGTGGTCTAGGCGCTCTACAATTAGCCCGGAAATGGTCGGCCACACCTTTATGGTCCACAATGGCCGAAAATTCATTCCCGTGTTCGTGACAGAGAATATGGTTGGCCATAAGCTTGGCGAGTTCGCTCCCACGCGGACGTTTCACGGCCACGCGGGAGATCGCAAGGCCGAGATAAAAAAGTGAGAGAAGAGCGGTGAGGTGGTATGGAAGCGCGCAGCGTCGTTAAGTACTTGCGCATATCGCCGCGCAAGCTCCGACTAGTCGCCGACCTGGTGCGGGGTGTGCCGGTAGAGCAGGCGCTTAAGGTATTGGAGTTCACGCCAAAGCGTGGCGCGCGAATGATCGCGAAGGCTCTGAGGTCGGCGGTGGCGAACGCGGAAAGTGCATCGGCCAGACTAGACGTCGACTCGTTGAGGGTGGCGGTAATCCGAGTCGATGGTGGGCCAACGCTCAAAAGGTTCTTGCCCCGCGCTCATGGGCGCGCCACGCCGATTCGGAAGCGAACGAGTCATTTGACAATCGTTGTCTCAGATCAGCCGGTTTCGAGGTAACATCGTATGGGCCAAAAGGTTCATCCTAAAGGGTTCCGCCTGGGAGTGATTGAACAGTGGGAGTCGCGTTGGTTCGCGAAGAAAGAGTTCGCGGAATGGCTTCACGAGGATCTCAAGTTGCGAAAGTTTCTCAAGGAGAAGCTTTACCAGGCCGGCATTTCGCAAATAGAGATTGAGCGATTCGCAAATAAGTTGCGCGTTAACATTCACACCGCGCGCCCTGGGATCGTAATCGGGAAGAAGGGTGCTGAAATCGACAAGCTCAAACAGGACATTTTTCAGCTCACTAAGAAAGAGCCGATCGTGAATGTACACGAAGTTCGCCGTCCTGACCTGGAGGGTCAGCTCGTGGCAGAAAATGTCGCCCTCCAGCTCCAGCGGCGAGTGGCCTTCCGGCGAGCCATGAAGGAGGCCGTCAGTCGGGCGATGCGAATGGGGGCACAAGGAGTCAAGATTCAATGCGCTGGCCGTTTAGCTGGAGCAGAGATCGCACGTACCGAGTGGTACCGGGAAGGTCGTGTCCCTCTGCACACCCTACGGGCTCGGATTAGTTATGGCTTCGCGGAAGCGAAAACAACCTATGGTGTGATTGGGATCAAGGCGTGGATCTTCCGCGGAGAAGTGTTGTCGCGAGAAGAGAACCCGATGTTTGGGCGGGTTGCCTCTGCGAACTAGGCAGCTAGTTTTAAAAAGTTTTGGGAAGCGAAGATGCTAGCTCCGAAGAAAACCAAGTACCGGAAGCAACAGCGTGGACGGCGTCGTGGCACGGCATGGCGTGGGTGTACGCTGGCATTTGGAGACTTTGGTTTGCAAGCAACAGAGCGAGGTTGGGTGACAGCGCGCGAGTTGGAGGCGGCCCGGGTTGCCCTTACGCGGCACATCAAACGTGGGGGTCGTGTGTGGGTGCGCGTGTTTCCGGACAAACCGGTGACCAAAAAGCCCGCGGAAACGCGGATGGGGAAGGGAAAGGGCTCCCCGGAAATGTGGGTCGCAGTAGTGAAGCCGGGGAGGATGCTTTTCGAAATGGAGGGGGTCCCGGAACCTGTGGCTCGTGAGGCTTTTCGACTTGCCGCACACAAGTTGTCGGTTGGTACACAGTTCCGCACGAGGTCGGTTGCTGCGGTTTAGGCGGTTTGCGCAGCGAGGTGGCAGCAATGAAGGCGAAGGAAATTCGGGAAATGCCTCTCGGGGAGTTGCACGCGAAACTGCAGGAGCTTCGCGAGCGACTGGTGGCGTTGCGGATAAAGAAGCGCGTGGGAGGGCTCGAAAGTCCGGCTCTAGTGCGTACTACCCGGCGAGACATTGCGCGAATCCTTACCATCTTGCGGGAACGACAGGAGATAGTGCGGTGACGGAAACTGTGGAATCGCGGCGTGGACACCGAAAAACCCGTGAAGGCGTGGTCGTGAGTGACCGGATGGACAAGACGGTCGTGGTCTTGGTGGAACGCTTAGTTCAGCATCCCAAGTACAAAAAGCGCGTTCGGCGGCGCGCACGAGTGAAGGCTCACGACCCGAGAAACGAATGCCGAATCGGTGATCGCGTGTTGATTCGGGAGACCCGGCCGCTGAGTCGCGAAAAACGCTGGGCAGTTAGTCGGATCATCGAGCGCGCACAGTGAATCGTTTGAAACCCTAGGGGCGCGATGGGAGCAGAACATGGTGCAAGCCGAAACGATTTTGGATGTTGCTGATAACTCAGGTGCCCGCAAAGTGCTGTGCATCAAGGTGCTGGGTGGCACTCGACGGCGGTATGCGACCGTGGGCGACGTTATCGTTGTATCCGTCAAGGAGGCCGTGCCCAATGGTAAGGTCAAGAAAGGGGACGTCGCCAAGGCCGTAGTGGTGCGCACCGCAAAAGAGGTTGGTCGGCCGGATGGGTCCTACATCAGGTTCGACACCAACTCCGCGGTTCTGATCGACAATCAAAGAGAGCCAATTGGCACTCGTATTTTTGGGCCCGTGGCTCGAGAGCTGCGAGCGAAGCGTTTCATGAAAATTTTATCTCTGGCTCCAGAGGTGATCTGAAGAAGAGTTCGAGCAGGCAATGGCGGCCAAGATCAAAAAAGGTGACCTTGTTATGGTGGTCGCGGGCAAAGAGCGCGGCAAAACAGGCCGCGTCCTGCGCTGTGATCCCAAGAAATCCGTCGTGTTTGTTGAGCGTCTCAACGTGGTGAAGAGGCACCTCCGCGCACGTAGCGCACAAGGGCGGCAGGGCATTGTCGAGAAGGAGGCACCCATTCACGTTTCGAATGTCATGATCATGTGCGAGCGGTGCAATGCCCCTGTCCGGGTGGGCTTCAAACGGGTGTCCTCAGGGGGCTCAGTGCGAGTTTGTAAACGTTGCCAGGAACAACTCGACAGGTGAGAGAACCCATGAAGTCCAGACTGCGCGAGCGTTACGAAAGGGAAGTGGTGCCTAAGTTGATGAAGGAGCACGGGTATAAAAATCGCCTGCAAGTGCCGCGCTTGGAAAAAATTGTTATCAACGTGGGGCTTGGAGAGGCTACCCAAAATGCAAAGCTCCTCGACGCAGCGATGGAGGAACTGGCTGTGATCACGGGTCAAAAACCCGTGGCGACACGTGCCCGCAAAGCCATTGCGAATTTTAAGCTCCGCAAGGGGATGGCGATTGGCTGCATGGTAACCCTGAGGGGCGAACGAATGTACGAGTTCCTTGACCGGCTAGTCAACGTTGCCCTTCCGCGGGTTCGTGACTTTAAGGGAGTTTCGGACCGTTCATTTGATGGGCGTGGGAATTATTCGCTGGGAATCAGAGAGCAAATTATTTTCCCGGAGATCGACTTGGACAAAGTCGAGAAGGTCCACGGCCTCACTGTATGCATAGGAACCACGGCGCGAACAGACGCCGAAGCACGCAGCCTCCTCCAAGAGTTAGGAATGCCGTTCCGAAGTTAGTTGCGAGTGCGGGGAAAGGAGAACGATGGCTAGGAAGTGTCTCAGGGTGAAGGCTGAACGTACCCCAAAGTTTCGGGTGCGGGCCAGGAATCGGTGCCCCCGCTGCGGGCGGCCGAGAGGGTTTTATCGTCGCTTTAGGCTCTGCCGCCTTTGCTTGCGGGACCTGGCCCGAAAGGGTGAGATTCCGGGCCTGATCAAAGCGAGTTGGTGAGGAAAGCCGCGGATGAGCATGACAGACCCGATCGCTGATATGTTAACCCGGATTCGAAACGCCTGCGCAGCCCGCAAAGAGGCTGTGGAGGTTCCATGGTCAAAACTGAAGGAGACCATTGTCCGCATTCTGAAACAGGAGGGCTTTGTGGAGGATTTCGCGGTCATCCAGAAGGACCGCAAGCCGTGGATCCTGGTCACACTCCGCTACGATGGCCAGAATCGACCGGTCATTACTGGGCTCAAGCGTGTCAGCAAGCCCGGGCTGCGAGTGTATGTTGGGGTCGAGGAAATTCCATCGGTTCGGCAAGGGTTGGGCATTTCCATTTTGTCGACACCTGCGGGCGTTTTGACGGATCGACAAGCTCGACAACGGCGCGTTGGGGGAGAGCTCCTCTGCTCGGTTTGGTAGGGAACAATGTCGCGTATTGGACGTCAACCAATTGAGATCCCTGGCGGGGTCAAGGTGAGCATCGAAAACGGTGCTGTACGTGTCGAGGGGCCTAAGGGCACATTGACGCAGGCCTTGCCTCCCTTGGTTGCAGTGGAAATGGAAGGCAACACTCTGCGGGTAGTGCGGCGTGACGATTCGCGGAAGGCGCGTGCCATGCATGGTCTAGCGCAGCGGCTTTTGTCGAACGCTGTGAGGGGCGTGTCTGCTGGTTTTTCTCGAACTCTGGAGATCGTCGGCGTTGGCTATCGGGTTGAGCCGCGGGGTCAGGCGCTGTATTTCACGCTGGGCTACTCGCACCCGATCTTGTTTCAGCTGCCTGCGGGAGTGACGGCAAAGGTCGAGCGGCAAACCATTCTGACTTTGGAGGGCATCGATAAACAACTGCTGGGGCAGTGTGCCGCTATGATTCGCGGCTTACGCCCGCCTGAGCCGTACAAGGGAAAAGGGATTCGATACCAGAACGAAGTATTGCGACGAAAAGCCGGGAAAGCCGCAGGCGCGGGAGGGTGATGCGATGGCACTGGCAAAGAAAGTGTTGGCCCGGTATCGGCGCCAGGCCCGGGTTCGAAAGAAGGTTCGTGGTACCGACACCAAGCCTCGGTTGTGTGTGTTTCGGAGTAACAAGCATATTTACGTGCAGGTGATCTCCGATCAGACTGGGCGCACGCTAGCCGCCGCTTCAACGCTTGCCCCCGAACTCGCCGAACTTGGGAAGACAGGCAACAAGGAGGCGGCCTTCAAGGTGGGTGAGCTCATTGGGCAGAAATGCAAGGGACTTGGGATCACGGAGGTGGTCTTCGATCGGAACGGCTTCCTCTACCATGGGCGAGTCCAGGCGGTTGCCGAAGGGGCGCGCCAGGCTGGTCTCAAGTTTTGACTGGGAGTGAAATTATGGCGTTCAGGGTCCGAGAACGGCCGGAGCTCAGTGGTACGGAACTTCGCGAACGGGTGGTGTCGGTGAACCGTGTCGCGAAGGTAGTAAAGGGTGGCAGGCGCTTTAGCTTCAGTGTACTTGCGGTTGTTGGGGATGAGCGGGGCCACGTGGGTTTCGGGTTGGGCAAGGCAAATGAGGTGCCCGAGGCGGTACGAAAGGCCGTCGAGGCAGCCAAAAAGAATTTGGTCGAAGTGCCATTAACCGAAACTGGAACAATTCCATATGAGGTGGAGGGTCACTTTGGGTCGGGACGTGTTGTGATGCGTCCGGCTGCTGAGGGTACGGGGGTCATTGCCGGAGCAGGCGTGCGCGCTGTTGTAGAGTTGGCCGGGATCCGGAACGTGCTGACAAAAAGCATCGGCTCGAACAATCCCCACAACGTCGTCAAAGCTGCTTTTGATGCGCTGGCGCAGCTTAGAAGTCCTGAGGAGATATTGAAGGATCGAGGCAAGTTCAGCGAACCGAGCATGAGCGAGGCTGTGCATGAGTGAAGCTCCGAAGATTCGAGTTCGCTTGGTGAGGAGCCCGATTGGAACCACCCGGCGGCAGCGAGAAACCTTGAAGGCTTTGGGTCTGACAAAAGTTGGGAAAGTAGTGTCGGTCGCCGCAAACGCCGCGACGCTTGGCCGGATTGCCGCGGTCCAGCACCTCGTGGAGGTTCAGTCGTGACGATTGATCTTTCGAATCTCAAGCCGAAACCTGGGTCAGTCCGTAATCGTAAGCGCGTAGGGCGTGGACCGGGCTCGGGGCACGGTAAGACGTCAGGCCGGGGCCACAAAGGCAGGCGTTCCCGTTCAGGGGGCAACACTCCTCCAGGGTATGAAGGCGGGCAAATGCCCTTGCAAAGGAGACTGCCGAAAAGGGGGTTTCGGAATCCTGGTGGAAGGGACTTTGCAGAAGTGACCCTCCGTAATCTCGAAGCCAGATTCCCTTCTGGCGCGGTGGTGGACCCCGAAACTCTGGCGGGTAGCGGCCTAGTGAAAAAGAAACGTTTGCCGATCAAGATCTTGGCAACAGGGGTGCTCACCAAGCCTTTGACTGTGCGTGCCCACGCATTTAGCGCCAAAGCCAGGGAGCTGATCGAAGCCGCAGGCGGCACTGTCGAGGTTATCTGACGTGTTTCAGGGATTTCAGAACGTTCCGCGGATCCCGGAGCTCCGACGCCGCGTCGGCTTTACCCTGCTGATGTTGGCCGTGTACCGGATCGGGGTACATGTGCCAACGCCGGGCGTCGATGGTAAGGCACTGGCCGACTTTTTCGCGCAAAACATCAACTCCATGATCAGCATGGTCAATATGCTTTCTGGGGGCGCACTGGAGCGGTTCTCCATTTTTGCGCTGGGTGTCATGCCCTATATCAGCGCTTCCATCATCTTGCAGCTCCTCACGGTGGTCGTGCCTCACTTGGAGAGGCTTTCGAAAGAGGGCGAGATTGGGAGACGCAAGATTACCCAGTACACGCGTTACGGAACTGTTTTGCTGGCGTTCATCCAGGGTACCTTCATTAGTGTGGGCTTGGAGCAGTTGACCTCTCCGGGTGGAAGCCCTGTCGTGTACAACCCCGGGTGGGCATTCCGGTCAATGACCGTGCTCACATTGATGACAGGAACTGTGTTCCTGATGTGGGTGGGCGAGCAAATCTCGGAGCGGGGAATTGGTAATGGAATTTCGTTGATTATCTTTACTGGCATCGTGGCCGGACTCCCGTCGGCGGCCGCAACTGTGATCGAGTTCGTGCGCGAGGGCGAGATGGGGGTGTTGGTGGTTTTGGCTCTCCTCGCATTCATGATCGGTGTGGTGGCTTTTATCATTTTCATGGAGCGAGCCCAAAGAAGGATTCCTGTACATTACGCGAAGCGAGTTGTCGGGCGACGCGTGTATGGCGGGCAGAGTTCTCACTTGCCTTTGAAGCTGAACACGGCGGGCGTGATTCCGCCGATTTTTGCTAGCTCTCTCTTGGGTTTTCCAGGAACCATTGCCGGATTTGTCGACCGCCCTTGGGCACGGGCAATTCAGAACTGGTTGGTGCCGGGTGGTTTAATCTACGATATTTTCTACGTGGCTCTGATTATTTTCTTTTGTTATTTTTACACGGCGGTCGCGTTTAACACCAACGACGTTGCCGATAACATGAAAAAATTCGGGGGCTACATTCCGGGCATCCGGCCAGGAGCACGGACCGCCGAATACATCGACCGTATTTTGTCACGGGTGACCTTGGTCGGCGCCCTATACGTCTCGGCCGTGTGCGTGTTGCCGACGATCCTTATTCAGCGGTTTAACGTGCCTTTCTATTTTGGGGGAACCGCCTTACTGATCGTGATTGGCGTCGCGTTGGACACGGTAGCGCAAATCGAAACGCATATGCTAACGCGCAGCTATCAGGGGTTTATGCGCCGGGGACGAATCAAAGGGCGGCGCGAGCTGTGACGCCCTTGCGCTTCCCCCTCCCCAGTGGCTTTTGGGGTTAGCTTTCTCTACGTTTTTGGAGAGCTTCTGCCCGTGGTGAAGGTCAAAACTGCCGATCAAATCAAAGCAATGCGAAAGGCGGGGCAAATCGTCGCGCGCGTTTTGCGGGCGCTGGAGGAGCGGGTTCGCCCCGGAGTCACGACTGGAGAGCTGGACCGCGTTGCCGAGGAGCTCACTTACAAGTTTGGCGCGGTTCCGGCGTTCAAGGGTTACAAGGTCTTGGGGCGAGTCTACCCTGCCTCGCTGTGCATTTCCGTCAATGAGGAAGTTGTGCACGGGATTCCGAGTGCGGCGCGCCGTCTCGAAGAAGGAGATATTGTCGGTCTCGACTTCGGTGTGCGTTATGATGGCGTTTACGGCGACGCGGCAATCACCGTGCCTGTTGGGCACGTGGACGAGGAGTCGCAAAGACTGATCGAAACAGCGAAGAAGGCTCTCTGGGCGGGGATTCGGGAGGCTCGTGCGGGCAGCCGGGTCGGCGACATATCGGCCGCGATCCAAGAGGCGGTGGAATCGGAGGGCTTCTCTGTCGTAAGGCAGTTTGTCGGACACGGCATCGGAGAGCAGCTCCATGAAGATCCACAGGTGCCCAACTTTGGCCGGCGGGATCGTGGAGAGCGCTTGGTCGAGGGAATGGCTTTAGCGATCGAGCCGATGGTGAATGCGGGCGGCTGGGAGGTCGATATCTTGCAAGATGGCTGGACGGCTGTTACGCGGGACCGACGTCGTTCCGCGCACTTCGAGCATACGATCGTGGTTACGTCGGATGGTGCCGAGGTGTTAACGCAACTCTGAAAGGGGGCAGGGCGACGAGCTGACGCGGCAGGGAGAGCAAGGATGAAAGTTCGTGCATCTGTGAAGGCAATTTGCAAAAAGTGCAAGGTTATCCGACGCGAGGGTGTGGTGCGGGTCATCTGCGAGAACCCGCGGCATAAACAGCGCCAGGGATAACGCTGGACCGATGTAGCGGGAGGTAAAATGGCTCGGATAGCGGGCGTGGACTTACCCCGGAATAAGCGACTGGAAGTTGCGCTCACGTATATTTACGGCATTGGCCGATCGACGGCTCAAAAAGTTCTTCTCGAGGCTGGCGTGCCGTTCGATCGAAAGACGGACCAAATCTCGGACGAGGAGCTGGTACGCCTGCGGCAGATCATCGACACGAAGTACAAAGTCGAAGGAGATTTGCGCCGAGAAGTGGCTCAGAACATCAAGCGACTCATGGATATTAACTGTTACCGGGGAATTCGCCACCGTCGGAATCTTCCGGTTCGGGGCCAGCGCACTCATACAAACGCCAGAACACGCAAAGGGCCCCGGCGAACCGTTGCGGGGAAGAAGCCCCCTCCTCCCAAGGGCTGATCAGATTTTGACCGCAAACTCAAGTGCATTCATCGTTACGGAGTTTCCATGGCAAAGGGTGATACAGGAGCAAAAGCAGCATCGGAAACCACTGCGGCCCAACGAAGAAAACGGGCGAAGCGGCTCGTGCCCGAGGGAATCGTCCACATCCACTCCACGTTCAACAACACCATTGTCTCCATTACGGATCCTGTGGGTAACGTCGTTGCTTGGGCAAGTGCGGGGACAGTAGGTTTTAAAGGCTCCCGAAAGGGAACCCCTTTTGCTGCCCAGCTAGCGGCTGAGAGCGCGGCGCGAAAAGCAGCAGATCAAGGTATGCGGACGGTTCAGGTGCACGTGAAAGGGCCGGGAGCGGGACGTGAATCGGCTTTGCGGGCACTGCAGAACTCGGGATTTACGATCACAGTCATCAAGGATGTAACGCCGATTCCACATAACGGGTGCAGGCCTCCAAAAAGGCGGCGCGTGTGATCGGTGGCTTTTGGTGATTTAAGGAGGAACTGGGCTTGGCACGTTATCGTGATCCGGTTTGTCGACTTTGTCGGCGTGAAGGTGTGAAGCTTTTCTTGAAGGGAGAGCGGTGCTACTCAGATAAGTGCGCTCTCGAGCGGCGCAACTATCCTCCAGGGCAGCACGGGCAAGCGCGCAAGAAGCAAACGGAGTATGCTAAACAACTCCGTGAGAAGCAGAAGCTGAAGCGGATTTACGGATTACTCGAGGGGCAATTCAAGCGCTACTTTGCACTGGCGGAGCGTAGCCGCGAAATTACGGGAGACCGACTCCTGCAAATATTGGAACAGCGCCTCGATAACCTAGTATACCGCCTGGGGTTTGCACGCTCGCGCGCCGAGGCTCGGCAACTTGTCCGCCATGGGCACTTCCTGGTGGATGGCAGGCGGGTTGACATCCCCTCCTATTTGGTTAAGCCCGGCCAATCAATCTCGGTCCGTGAAAAGAGCCGGCAGATTCTTGCAGTTCAACAGGCGCTCGAAACGGCTAAGCGCCGAGGGGTCCCGGATTGGCTCGAACTCGACGAATCCAATTTTGTGGGGCGACTGAAATCGCTGCCCACGCGCGAGGAGATTTCAGTCCCCGTGAACGAAAAGTTGGTCGTCGAGCTCTACTCGAAATGAAGTCGGTTTGAGTTCCAACGAACAGCTCCAGGAGGGCAAGCAAAAAGATGCTACCGCAAGAAAACTGGCGAGGCCTCATCCGGCCGCGGAAGTTAGAGCCAGACTCGAAAGAGCTCACTGCAACGTACGGCAAGTTCGTTGCAGAACCGCTAGAGCGTGGCTTTGGAATAACCCTCGGAAATGCGCTGCGGCGTGTGTTGCTGTCCTCGCTGCAAGGGTGTGCAGTGACGGCTGTTCGGATCGACGGTGTGTTGCACGAGTTCTCCACGTTGCCTGGTGTGCGCGAGGACGTGGCGGATATCATCCTGAACCTCAAGGAAGTACGCTTCAAAATGGATGAGGGCCACGAAGCGATGGGAAGAGTTGATGTGCGGGGGGAGAGAGTCGTCACGGCCGCAGACATTGTGTTGGGGCCGCATGTGCAGGTGCTCAACCCCGAACAGCACATCGCAACCCTGTCGCGCGATGGTCGGCTGCAGATGGACCTGACCGTAAAACTTGGTCGGGGTTATGTGCCGGCCGAGCGCAACAAGGACGAAACAGCACCAGTGGGCACGATCCCGATTGACGCGGTCTTCTCGCCGATTCGCAAGGTGAACTTTACGGTGACAAACGCTCGCGTGGCCCAGAGGACGGACTACGACCGCCTCACTCTGGAGGTGTGGACGGATGGGAGCGTGAAGCCGGACGATGCCATTGCATACGCGGCACGGATCCTACAAGACCAGCTCGGAGTCTTTATCAATTTTGTTGAAACGCAGCCGGTGGAAGAGGCGAAGGAGGCGGCGAAGCAGCCGCAATTCAACGAAAATCTCTTTCGCAGTGTTGCGGAGCTGGATTTGTCGGTGCGCGCGGCCAACTGCCTGCAAAATGCCGGGATCAAATACATTGGCGAGCTCGTCCAAAAGACCGAGCAAGAGATGCTGAAGACGAAAAACTTCGGGCGGAAGTCATTGAACGAGATCAAAGAAATTCTGCGCCAAATGGGTCTAGAGCTCGGTATGAAATTGGAAAATTTCCCGTCACGTGCGGAGCTGGATGCCCGCTGGGCGAGAGAAAAGGAAAGCGCCTAGGGGGAAGGGCATGGCTTTGCCGCGATACGTTTAGGAGCTGCACATGAGACACTTGAAAGCAGGTCGAAAGCTAAGCAGGAGCGGAGCTCACCGTAAGGCGTTGCTGCGGAACTTGGTTACCGCTTTGGTGGAACGTGAGCAGATCAAAACGACCGATGCGAAAGCTAAGGAACTTCGCAAGCTGGCTGATCGTCTGATTACGCTGGGAAAACGAGGGACCCTGCACGCTCGAAGGCAGGCGGCTAGTGTGCTGCGAACAAGAGCAGCGGTGAGGAAACTCTTTGACGAGCTTGCTCCACGCTTCAGCCAGCGAAACGGTGGCTATACCAGGGTGCTCAAATTTACCCGGCGTCCCGGGGATTCTGCGCCGATTTCCATCGTGGAGTTCACGGAATCGAAGGCTCCCGCCACAGAACCCGTTAAGAAAAGCGCGTGAGTGCCTCTTGAAGGCACCCGAGGTCGTCCGGTCACGCCTTCAGGTGGCTGATCCGTACTCCCGAACGGCATCATCCTGGCTCGTGGCTTGAATCGAGAAGCGCGGTTTCTCCTTTAATGGCGCCTGGGCTTGGCTTCCCGCTGGCTTGCAGGACGCTGCGAGAGGCCCCAGGTCGGCTGACCTCGCACGACGCCGTTCGCTCCCTCTTCCTCTGTCGTCACATGTACCTTTGCGTTACGGAGCGAGCAGCAACCGCTTCACGAGAGCTTCGAGGTCCGCGGAGGAGACCCTCCCGTCTCTATTGATGTCTGCACTGCGTGATAGCGCCTGAGGACGAAAGAGCTGGCGGAGCAAAAGCGACAGGTCAGCTTCTGTGGTGCGGCCGTCCCCGTCGAGGTCTCCCGGTTCAACTGTGGGAACGGTTGCAGTCAGGCTTGGGGTTGCCGTGGGTTTGGTGGTTGGCGTGTCACTCGGAGAATAGGTGGGCGTGAGGCTGGATGTTGGCGTTGCACTCGATGTCGGGGTAGCTGTGAGGGTCGGCAAGGCAGTGGAGGTTGCGGAGGGACGCGGCGTCGGAGTTAGTGATGGCGTGAGTGAGGGGGTGGGAGATGGCATTACGGTGCGCGTTGGCGTCGGGGATGCGGTGGCACTATTGGTCGGGGTCGCTGAGGGGAGACGCGTCTGCGTGGCCGTAAGCGTACTGGACGCAGATCGGGTTGGAGGAAAGGTTGCTGTCCAAGTGCGCGTCATGCTTTGCGTGGCAGAGGCCGTAGGACTCTGTGATGGCGTGGCCGTGGCGGTTAGGCTCCGGGTCACGGTTGGCGTGGGCGAATCGGTACTCGTGCTTGTTGGAGTCCGATGCGACAGAGATGGCGATTCCTGTGGCGAGGGCGAGGGAGTGACCGGGAAAGGACTACTTGTGGCAAAGGCTGTTTGGCTGGCGGTCGGCGTGGTAGGTCCTACAGCCGTGGGCGTGGCCGTTGGGGAGCTCGGCGTGGCACTTGGTACCGCTTCGGGGGCCGTTTCCGTGGCCGTGGGAGACGCACTATGCGTGGGGGAGACGGTCGGGCTCCTCTCGATCGCTGGTGACGACGTAGGTGTTTGACTGGGCGTCGCAGTGGGAGACAGAAAGCCTTCCGGCGTCGGATCTTGGGTCTGCGCAGGTGTGGAGGTGGCCGTTGCAGTTGTGGTTGTGGTTGTGGTTGTGGTTGGTGTCGCTCTTCCGGAACGAATCGCTGTAAAGGTACGTGTAGGGGTACGGGAAGGATAGGGTGTTAGAGTTCGGGTCATTGTTCTAGTCGCTGTGAAGGAGCGCGTGGATGTGGAGGTGGGTGAGGAAGTTGCGGTCCGCGTGTGGGAGGCGGTTGGGGTGTTGGATGGCGTTCCGGTAAAGCTGGGGGTCGGGCTTGGGGAAGCAGAAGGGGTTGCAGTCCGCGTAGGTGTGTTGGAAGGCGTGCGGCTCGGACTGGACGATGCAGAAGCTGACGGCGTTGGTGTTCGAGACGGAGTGTGAGTCGCCGTGGGGGAAGGCGATGCGGTTCGCGTGGATGAGGGCGAGGGCGTGCGCGTCGCTGTCACCGTTGGGGTTCCGCTCGCTGTTGGTGTCTTGGTTACAGTCCCGGTTGACGTGGGGGTTCGTGTTCCCGTGGCCGTGACTGTGGGCGTGGGTGACCTGCTCGGGGTTGGCGTGGGGAAAGAAAAGCCAAGTTGCGCCACCCAAGTGCCCCATAGATTACTGGGCTCCTCGGCGTACTCCCCAAAGGCCCAGAAAGAGTTGTCCGTCGGATCGATGGCGATGCTGTTGTAGTCACCCCACCGGTTCCGACCCTGCGAATCCAATAGGATGAATGGCCCCGCACCTACGCGAAGCGTTTGGGTGCGAGCGAACTGGTTACGAGGGTCGCTACGGAGTTGCCCGGCGCCAAGAAGAGAGACGAACCGTGTCGGCCCAGACTGGTTGTAAACGGCCACCACGTTTCCGATGTTGTCCACTGCAAGGGCGCCATAGAACGTGTGCTCACCGGGGGCACCTTGCATGAAATCTTGTTTAACGCCGACGACAGGGAAGTTCGTCGTATCCAGTTCAAAGATCCGAACGGCCGCGACGGTTTCGTTACCGAAGACGGCACCAACGGTGGCGGCCAACCACAAAGAGTCGTTACGCCATACTGCGGCGGTTACTCGAGGACCACCGGTCTCGATTCTCCTGGTTGTCATGGGTTGGCTGGCGTTAGGTGGGGCCGCGCAGGGTGGGGGAACTGTCAACTCGCGGAAATGTAAGAGGGGATCCGAGCCTTCTAGGACGATCACTCGCCAAACCTGCACGGCGCAGGCGTTTGGGAAGCGCGTGCTGACGATATAACCGGCTGGGGAGTCCCCGAAGGCCTGCGCGGCATGTAAGTGAAAAACCAAACTCCCTCCCGCCTGCAAGTTGGAAAAATCGAAGAAAGGAGCGGGATCTCCGCGAAGTAGAGGACCTTTGGGTACCACGCGAATTCGCGCGCCGTGAAAATCGAAAAACGCACCGTCGAACAAGTTACCGGTTAAGTAGACGGCGTGACGGTCGGAGCCCAAGGAGGGCAGATCAACAAAGTTCTGACTTCCGTCGGTGTTTACATCGAAAGCGTAATAGTGCCATTGGCTGGTTGCCCATTCAGTGTCCGAAACAGCGAGTAGCCAATACGATGCGAAAGGATTGCCTCGGCGGGACGCTGCGAGTACCCAAAAGCGGCCATTCTCAAAGATCGTGCGGGGGTCCGTAAGGAAATCTTCCGCGTTGGCTACGGGCGCAAAAAACGACTGTAGAGAACTCTCAGCGACCGGCGTTCCCCGACGGTCAGTAACGCGCACGGTTCCGTTAGTGACCAATAAGATTTGGCCTGGGCCGACGGCGATGGTCGGATTCGGTGGGTTCGTGCCATCAAAAGTAACGCCGGTAAATCCTCTACGAATCTCCAGATCAATGTCTGCAGCTTGCCGCCCGAAAGAGGCCAGTCCCAGAACGCTCGAACCCGGGGCAAACCAAGAATTCAGAGGTGTGCCGACTTTTGGTTCAACGGGCCGGTGCCACCCCGCGATGCAGGGATGAGGCGCAATAGAGAGCCAGAAAAGAGCTGTTAGCCGCCAAACCCGATCCCCAACCAAACTCACGGTATTCCCTACTAGCAGAGCCGGCCATCCGCAGCGCAACGTTATGCGCGGTCACTGTCTCGAGACGACGGCGAACTACATCAAGGCCGAAGATGCATCCCGCGTAATCTCACGAGTCGAGCGCAATTTGGTTAACCGAGATTGAATTTGGCCGGGTTGCCGCCCGCACGCTGGCTGAGAATGGCACTTGGGCTGATTGCGTTGTCGTTGGAACCACGCCAACCACGCGCCGGCCGAGCCAATGAGAGTTACGGCGTCATTGGACGAAGTTGAGAACGGGCGCGCTGTTGCACGGCCGCCCTGCGGCGGGCCACTTCTTCGGGGCGCAGTTGGCGTGAAAACTCGCTTGAACGATTCGCCTCCAAGGCTCGGCCCTGCGCATAAGACAGTGCGTATCCATCATCGATCAGCCGCTTGTACGCGTGCACCAAGCGTTGGTCGCATGACAAAATATCGCGAGCCAGGGCTTCGCAGGTTGGTATCAGGTCTGGCGGCGGAACGACACGGTTGACAAGCCCCCAGTCCAGAGCAGTTTGGGCGTCAATGTAATTACCGGTAAGTGAGAGCTCTTTTGCGCGGTAAACGCCGATTAAGCGGGAAAGTTTCTGACTTAAACCCCAGCCGGGCATGATCCCCACGCGGGCATGCGTATCGGCAAAACGTGCCTCGGTGGATGCGATCAAGATGTCGCAAGCGAGGGCGAGTTCAAAACCGCCGGTAATCGCGAAGCCATGGATCGCAGCGATTACAGGCTTCTGGCAGCGCTCGACAGTGTCCACCACATCCGCGCTGCTCGCCGCGGTGCGAGCCTCCGTGGCCGGGCTTCCACTGAGTTCCTTGAGGTCCAAACCAGCGCAGAAAGCACGGCCTGCACCCGTGAGGATGATGACACCAACTGTCGGGTCTTCCTCGGCTCGCTCAAAAGCTTCTACCAATGCTGCCCGCAGGGCGCGTGACAGTGCATTTAAAACGTGTGGCCGATTCAAGGTAATCCGCGCGATGCCATCGCTCACGTCAACTAGCAAGATCTTGTCGTCTGCCATGAAGCCAACCTCTCGACGAAGAAACTGTTCGTAGGGTTCATCCCCCAATCTGATACATGGAGCGTTCTTCCGGTGAGATCCCCGCGCTCAACGCGTGCCCCGTCGGCTTCCGGCGCACGGCAAGCGCCAGCAGCTCGGCCAACGTTTCTGTCGATCCGCCGTTACGCAGAATGTCCCGAACATCGATCTCCTCGTCATGCAGTAAGCAGAGATGCAACTTGCCGTCGGCAGTCAAGCGCATTCGATTGCAAGTGCCGCAATAAGGTCGGCTCACGGGGCTAATGAGTCCGACCAGCCCCTGAGCACCCGGAATTCGGTAGTAGACCGCTTCGTCTGAAGGGTGCAGAGCGGAGACAGGTTCCAGGGGCCCAAGATTCTCTTGAATTTGCCGCAAAACGTTTTCATTCGAAACGAAATGGCTCACGGCGATTCGTGACTCCTCACCGCCACCCAGCGGCATGAGTTCGATGAAGCGGACATGCCAGGGATGGATCAATGTCAGCCGAGCTAGGTCCACAACGTCCTCGTCATTGTAACCCCGTGCGACAACGACATTCAGTTTGATCGGACACAGGCCCGCTCGTTCGGCCGCCTCGATGCCCGCCCAGATCTCTTCTAGGGTACCAAAGCGCATGATGCGCTGAAGCCGACCTGGATGAAGCGAATCGACGTGAATGTTCACCCGCTTCAAACCAGCCTGACGCAAGCGTTCAGCCATCTTGGGTAGTAGGATTCCGTTGGTCGTCATCGAGAGATCGTGGATCCCGCGGATCGACGCAATTCGCTGGACAATGTCTTCAAGGTCGGGACGTAAGGTAGGCTCTCCACCCGTCAGCCGCACCTTGGCAAACCCTATTTGAGCCGCGGCGTGGACCACGCGCTCTATTTCAGCCGCGCTAAGAAGCTCGTCGGGCCGTGTCAGGCGCAAGCCTTGCAAAGGCATGCAGTAGACACAGCGTAAGTTGCAATGGTCGATAATGGAGACGCGCAGGTAATCAATGTTTCGTCCGAAGCGATCGAGAGGCATAGTACGCCACCATTGGCCGCTACGGGCCTTAAGTCAAGCTGCTGGCGCGACGCCGCTGCCGTGTGAGATAGTAAACGGGCACTCCAGCCAGCACGATCAATAACCCCGGCCAAGTGTACCTCGGCTTCATGACCAGCAAATCGACCATAATGGCTAGGGTTGCCGCGACGTAGAGCAACGTTAGCCACGGATAACCGATTGCTCGATAGGGGCGTGGCCACTGCGGGTGGCGTATGCGGAGAACAACCACAGCGGCAACCGTAAGCGAGTAAAAAAGCAGGGCCGCAAAAATCACATAATCCAGAAGGTCACCGTACGTTCCCGAGAGAACCAATATGCCCGCCCAGGCGGCTTGAAAGACCAGCGCAACAACGGGAACCCTGTATACGTTCAGGTAACCGGCGGCCTTAAAAAACAGGCCGTCTTTCGCCATCGCGTGGTAAACCCGAGCACCTGAAAGGATCAGGCCGTTGGCGCACCCAAACGTGGAGACCATGATCGCTGCAGACATTAGGAGATTGCCGGTAGAGCCGAACAAGACCTCCATCATCGCACTGGCAACACGGTCGTTGTTTGCATACTGGATTCCGCGCTCTAGGGGGTTCGATCCACCAGCGGCGCCCCAAAGCGGCAGTACGGCTAGGTAGGAGGCGTTTGCCAGGATGTAAAGCACAGTGACACCTCCAGCACCAATTACGAGGCTTGCCGCGATGTTCCGCTCAGGATGTTTGACTTCGGCCGCGGCAAATGTGATGTTGTTCCAAGCGTCTGCCGAAAACAAGGCTCCGACCATTGCGGCACCGAAAAGCGGCAGTACGTCCGACAGGCTCATCGCTCTCTGGCCCCAAAAGTAAACCCAGTTGACGTGCCCTTGACCGAGGGAAGGACCAAGAACGACCCCAGCGAGAACAACGGCAAGAAGAGTCCCAACCTTGGCCACCGTAAATATGTTTTGAATCCAACGCCCCGTACGTAACCCTCGGCAGTTTGCCCACGTGAGCAGGACAATGACACCGATGGCCACGCATCGTTGGCCATCGAGCCCGACTGAACCCGCTGTGGATCCCTCCAGTGCCGGAATGAACACAGCGCAGAATTTGGCGAATGCGACGGCCACAGCGGCGATCGTGCCGGTTTGGATCACAGTAAAAAGCGTCCACCCGTACAAGAATCCCCACAAGGGGCCGTATGCCTCCCGCAAGTACACGTACTGTCCCCCGGCTCTCGGAAGCATTGCGGCGAGCTCCCCGTAATTGAGAGCGGCGACGACAGTAACTGCTGCGGTGGCTAGCCAAACCGCGAGAAGCCAAACCGGTGCGTCGAGTAAGCGGGCGATATCGGCGCTTACTAGGAAGATGCCAGAGCCGATCATCGAGCCGGCAACAATTGCCGCGGCATCCCACAGGCCTAAGATCCGGGCAAACTCGGCTTGCCTGGTCGGTTTCACAGCGCGAGCTCGTTCAAAATCGCAGTCAGAGACGCGGGTGGCTATGTCTGAAGCGGACGAGCCATTCTGACACCGTGTTTGGCAATTCGACTGTGATATCGACTGTAGCTGAAATAAATCAACAACCCGAGCCCGAGCCAAATTCCTAGTCGCATCCAGTTGTGGGAGCCCAGCGAGAACATCATGCCAAGGTTGAATAGAATGCCGAGAATAGGCACGAGTGGGAAAAGAGGCGTACGAAACGGGCGAGGCTGATGCGGATTAGTGTATCGCATCACCAGCACGGCGCTGCATACGACGACGAACGCAAACAAGGTGCCGATATTGACCATTTCGGCAAGCGCTTGAATGGGCAGCAATGCAGCAACGACCGCCACCACCACTCCGGTTAGAATTGTAGAGCGGTGCGGGGTACGGAAACGCGGGTGCACCCTCCCAAAAAAGTGCTCCGGGAGTAACCCATCTCGAGCCATTGCAAAGAACACTCGCGGCTGACTCAACATCAGCACTACAAGGACGCTGGTGATGCCCGCAACCGCTCCTATCGAGATAATCAATACAGCCGCATTGAAGCCGTGGCGGGCAAATGCCGCCGCAAGCGGGGCATCGACGTCGATCTCGGTGTAAGGAACCATCCCTGTAAGAACCGCGGCGACGCCAATGTACAGTGCAGTACAAATTGCCAGGGATGCGATAATCCCAATGGGCACGTCACGCTGAGGGTTGCGAGCTTCTTCTGCTTGTGTGGAGACAGAGTCGAAGCCGATATAAGCGAAAAAGACGTAGGCGGCTCCCGCGGCCACGCCCTTCCAACCGAAGGGAAGAAACGGAGTCCAGTTGTCCGGGTTCACATAAGTGGCTCCCACCAAGATCACGAACAAGATCACGGCCAACTTCACGGCCACCATCGTGGCATTGAACGTGGCACTTTCTCGGATTCCGACAACAAGAACAGCAGTGACGAGCAACACGATGACAGCGGCAGGTAAGTTGAAGTAAGCCCCCGGTGTGCTGAATGGGTCCGAACTGATCGCAACCGGCAAGTGGATGCCAAACAACTCGAGCAGATGCAAAAAATACTTCGACCAGCCATGGGCGACGGTTGCCGAAGCCATTCCGTATTCGAGGATGAGGTCCCAGCCGATAATCCACGCCAGCAGCTCACCTAGAGTGGCGTAGGCATAGGTGTAAGCGCTACCTGCCACCGGAATCATCGCGGCAAATTCTGCGTAGCAGAGCGCGGCAAAGGCACAGCCAAGCCCGGCGATGACAAAAGACAAAACCAGGGCTGGACCGGCGTGGTCGTGAGCAGCAAGCCCTGTAAGCACGAAGATTCCCGCGCCGATGATGGCACCGACTCCCAGAGAGGTGAGCGCCCAGGGTCCGAGTGCCCGGCGAAGCCGATTCTCGCTTGCCAAGTCGGCCTCGAGCATGGAAATCGGTTTGACCCTGAACAACTGTCGCCAAAGACTCATGGATTTCCTCCGATATTTTTGCGGTCTTTTGCTATTGAAAGCGCTGTCAAACAAGCCAAAAGATGAGCAACAGGCCGAGGGCGATGCGGTAAAGGGCGAAGAGCAGAAAGGTGTGCCGTTGCACAAAGCGCAAGAACGCCTCGACAACTACGAAGGCAGAGGCAAATGCGGCTACAAAGCCGACTGCCAGTGCCCCAAGGTCCTCGACAAGAAGTTGGTCCCACACCTTATACAGGCTATACAGGCTTGCGGCAGCTAGGGTGGGAATGGAAAGGTAAAACGAAAACTGGGTCGCGACGGGACGACTCAGGCCGCACATCAGCCCGCCAAGGATGGTCGCGGCAGCCCGCGAGACGCCAGGCACTAGCGATAACGTTTGGGCGGTGCCCACCCAAATTGCTTGTTGCCAACTGACAGCCTCGATTTCTCGGGTACGCTCTTCGTGCTTTCGCTGGTCCACCCACAGCAAGGCGACTCCACCCCCCACCAACGCCCAAGCCACGACGCGAGTATTGAAAAGGTGATTTTCAATCCAGTGGTGGAACAGATAACCTGCCAGCGCAGCAGGTAAAAAGGCGAGGGCCAGTTTGCCCATCAGCGAGCGCGCGACCGGGTCCGATGGGGCTCGTTGCACGAGGCTCCAGAGATGATCGCGGTAGAGCCAAACCAAGGCCAGAACGGCACCCAGTTGAATCGAAATATCGAAGGTCGCCCGCTGCGCCTCTGGATAGTCGACCACTGTCGATACCAGGATCAAATGCCCAGTCGAAGAGATGGGCAAAAATTCCGTAACTCCCTCGACCACCCCTAAGATCAGCGCCTTCCACCACAGCATATAAAGAGGGGTGGATAGACAGCGCGGGTAGGGGTGCAACCCCCCGCGGATGAGACGTTAACAAGACTGGAAGGCTTCCCTTTTGTGTGCTTTCAAGTCGAGGATGCCGCTGCGGGCAGTCTCTTTAGACGTTGGCTGGACTCTGGCGTACCCGCGGGAGTCGATCTGGGAGATCCTGGCAGACGTCTGTGCGGCTTCCGGTAAAGATGCCCGCCCGTTGGAGATCGAGCGCTTTGTTCGCTCCGTTTGGTCGGTTGGACAACTGCGCGCGGAGGAAAGCCTCAAGAACGGAGGAAATTATTCTGATTCGGACGAGGAGTTCATCGGGCAGTTTTGGGTCTTGAGCGAAACTGTCTTTCGACAACTGGGAGTTACTGGCCCAACCGAGCAGCTTTTTGCGGAGTTCCTCCGCCGATTCTGGCACGCGGAGCAATGGCAGTTGTTTCCGGATACGTTAGAGGCCATTCGCGAGCTGAGGGCCCTGGGCTTGCGGGTCGGGGTGCTGTCCAATGCGCCGACAAACATGCCTTTGCTGCTCGAGCGGCTCGGAGTCTTGGCGCATCTGGACTATGTCGTGATTTCGGCTGCGGAGGGAGTGAGGAAGCCGGACAAAAGGATTTTTGCCCGAGCCCTGGAACGGGCCGGCACAAAACCAAGCGAGACCGCTCATGTGGGCGACATGTACGTCGAGGACGTTCTCGGGGGAAGAAACGTTGGCTTGCACGCCTTTCTGATCGAGCGTGGCAGCAATGCTCTTTTCCCGCATCACCGGGAATCAGAGGGTCGCGATCTTCCGGGTGATCGTGTAGTGGAAAGCTTGGCCGACTTTGTCGCTCGGATTCGGGAACTCCTGTGAGCCGGGTTCAAAATTACTCGGCTAAGCGACCTGCGATTCCTTCTGAGATCTTGGTTGCAAATGCCATGATGGTCTCTTGGGGATTCACTCCCACACAAGTAGGGAATAAGCTTCCGTCGGCCACGTAGAGCCCCTCGATGCCATGAACCTTGCCGTCGAGGCCGACGACGGAAGTGGCAGGGTCGGGACCCATGCGGCAGGTGCCCACCGGATGGAAGGCCGCCAGATGCAGGTCCGACGGGCTCCAAGTTGGTCCCTTTTTCAGGGCATCGAGTTCTCGCGGCTGGGTGACGTAGTCGAGACCCGGCAAATTGGTGTGCACCGCTGTTGCTCCGGCAGCGAAGAAGATTTCGCCGACCAGAGCGAGCCCCCGCAACAAGCGCGCGCTGTCGAACCGGTTCAGATTGTACCGTACAAACGCGCGGCGGCTACCGGGGAGACGGAGAAGTTCGCCCGTCGAAGAATCGGAGACAAACAGACCTGCCGATGCGCGAAACGGCAAGTCAGCCAAAAATTCTTTTAGGCGGAACCCGACTGCCTTGGCCGCACTCAAAGCCATGGCGGGGTGGATTGTAGTGACCTCGATCATCACGCCGTCGGACAGATGCAGGTGGTCCACGTAGTAGGACTGCAATGTGCCACGCCAGTGGTAGACGGGTTCCGGGAACGTCGCGCTAACGCCCAGGGCCGGGTGTATAGACAGGTTTCTCCCGAGGTGGCCGCTCTGGCCGCCGATCCGGGCCTCCTGCAAAAGAACCGGAGTATGTAACGCCCCACACGCCAATACCACTCGCTCCGCCCGAACCCGCAGCCGTCCCTGTGAGGGGCTGCCACTCTTCGAGCTTAAAATGGAGGCTTCCACTCCACAGGCGCGGTTACCTTTCAGCAAGATGTTGTCTACCCGGCACCGTGCGTAAATCCTGGCTCCGGCCGCCTCTGCCATCGGCAAGTAGCTTAAGTGCATGGCCTGCTTGGCGTCACTGGGGCAACCAAACGCGCACACTCCGCAGCCCCGGCATCCTTCGATGTTGCGCCGGAGAGGTTCGCCGTGAAGCCCGAGCGCACGTACCCCCCGGTCGAACAACTGCGCGTTGACTCCGATAATCGTCCAAGGCACGGGTTTAACCTTCAAGACCCGCTCGACCCTGTCGAAGTACGGGGCCAACGTTTGCTCGTCGAAGCCGTCGAGGCCGAAGTGGCGGTCCCACAAACGCAAAACAGGTTCCGGAGCACGAAAGCACGTTCCGGAATTGATGACGGTGGTGCCGCCAACCGCTTTGCCTAACGGAATCGGTATCGGTGGCCGACCGAGCGCAAGCGTGGCGCCATGGTCTCGATACATCCGCAACATCCGCCTGAAGGGAAGGTCCTGAAAATCTTCGCGAGTAAAGTACGCTCCCTCCTCAATGACGACGACGCGCAAACCGGCACGCGCACACTCAGCCGCGACCACAGCACCGCCGGCGCCGGAGCCCACAACGCAAACGTCACACTGCACACTGACATCGCCACGGATCTCGGGAAACTGGATAGCGTGTAGTTTCGGGCCGCTACGGTGTGGCTCATCGGAGAGGCAGCTCCCGTCGGCTTTGAGCTCGCGGCTGACTTGGGGTGCTGCAGCATAGGCAAACCCGCAAAGTTGTTTGAATGCTTCCACCAGCAGGCGCGGCATCAGGTGGTGGCTTTGGTAAAAAGAAGCTACGCGCTCGATCCGCTCCTCGAGTGGCAAATGCGAGAAGCGGCGGAACGGCGGCCGTAGAGTGTTTCCCCACTCCCAGAGCCGGATGAGCCAGCGCACTTGCTGCTGTAGCGTGGGGGCAAGAGTGACGAGTTCGCGCTCGAGGAGGGCGGGTACGTCCACGTCTGGCGCACCGAGTGGAAAGGCTCCACCTCTCGGAATAAGGGCTTCAGCAATGGCAGCCAGTGCCTGCCGATCTCTTGGGTTAAGAACCTCTTTTTGCTTGGACATTTCGGGCAACGCTCTGGCAACAAGAAGCGAGTAAGGCAAGTCGAGGCGCGCCACAATAACCAGATTCCTCCGCAGCCGGGCTATGAGATTCTGAACGGCTCATAAATTTCGTTGGCTGCGTGCCACAGCCGTGGCCAGTTACCGTAAAAAATCCGCGATGTGCGAATTGACTGTGTCCGGCTGCTCTTGGTGCACGAAGTGTCCAGCGTTATCTACGATCAGCTTTTGTAGTCCGGCAGGGAACAACGCTTCCATGCCCTCCAATAGGTAACTTCCCATGCATCCATCTTGGGCGCCGTGAATCGTGAGTGTCGGAACGGGTACCGGTGCGATGCTGAGCTCCGACTGCACTTGCGCCAGCGTGGGGTCCTGGCGGCTTGGGTCGAGCGTGCAGCGGTAATAGGCGAGGGCAGCATCGAGAACTCCGTCGTGACGAAAGGTCGCCTTCACGTTCTCCAACGTTTCTGGAGAAAAATCCCAGTTAGGTGACCAGTCGCGCCACAGGTGTTCAATGAAGGCGAAATCGTTGTGGCGGACAGCGGCTTCCGCGAACGGAGTGAGGAAAAAAAACATGTACCACGAGCGCCGCAGTTGAGCGTAGTCTGAAAGGAACGCCTGCAAAACTGCTGGGCCATGCGGAACAGCGATCGTTACCAGTCGTCGGATGCGATGCGGCTCGAGAATCGCCGCCCCATAACCGGCAAGCGCGCCCCAGTCATGACCAATGACATCCGCGTGCTCGTAACCAAGAGCGCTGATACAGCCGAGCAAATCGTAAGCCAGAACCGCGCTCTGATATCGCCCATCCGGAGCCGGCGATGTGGGGTAGTACCCTCGCTGAAAGGGTGCCACGACGTGGTAACCAAGCTCGGCGAAGGGACCGAACTGGTGCCGAAAAGTCCAAGCGTTGTCCGGAAACCCATGCAGACACAACAAGAGTTTACCCGGCTTTCCGGCTTCTAGGAGGGCGATACTCAAGTCTCCAACTTGGAGGCGATGTTGTTGTACGGACTTGGTCATAAACACTCATTAAATGCCAAGCATGTCACGAATGGAATAACGCCCCACAGGCTGGTTGCAGAGCCACGACGCGGCTTTTAGGGCGCCGCGGGCAAAGCACTCTCGACTTTGCGCGCGGTGCACGAGTTCGATCCGCTCGGCACCTCCGGCAAAGACGACTGTGTGGTCTCCCACTACGTCCCCCCCTCGCAGAGCAAGTATGCCAATTTCTCCACGAGCACGCGGGCCGATTCGACCCTCTCGACCGTAGCGAAAAGACGTGCGCGGGGTTCCGGTGACCCGAGCAACAGCATCAGCCAATGTGAGAGCTGTCCCGCTCGGCGCATCCACTTTGTGGCGGTGGTGCATCTCGACGATCTCGATGTCAAAGCTGTCCTTGAGAGCCAGCGCTGCCAGCTCGGCAAGCTTCGTGAGCACAGCGATGCCCAAGCTCATGTTGGAAGAAACGAGACACCGCGTCTTGTCGGCAAGCTCGTCGAGCTCGCTGGTTTGTTGTGCGGAAAAACCCGTTGTGCCGATGACAATGGCTGCTTGGTGATGCACGGCACTTCGAAGATGCTGCAGCGAGGCTTCAGGCGAGCTGAAGTCCACCACCACAACGTTTGCGCCCATGAAGGACTCTAAGTCATGGTGGATCCTCACTCCCAAAGGCGAGATACCAGCGACGCTTCCAGCGTCCTGGCCCAACAAAGGATGATTTGGACGCTCCACCGCGCCCTTGAGGGCAAACTCCGGGTGTTCGGGCAGTAATCGCAGGATTTCACGCCCCATCCGACCGGCCGCACCGCAAATAACGATATCCCTGGGCATGTGGGCCCTCAAACAGTGAAGCCGTACTGCCGCAGGACCGAACGAAGCTGCTCCCGCGGGCTCGGACTCATGGGTACGAGGGGAAGACGAAGTTCCTCGCGGCATACGCCGATCATGGACAATGCTGCCTTGATTGGGATGGGGTTTGTCTCAAGGAAAAGCGCCCGGTACAGGGGCAAGAGGGCGTAGTGCTGCGCCCGCGCGGTTGGCCAGTCTCCCGCTAAGGCGCTAGCCACCATCGCTACGCATCGATCTGGAACCAAATTGGAAGCCACGGATATCACCCCAACTCCTCCCACCGCCAAGATTGGTAGTGTCAGAGAGTCATCCCCACTGAGAACCGCGAGGCGGTCCCCACAGAGCCGCACAACCTCCTGGATTTCATCCAGCGATCCCGTCGAGTCCTTCAAGCCCACGACCTCTTTCAGTTCGCACAGGCGTGCGATGGTGGCTGCCTCGATTTTACAAGCGGTGCGCCCTGGAATGTTGTAGAGAATGAGCGGAAAACCGGTTGCGCGTGCTATGGCGCGATAGTGCTGATAGATGCCCTCCTGCGTCGGTTTGTTGTAGTAGGGAGCGATCAATAGCGCTGCGTCGGCCCCGGCCTCCTTTGCTGCTTCGGTCAGCGCGATGGCCTCTGCAGTGGAGTTCGACCCCGTACCGGCAATGACCGGAACTCGCTTTTTCGTGAAATTCACGACGAGCCGTACGACTTCCGCGTGCTCGCTGTGGGTCAACGTGGCTGCCTCGCCTGTGCTTCCGCAAGGAACAAGTGCACTGATCCCGGCTGCGATTTGAGACTCCACCAGCTGTTCCAAAGCCTCGACGTCCACTGCGCCGTCACGGAATGGTGTGATCAAAGCGGTCATGCAGCCGCGAAGGTTCATCCGTCTATCTCCTCGATTTGTTGGGCGCCTTCCCTAGGACTCACTCTAGTGGTGGCCACACGAGTTCCCCTTCGAAGACTTCTTCGGCGGGGCCAGTCATGTAGACACGATTGTCTTTCTCTCTCCACTCCACATCCAGTACGCCGCCCTTTAGATGCACTTGCATTTGTCGATCTCCCAAGCCTTGCAAAACCGCTGCGACCACCGAAGCGCACGCTCCAGTGCCGCACGCATGGGTTTCCCCGGAACCTCGCTCCCAGACGCGCATGCGCAGGGAATTACGATTCAAGACCTGCGCAAATTCCACGTTGACTCGATTCGGGAAGAAAGGATGACGTTCGAGGATAGGCCCGAGTTCCGTGACCGGCGACGTTGCAACATCCTCTACGAACAAGACGCAATGGGGATTACCCATGGAGACGGCCGTAATCTCGTAACGATGATTGCCAATTTGAAGAGGGTATTGCACGACCGGCCAGTGGTCGGTCGCCACAGGAATCGCGCGGGAATCGAGAACGGGCTCGCCCATGTCCACTGTCACGGCTTCGACCGCTCCGTTTTTGTTCAAAGCAAAGTAAAGGCTCTTCACCCCCGCATCCGTCTCGACTCGCAGGGGATTTTTGCGCGCGATGCCTCGCTCGAACACGTACTTGCCCAGGCACCGGATACCGTTACCGCACATTTCTCCCCTGCTACCGTCCGCATTGTACATCTCCATTCGGCAGTCCGCTGTGAAGGATGGCAAGATGAGAATCACGCCGTCAGAACCCACACTTGTCCGCCGAGGGCTAACAGCACGGGCCAGCGCGGAGCCGTCAGGTTTTGGTTGGCTGAAGCAGTCCACGTAAACATAATCGTTTCCAAGGCCGTGCATCTTGACAAATCGCAGTCGAGCCACTGTCTTCCTCATTCCAGCCAGGCGGGGATTGTCTCCCCCCGGGTTAAGTCGGCGTACGTTTCTCGCGCTCGTACCACTGAAAATCTGTCACCGTCCACCAACACTTCTGCCGCCCTCGGGCGGGCGTTGTAATTCGAGGCCATCACAAACCCGTAGGCCCCTGCACTCATCACGGCCAGGAGGTCTCCCGGCCGAACGGCAGGGAGGGATCGATCGCGGGCCAAAAAATCGCCGCTTTCGCAGACAGGACCAACGACATCCACAGTGACCGGTTCGCCCGGGCGTGCAAAGACCGGCACAATTTCTTGGTACGCTCCGTAGAGCGAGGGGCGGATAAGGTCATTCATGGCGGCATCCACGATGACAAAGTTTTTCTCACCGCTGTTTTTGAGATACTGTACCCGCGTGAGAAGCGCTCCGGCGTTTCCAACCAGGGACCGTCCGGGTTCCAGCACGACAGTACCGGCAAATGGTTGCAAGGATCGGGTCAGCACATCCGCGTAGTCGGCGAACGACGGGGGGTTTTCGTCTCGGTAGCGGATGCCTAGCCCACCCCCTACGTCAATATACTGGATCTCGTAGCCAGCTTTGCAAAGCCGCTCCCAAAGCCCGCGAATACGTTCGAGTGCGTCACGAAATGGTGCCAGGTCAGTGAGTTGCGAACCGATGTGGCAGTCGAGCCCGACGATGCGTAAGTGACAGAAGCGCCGGGCGTAATCGTAGGCTTCTAAAGCGTGGCTCATGGGGATACCGAACTTGCTCTTTCGAAGCCCGGTGGCGATGTACGGATGAGTTTTCGGGTCCACGTCAGGATTAATGCGTAGTGCAACTGGAGCTTGTTGGCCCCTTTCTGCGGCAACCCTTTCGAGGAGCTCCAACTCCGCTAAGGATTCGGCGTTGAAAAACAAGATCCCAGCCTTGAGTGCGGCCCGCACCTCGTCTTCCGTCTTACCGACTCCTGAGTAAACCACCGAAGACAAACTACCGCCCGCACATTGAACTCGGTAAAGCTCACCCGCGGACACAATGTCGAACCCGCTACCCAGCCGAGCGAAGGTCCGCAGCACCGCCAGGTTGGAGTTGGCTTTCACGGAGTAGCAAATCAGGTGACGGGTAGATTCGAGCGATTTAGAAAGAGCCGTAAACCGCTCTTCCAATGCCGAACGACTGTACACGTACGTGGGTGTTCCTACTTGGCGGGCAATTTCCGCCAACGAAACACCTTCGACGTAAAGCTCGTTGGACTTCCAATTAAACCATGGTCCATGCGGCTGTTCCACTGTCATGGTCCGATCTCAACGACGTTAGATGGCCGACTAACGTATCCATCGTAGGTCTTCGACACAACGCGATAACGACACGGCAAGAGGTCGCTGCTTAGATCATGCCGGTAGCGATAAGCTGTCACTTTACGGATGCGCCCTCTTTCTCCGGTGGCAATCGTCGTGAATGGAGAAAAGTCTGACTGCCCGGCGCTAGGGCACTGTCGTTCAATTACGAACGTCTCGATTTCTTCGACTTTGCGGCCTGTCTCTGACCGCTGTGGCCGCGACCAAAGCAGTTCCACTTGGCCATCGAGTTTACGCGCGCGTAAATCCGAAACGGGCGCTGGGCGCACTTCCTCTGGTGCACGCAACGGACCGCGACGGGCGCAAGCACCTGCGGAAAAGATGAAAAGTGCCAATCCCAGTACGAAACATGCTCGTGTCACAGCTTGCTCCGGAGTTGTGCCTTCAGTTCTCGGATCTGCTGCAGCACGTTTTGGACCGCCGTCCCGCCAAACACTTGGCGACGTTCGATTGCGGAGGCTGGATCGAGCCAACTTTTCACGTCAGGGCCAAACATGGGAGAAAACCGGCGCAATTCCTCGGCGCCGAGTTCCTCGATCCGGCGGTTGTGCTCGATGCAGTGTCGCACGATACGCCCCACCACTTCATGCGCCTCTCGAAACGGAAGACCCTTCGCGGCCAGATAATCAGCCATCTCCGTCGCTAATGTGAACCCCGCTGTAGCTGCTTGGCGCATCCGTTGCCGGTTAAACCGGAGTTTGCTGGTCATCTTGGCCAGGACCTCCAGGCTGGCACTTACGGTGTCGATACTGTCGAAGAGCGGCTCTTTATCTTCCTGCAGGTCGCGATTGTACGCCATGGGTAGGCCTTTGAGGGTGGTCATCAACGAGACAAGATTGCCGATGAGCCGGCCAGTTTTCCCGCGGACGAGCTCCGGAACATCGGGGTTCTTTTTTTGCGGCATCATGGAACTGCCGGTGGCGAACTCGTCGGGGAGCTCGACAAAGCCAAACTGAGGCGAACACCACAGAATGAGGTCCTCGCAAAACCGTGACAAGTGGATACCAACCAAGGCGAGCGTTGCCAGGAATTCAACGATGAAATCCCGGTCGCTCACCGCGTCCATGCTGTTCGAGGCGACTGCGGGGAAGTCGAGAAGCTTGGCCACGTACGTCCGATCGATGTTGAAGGTCGTGCCCGCCAGGGCGCCGGCACCAAGAGGAAGCACGTTGACTCGGGGAAGCTGGTCGGAAAGTCGCTGCCGATCCCTTTGCAGCATGGCTGCATAGGCGAGCAAGTGGTGGCTCAGTAGGACCGGTTGTGCGGGCTGCAGGTGGGTAAACCCCGGCATGACGGTTTTCAGCTCAGCTTTTGCCTTGGTGAGAAGGCTGAGCTGGAAGTTGCGGATTTGCGAGTCGGCGATACGAATCTGCTTCCGCACGAATAGACGTAGGTCCGTGGCCACTTGATCGTTACGGCTGCGGGCCGTGTGAAGCTTGCCGGCAACCGGTCCGACGAGCTCGTACAGGCGCCGTTCGACTGCCATGTGGATGTCTTCGTCCGTCGGCTCTGCTCTGAACTCGCCCTTGCGGAACTCTTCGCGAATTTTCTCCAGCGCGGCGATGATGGTGCGGGCTTCCTCTAGTGGGATGATTCTTTGCTTTGCCAGCATGCGGCAGTGGGCAATACTGGCCTGGATGTCTTCCTCGTAAAGCCTGCGGTCGAACGGGAACGAGGAAGAGAATCGTTCCACCGAGGGATCGGTCGGCGACGTAAAGCGACCAGACCACGCTTTCTGGGCCGACCCTTTCAAAGCAGTCATTGCCGGAATTCAGCGAGAAAGATTAGAGCAGCAAAACTTGCGCCCCCGGAGCGAAATTCTAGTAAACCCACTTTCCCTTTGCGTAACGAAAGATTTCTGTAACCTCGACGGTTTCGATGGCGCGCGCGGGATTGCGTTCCGCTTCCTCCCGCGTGGCCCCACGCTTCTCGTAGCGCACTTCTAAGTATGTAATCTTGCCCAGGGGAGTGGCGTCTTTGGATTCTTTGTAAGTGCACTCGTGCTGGCTGCTGTAACCGATATAGGTTCCGCGTACTTCACCTTGCTCTTCTTTCCAGTCGATTAGGGAGCGATTGCGTCGCTCTCGTTCTGCGAGCTTCTGCATCCACTCTTCGCAAAATTGGGGAAACGTCTCTTTAGCCGGCTGGGCTGGGGCAGTGCGGACAACTAAAAGTACGCTGATTGCAAAAAGGAACGACAAACAGGCAAGCTTTCTCATCACAAAACCTCTACCATCCTTGTTCGCGGACTTTGTGAGCGGGCGACGCTGGCCAACCCTACCGTCAGGCGGCGCGCCAAGCAAGTTCCTGCTCTTCCAGCCGGCGAATCTCATCGCGTATGCGAGCGGCACGCTCGAAATCGAGCTGGCGAGCAGCCGACTTCATTTCCTTGCGCAGTTCTTCGATGTGAGAAGCCAGTTGTTCGACGGATGTCCACTGTCCGGGAGGTTCCGCGATACGCTCGAGATCTACGTAGTCGGCTTCACTCACTTCGACCCAGGGGTCGGCAATGGCCTTTTGGATCGTTTTGGGGACAATCCCGTGTTTCCGGTTGTATTCCGCTTGTACGGCACGCCGTCGATTGGTTTCCTGAATGGCACGATTCATCGAATCCGTAATATGGTCCGCGTAGAGGATCACGGTGCCGTTGGCGTTGCGTGCCGCGCGCCCGATGGTTTGGATCAGCGAGCGTTCCGATCGCAGGTATCCCTCTTTGTCGGCGTCCAGAATGGCCACGAGAGAAACCTCAGGGATATCGAGCCCCTCGCGCAGCAAATTGATTCCGACCAGCACATCAAACTGGCCACGACGCAGATCTCGAATGATTTCCACGCGCTCGATTGTGTCGATGTCCGAGTGAAGGTAACGAACACGAATACCAAGTTCTTGGTAATAGTCCGTCAGGTCTTCGGCCATTCGTTTGGTCAGCGTCGTCACTAAAACTCGCTCATTGCGTTCGATCCGCTTGCGGATTTCTTCGAGCAAATCGTCCACTTGTGTACTCGCCGGTCTCACGTGGACTTCCGGATCCATTAAGCCGGTTGGGCGGATGAGTTGTTCCACAACCACCCCCCCCGACTTGGCAATTTCATAGTCTCCGGGCGTCGCAGAAACATAAATGACCCATGCAAGGCGTTGCTCGAATTCCTGGAAATTCAGCGGGCGGTTATCGAGCGCTGACGGCAAGCGGAAACCGTACTCGACCAGGGTTTCCTTTCGGGCGCGATCACCGCGGTACATCCCGCCGATCTGGGGGACAGTGACGTGGCTTTCGTCGATAAACAGCAGCCAATCTTCGGGAAAGTAATCGAGTAGGGTAGGGGGCGGCTGGCCGGGGGCCCGTCCGGTCAGGTGCCGCGAGTAATTCTCGATACCGGGGCAAAATCCCATTTCTCGGAGGAGTTCCAGGTCGAAACGCGTTCTTTGCTCCAGCCGCTGTGCTTCTAGGTACTTCTCTTGCGCACGAAGTTCCTCCAATCGGTCTTCGAGCTCTTGCTGGATAGAGGCCAAGGCCGCTTCGAGACGGTCGCGATGAGTCACGTAATGACTCGCAGGGTAGATGGCGACCTTTTCGAGTCGTTTGAACACGGTGCCTCTGAGCGGATCGAACTCGCTAATTTGTTCCACAGTGTCGTCGAAAAACTCTACACGGATGGCCCGTGCGTCCTCCGATACCGGAAACACTTCGAGGACATCGCCTCGCACCCGGAAGCTCCCTCGGTAGAAGTCAAACTCGGTCCGCTGGTACTGGATTTCGACTAACTTGCGAATGACTTGATCTCGGTCCGCGTAGCCTCCTCGCTCCAGAAATACTAACATTTCGAAGTACGCTTCAGGCGAGCCGAGGCCGTAGATGCAAGAAACGCTGGCTACGATCAGCACGTCGTTACGCTCCAGCAGAGCCTTCGTGGCGGAGTGACGCATCTTGTCGATTTCCTCGTTGATGGATGCGTCCTTCTCAATGTACGTGTCGGTGCTCGGGATGTACGCTTCCGGCTGATAGTAATCGTAGTAGCTGACGAAATAACGCACTGCGTTTTCCGGGAAGAGGACCTTGAATTCGTTGTAAAGCTGCGCGGCGAGGGTCTTGTTGGGTGCCAAAACTAGTGTCGGCTTTTGCACCCGGGCGATGACATGGGCCATCGTGAAGGTTTTCCCAGATCCGGTAACGCCGAGTAGTACCTGATGGCGCCGGCCCGCGCGGATGCCTTCGACCAGCTCCTCAATGGCCTTGGGCTGGTCTCCACAAGGTTCGAACGGAGCCACTAGTCGGAACGATCCTTCGCGCTGCATCGAGGTTCGGTTCTATAGCGTCAAGGTAAGCGGCTCACAGGTAATACGCCGTCGAGAGGCCGTTCTCTGGTGACCGCCGTCCGAAGAGTAGCAAAGCCGAGGAGGCACCGATGCTGTTTTTTGGGAATACCAAAGCTTGCGCATCTCGTGGCTAGGATAGCAAAAAGTTTGGCTTCCACTTTGCAGGCCCGTCATTAGCAACGCCTATTCGCTGGAAGGAGGGAAATATGGCGAGACCGGCATCATCGAAGGTTTGTACTCTGATTGTGGTTTTGAGTAGCCTGTTGATGCGGGGAGGTTGGGCCCAGGAGGTGGATCAGTTTGTCAGTCCGGTGTCTAACCCCACTCTGTTCGAAGATCCGCGCATCAGCACCGAAGTCCGTCCAATCTTCGCGTATCACGAGATTAGCGATCAGTTCGTCAGCAGCGGCGGCAACGCGAAGATCGGCGCCGTCCAGCTTCGGCTGGGGGTTACGGATCGATTAGGTTTCATCGCGACCAAGGACGGGTATGTGTGGCTCGAACCCGACAAGGCGCTCCTGCGCAAGAATGGTTGGGCCAACATAGCGTTTGGCCTGAAGTACAATTTCCTGCGAATGGACGACTTAGGTTTGGTGGCGACCGGTGGTTTGCGGTACGAGACGGCTTCTGGTGACAAGGACGTATTTCAGGGACGCGGTGATGGGCTACTGAATCCCTTCTTGAGCGCCGGCTGGTCGCATGACGGGTTGCACCTCCTCGGGTACACAGGGCCACGCCTTCCTATTTCCGGTAATGACACCACCTTTTGGGACACATCGCTCCACGTGGATTATCGAATGGGCCGCTTTTACCCGTTGATCGAGGTGAACTGGGTGCACGCGCTGGATGGCGGGCGGAGGTTACCGATCGACCAGGAAGGATTCGACTTTTTTAATCTGGGAGCGCGAAATGCGGCGGGGCGAGGAGTGGTGACCCAGGCATATGGATTCCGCTATCGGCTGGTCGAAAATGCAGCCTGGTTCGATCGTGTCGGTGGCGTGGACTTTGGGGCCGCCTACGAGACGCCGCTGACGGACAGGGAGGACCTATTTGCGTGGCGCGTCACGACGGATTTGGTGTTCTGGTTGCGCTAGTAACCGAAAAGCGGGCAATGAGTTGTGACAGACGGCGAGCGGCAGTCTGCTGCTGTGGAAGGTTGCCGCTCGCGGGTCGTGTGGCGCGAGGCTAGTTCCGAGAGGCCGGCGGGATGTAGTCCGTCCCAATGTACGGGCGCAAGACGTCGGGCACGGTCACGCCACCATCGGGTCGTTGGTAACTCTCCAGAATCGCGATCATGACCCTCGGGAGGGCGAGGCCACTGCCGTTGAGCGTGTGAACCAATTCCGGCTTGTGGCCCGCACCTCGGCGGAATCGGATATTCGCTCGTCGTGCTTGGTAATCCGTACAGTTACTGCACGAGCTGACTTCTAGCCATTCTTGGCAGCCGGGCGCCCACACTTCGATATCGTATTTTTTGGCCGCCACCACGCCAAGGTCTCCAGTGCAGATGAGCACAACGCGATAAGTGAGACCTAAGCGTCGCGCGATGTCTTCGGCATCCGCCACGATGCGCTCCAGAGCCTCTGCGGATGTCTCCGGCGTGGTGATTTTATACATCTCAACCTTGTCGAACTGGTGGACGCGCTTAATTCCGCGGACATCTCGGCCCGCAGACATTTTTTCCCGCCGGAAACAAGCTGTGTAAGCCACATACGAGATGGGCAACTGGGTAGCGTCCAAGATTTCGTCCCGATGCAGGTTCGTCAGGGGAATCTCGGCGGTCCCAATGAGCCAGAGGTCATCTTCGGTATCGTGGTAAATGTTGTCCGCGAAGCGGGGTAGTTGCCCGGCACCCACGAGGCATTCGCGCTTCACCAAATAAGGGGGGTAAATTTCCTGGTACCCGTGCTCCCGCACATGAACATCGAGCATCCAGGCAATCAGCGCTCGTTGAAGGCGGGCTCCCCAACCTTGAAGGACGTAAAAGCGCGACCCAGAAATTTTTACTCCCCGCTCGAAATCGATGATTCCAAGTTCCGGTCCGAGTTCCCAATGGGGTTTCGGCACGAAGGAGTAACTCGGAATTTGCCCACATGTACGAACAACTTGGTTGTCTCGCTCATCCCTGCCAACAGGGACGGTCGGGTCGGGAAGGTTCGGAAGCAAAAGTAGCCTAGCCTCTAAGGTGCGTTCGGCTTCGGCAAGTTCCGCCTCCAATGTGGCGAGTTGTGTTCCTATGTCCCTCACTTCTGCCTTGCGCAACTCTTGTTCCGCAGGTGCCAGGCGAGGAATGAGCCGCGAGATTTCGCTGCGGCGGGCACGTAAGGTTTCAACTTTTTTCAAGAGTTCCCGGCGTTGTGCGTCGGCAGCGAGTACCGCATCGACCTCTTCCGGCGAAGAACCAACCTTGGCAAGCTCAGATTTCACCCACTCCGTGCGCTCGCGAATCAAGCGGAGGTCGAGCATAGAGCGCCCGGTAGCATGGGCCACCCGAGCGCTCAAGGAAAGCGCAAAGACATTCTCGTGATGGTTACCGAAAGTCTTCGAATGCTCGGGAAACGAGAGTGCAAGTAGTCTCCTCGCCGATGCCTTCAATAATGACGACGTCGAAACGCGTCTCAGCGGGGGATAGACCCGTTTTTGACAGATAGAGGTCCGCGGCCCGTATCAGCCGGCGTTGTTTTGCGGTGTGTACGGCGTCGACTGCGGATGTTGCACCTTGCTTGCGGCGGGTCTTGACCTCCACGAAGACCAAAGTCCCGCAGTGCCAAGCAACTAAATCCAACTCGCCAACGGGAAAGCGGACGTTGCGGTCGACAATCCGGTAACCCAGAGACTCTAGGAAATTCGCCGCGATTGCCTCCCCCACATGGCCTGTTGCCTTTTGGGTCGTTGTGCGCGACATGATTTTTTATACATCGTGTCGCAGAGCTCGACTAGGTAATCCGGGCAACAACATCCGCAATCAACTAAAATATCCGTGCGTCGCCCGGGGTCGAGGGCGGATTTTGCCACACGGACGCAACTTCAATTGAAGCCCCTATTTGGGTGTGTTAACGCGGCGAACATGATCCTGGACCGCGCCGTGGTTCGCAGTATCGCACATCTGGCTCGGCTGGAACTGAGTGCTGCCGAAGAAGAGCAGTACCTGACACAACTGGAGCACATCTTGGAGTACTTCGAGACTTTGTCCGAGGTGGAGACCACAGGAGTTGAACCCGCTACCGACATGGTAGAAGCGCCTGAAATTTTTCGCGCTGACGTGGTGACGAACGGCCCGGCAGAAGAGGAGTTTCTGAGCGTCGCTCCAGCGCGGTTTGGAAGGTTTTTTCGGGTGCCCAAGATCATCGAGTAGGCGGCGGGCACCGAGAGCTCGAATACGTATATGGTGGACCTCGAGTGGGAATCCCTTGCGGAGGTGTCGAGGCGGCTCGATGCCGGGGATATCAGTTCCGTTGAGTTAACCTCTCGAATTTTGGAGCGCATCGAAGCGACGGAGCCGAAGATTCGTGCGTTCATTACCGTCACGGCTGAGTTGGCGCTGGAGCAGGCCCGCGAGGCTGATCGCCGGCGCGCAAGGGGGGAGCGAGGACCGCTCTTGGGCGTACCGATCGGGGTGAAGGATGTCATTCTGACAAAAGGTGTCCGTACCACGGCGGGGTCGAAAATTCTCGCCGATTTCGTCGCCCCGTATGACGCCACCGTCATTCGCCGGCTACGGGAGGCGGGCGCCGTTTTTGTCGGCAAGCTGAATTGCGACGAATTCGCGATGGGCTCCTCGACGGAGAATTCTGCATTTGGCCCGACGTACAACCCTTGGAACCGCGAACGTGTTCCGGGTGGTTCTTCGGGAGGATCGGCGGCCGCTGTGGCTGCCGGCCAGTGCTATGCGGCACTCGGCACGGACACCGGTGGGTCGATTCGCCAACCAGCCGCATGTTGTGGTATTGTGGGATTCAAGCCTACCTACGGGCGAGTGAGCCGCTACGGGCTGATCGCGTACGCTTCTTCTTTGGATCAAATTGGCCCCATGGCGCGAACGGTGACGGATTGTGCGCTTGTGCTGGAGGCCATTGCAGGCCATGACGCGAGTGACGCAACCAGTGCGGCGCATCCGGTTTCTCGTTACACAGAGCAACTCGAAAAGCCCGTGCGCGGGCTCCGCCTGGCATTTCCAAAGGAATGTTTGGGAGAAGGGCTGCACGCCGCAGTACGCCGGTCCGTAGAAGAAGCGATCGCGTGGTACGGGCGAGAGGGGGCTCAAATAATCGAGACCTCATTACCGCATACGCGCTACGCCGTGCCTACTTATTATCTTGTAGCTACTGCTGAGGCCAGTTCGAATCTAGCGCGTTATGATGGGGTGCGGTTTGGCTTGCGGGTTGGGGAGGAAGCGGGCCTCTTGGGTATGTATGCGCGTACCCGAGGAGTTGGCTTCGGCGCCGAGGTCAAGCGAAGGATCATGCTAGGCACCTATGCGTTGTCTGCTGGATACTATGATGCGTACTATTTGAAAGCGCTGAAAGTGCGGTCCTTAGTACGCAAAGATTTCGAGGCGGCTTTTCAGCAAGCAGATCTCGTTGTACTGCCGACCGCGCCGACTACGGCTTTCAGGTTGGGAGAAAAAACGGGGGATCCGCTGCAAATGTACTTGTCGGACATTTTTACGATCCCCGCCAACCTGGCGGGTCTACCGGCAATCTCGTTACCGTGTGGTTTCGATGAACTCGGCCTGCCGATTGGGCTGCAGCTAGTCGGGCGTCCCTTCCGAGAGGACGAACTGCTGGCTGCTGCATACGCCTACGAACAAGGTCACGAGTGGACTTCCCGCCATCCGGCGGTTTGATGACGATGGATTACGAAGCAGTCATCGGACTCGAGGTTCACGCGGAGCTCCTCACGGCCTCGAAAATGTTCTGTGGTTGCTCCGCAAAGTTTGGGGCGCCACCGAACGAAAACACCTGTCCGGTTTGCTTAGGCCTTCCGGGTTCGCTGCCGGTGGTGAACCGGCGTGCGGTGGAATTCGCAATTCGCGCCGGTCTGGCGACAAACTGTCGCGTGGAGCTCTTCAGCCGGTGGGCTCGGAAAAACTACTTTTACCCTGACCTGCCGAAAGGATACCAAATCAGCCAGTACGAGCTCCCGATTTGTGTGGGGGGGTGGATCGCCATCGACACGCCCGATGGGGAAAAGCGGGTTCGCCTGGTCCGCATCCATATGGAAGAAGACACCGGGAAGAACATCCACGACGCGCAGACAGACGCCAGCCTGGTTGACTTCAATCGTTCCGGCGTGCCCCTACTGGAGATTGTGTCGGAGCCAGATATGCGCACCGCGCAAGAGGCCAGCGCTTACTTACGGAAGCTTCGCCAAATTCTTCAGTACCTCGGAATCTGCGACGGAAATATGGAGGAGGGGAGCTTTCGCTGTGATGCGAACGTTTCGGTGCGCCCGCACGGGGCAGTGAAGCTGGGCACAAAAGTGGAAATCAAAAATATGAACTCGTTCCGACACGTGGAACGAGCCATTACGTTTGAGATTCAGCGTCAAGTACAGGCACTGGAGGAAGGTGAAACCATTGTCCAGGAAACTCGGCTCTGGGACCCGGATCGCGAGGTGACTCGGTCGATGCGTTCCAAGGAATACGCCCATGACTACCGGTACTTCCCCGAGCCGGATTTGCCGCCCGTTCGACTCGACCCGAGATGGATCGAAGAAATCCGAGGCTCGTTGCCCGAGCTGCCAGACGCCCGGCGGGCGAGATTTATCCGGGAATATGGCATCCCGACGTACGACGCAGATGTTCTCACGTCACGACGAGACTTGGCCGATTATTTTGAAGCCGTGGTGCGTCACGGAGTCCCAGCCAAGGCGGCTAGCAACTGGGTCATGGGGGATATCCTGCGCGTGGTGCGAGAGCGGGGTCTTGATCGCGAACTCTATGTCGAGTGTTGGCCCATCGCCCCGGAACACTTGGCTGGTCTAATTGCGTTGATCGAGAGCGGGGAAATCAGTGGCAAGATCGCCAAGACGGTTTTCGATCGGATGTTAACCACTGGCCGCCCGCCCGGGGAGATTGTCCGCTCCGAGGGGCTCGTCCAGATTACGGACGAAAATCAGCTGGTGACGCAGATTCAGCAGGTTCTGCGGGAACATGAGGATAAGGTCGCGGAATACCGCTCCGGCAAGGACAAACTCTTCGGCTTTTTCGTCGGGCAAGTGATGAAACGTACCCAGGGCAAGGCCAACCCCCAGAAAGTGAATGAGTTGCTGCGCGCGCTGCTGGCAGGGCAGTGAAGGTGCTCTTCGAACAGGAAACGGGTGGGCCGTAAAGGTACGGGATAAAATGTCCGATAATATCCATTATGATTCTCAGTCCCCGGAACCGCGCCGGCTCTTGGTGCTCTTTGCCGTCCCGCTTATCGATACCTGTCGCTTGGCCGGACGGGTCGCAGCGCTGTGAATTTTGCCAGTTTGGGGACTGCACTTAGCCGTTTGTTAACGCCAGCGCCTTGGCCCAGTCGGCCTCGGGTGCTGTACCGTGTTCGCGCTGGAGTTTTTCTATCAGTGCGCGGCCTTTTTCTGTGTTCCCTGCGCGGGCATACAAGCGGGCCGCTTCGTAAAGGCTCGTGGCCGCATACGGACCCGGTAAGTTGGCTGCGCGCTCGGCCTGAGTCGCCGCTTCGGCGTACTGGCCAGCCTTTTCTAAGGCAAGTGCGCGAGCCAACATAGCCTGTTGTTCCAGGTACGGGGCGAGGCTGAAGGCGCTGTCTGTTGCTGGAAGGCTATTGCGAGCTTGCTCGACACTGCCCGCCCGTAAATCGGCTTGCGCTGCAACCAGCAACGCGATTTGTCCCGGGGTCGAGGTGGACCAAGACGCTGCAACTTTGCGCAGTTCTTGGGAGGCTCGCTCCCAGTCGTTGGAACGGAGATGAGCCAACCCCTGACCAAGAAGCTCATTTGCGCGGCGAAGGTTGGCATTGCGGTACGATACCCAAAGCCCAATGGCTAAAAGGCCGATGAGGACTGCGACGGAGCCTTGTAGGATGCGGTTACGGTGTAGTTGGGCCCACGCGAGCAGTTCTTGGCCGAGGTGAACGAATTCGTCTGGCTGTTTAATGTCTTTTCTGCGGAGCTTGGTCTTGCTCATGGCCAAGGAAATTCAGGCTGGAGGCTCACGGAACCCGCAATCCCGGCAAGCTACATTTTGTATTTGAAGTCCTCCGGGGTCAGCTTTTCCAGTATGTCCGCCCACTGGTCCCGGGAAACGTTCGAAATATCTGTTGTCGCATTTTGATCCTGCGCTTCCTGCAACACGCTCGACCGCTCCAGGACGTGTTTTTGCACATAAATTGGGCTCTTCGTTCGTAGCGCCAGCGAAATTGCGTCGCTGGGGCGACTGTCAATCTGCACTGTTTCATCGCCCACGCGCAAATGGATGCTCGCGAAATACGTGTTGTCCCGGAGGTCGTTAATCTCCACCGCTTCGACCTCGACACCGAGCTCGTTGAGAATATTGTGAAGCAAATCATGGGTCATCGGGCGGGCCATTTTGATCCCCTCGAGTTCTGTGGCCATTGCTGTCGCCTCGAGCAGGCCGATCCAAATCGGTAGGTTGAGCTTGTTGTCTCGGTCCTTCAGAATCACGATTGGGCTTTTCGTCACTGGGTCAAGCGTGAGCCCGCCGACGACCATTTCAATTGCGTTTTCTGGCACCATGATTCTTACTCACTCGGACGCATTTTGTGCAGAAACCGAGTCGCTCGTCAATGCCCGCCACTAGTGCACGATGCGATCGATGACCCTGTAGAGTTGATTGAGATTGCGACATTCTTCGACAATGTCACAGTACACCAAATAGCGATCCATTTCGCTGTCGCCAAAGCCCCACGTCAGCCGATTTTCGGGGTTCAACCAGATGAGCTGCTTGGCGCGGTGACGAATGTCTTTCAAGGTCCATTCATGCGGAAGATTGTAATTGTTGCGGGCATCGCCCAAGATGATCACGGTGGTTTTCTTGTTCACCGCGGGCAGGAATTCACGATGGAAGATTCGGAAGGCACGACCAAAGTCAGAGTGCGCAAAGACATTGATGACCTTCCCGCTGAGGGCTTGCTCGATGGCCGTGTGAATGTCTTGTTCCTCGAATAAGCGGGTGACCTCTCCGAGATCGCTGACGAAGACGAAGCTACGGACGCGCGAGTACAGATCTTGGAGCGTGTAGACGAATTGCAGCATGAACCGCGACACGTTGCGCACGGAATCGGAAACGTCACAGAGAACCATTATTTGCGGTTTGTCTTTGACTCGTCGATCGAACTCGATGCGGAACGGGATGCCGCCATATTGGAGGTTCTTGCGCAACGTGTCTTTGATGTCGAAACGACCGCGCTTGCCGCGCTTTCGTTTTACGGCAACGATGTTCTTGAGCCGTTCGGCCAACTTCGTAACGGCTTCTTTCATCTGCCGGATTTCTTCTTCGGTGAGGTAGTAAAAGCTCTTTTCCCCGAGGCGGTCCAGGTGTTCGCGTTCGCGCAGGCTGGCCTCTTTTTTTTCTAATTCCAAGCGTACCAAGCGCTTGATGGCGCGCGTGAGGTCCTGCAAGCGGAGGTCGATAAATTTCTGAAGGCGCTCCAGGTCTTCACCGGGTAGGTCTAGGCCGGAGAGTCGCCGCTTGAGCTCTTCGAGCTCGTTAGCGATCCCGGACAGGCCCAGGGCCTGCGCCAGCATGTGAGCATATCGCCCTTCTTGGAACGGGCGCTCAATCGCCGCTAGTCCGACTTCTTCTGCTGCCGCTCGGAGGAACTGTTCCAGTCGTCCATGGTCCGCAGCGAGAAGGCGGCGAGTGATCTCCGAGAGATCAAGACCCATCTTCCTCATCTCTTGATCGAGTACGTCGATGAGCCGTTGGAGATCACCTTTGGTTACGCCAAGAGCCGACTGTGCAGCTTCAAGTTGCCGGGCAAGGTCTCCTCCCAGGCCCCGAAAATACAATTCGAACAGTTCGTCGAATGTGGAATCGTCGATTTGTCGCTTCACCAGGGTGGCCCGCAACGCTTCCCGAAAGTCGCTCGCGTTACTGATGCCAATAGCCGCTACCGCCCGGAGAGTATCTACGTCCTCGGCAAGCGAGACGCGGACGCCGTTTTTCCTCAAGAGTTCTACGAAAGCGAGGATTTTTTGCTCCATGGCGTTCCTACGGCACACTCCTCTGGCACGGCCGGCGCGGAAGGCTAGGAACGTCGCCCCAACAGGCGCCGCACCCACGTTCGTTGACGCGCCCGACGAAACATCTCGAAGCTCAATGTAGCAAATCTTTGTCGGAATCGGTTACGGTTGCACGCTGCTCTGTTTGACGGCGGGAGAGATAGTCTTTCAGCTCCTCCTGTGCCTTGCGGATGTCGCCCTCGTACTTGAGTACCGCATTGAGAGTATCATGGACGAGCTGTTCTTCGAGCTGATCAGCATTCAAGAGCACCAGCGCCCTTGCCCAATCCAATGTCTCACTGATGCTTGGTACCTTCTTAAGGTCGAGTTGGCGCACCCGCTGGACGAACTGCACAAGCTCATCCGCTAAACGAGCGGGAATCTCTGGGACTTTGAGACGGACAATTTCTAGTTCCTGCGCTGCGGACGGAAAATCAATGTATAAGTGCAGACAGCGCCGCTTGAGCGCATCGGACATTTCGCGGGCGTTATTACTCGTAAGCACAACCAACGGCACATGCCGGGCCTTCAGGGTCCCGAGCTCCGGCACGCTCACCTGAAAGTCACTCAGCACTTCCAGAAGAAACGCCTCGAACTCGGGGTCGGCCTTATCGATCTCGTCGACCAGTAACACTGTCGGTTGGTCCGACGTGATCGCTCGCAGGAGCGGTCGCGGCAGAATGAAGCGGTCTGAGAAAAAAACGTCGTCCTCACGGGCAATGCGATCCACCGCCTCGCGCAAGCTTTTCGCTCCTCCAATCACTTCGTTGATTTTGTCCTTGAGAATTTGGGTGTAGAGAAGTTGCTTGGCATACTCCCACTCGTAGAGGGCTTTGGCCTCGTCGAGGCCTTCATAACACTGCAGACGAATGAGGTCGCAGTGCAAGGTGGCGGCGAGCACCTTAGCCAGCTCTGTTTTGCCCACGCCCGCTGGGCCTTCGACGAGGATGGGTTTGCGTAAGTGCGAGGCGAGGTACACAACCGTGGCAATCCGGCGACTACAAATGTATTTATGATCAGCAAATCGCTCGACCACTTCGTCGATCGAGCGGAACGGTTGGTAAGGCTTCACCATACGCGGTTGCTAACACAGCACCTGTCGGTGCTCAATCGAGTCTGCACAAGGATTCTTTGAGTCTCTGGCGAAAAGACTAAAAAGCCATTTGGCAATTGCTGCGCCCACTTACTATAGACAGTTCGTGTGTACCCTGGCTGCCTTCGTGGCCCTGAACCCTGAGATTCCGCTTGTGATCGCCGCAAATCGGGACGAATTTTTTTCGCGTCCCACCGGGGATCCCTACCTCCTGAGTCACCCAAGGCGGTTTGTTGCCGGCGTGGATCTCGTTGCCGGGGGGACTTGGCTCGGCGCAAACGAGTACGGGCTCGTAGCCGCGGTCCTTAACCGCAGAGGGGTTAAGCCTCCGGACCCACGTAAGCGCTCCCGCGGGCGGCTCGTGAGTGATGCTCTAGAGTTGCGTACGATAGCGGCGGCGGTATCGTACGTGACCAGTCTCTCCCCCGAGGCCTTCAATCCTTGCACCATCCTCCTGGCTGACGCGGGACAGGCTGTACTGCTCGCAAACGAGTCGCACGGCTGGCAAACCCGGGACCTGGAACCCGGATTACACGTGGTGACCAATCGCGAGTCCGACTCATTGGAATGTCCCCGCCATGATCGAACCGTCGAGCTTTTGCAACCGGTGAGTTCCCTGGTGAAAGCGGGGAACGTCGCCACCATGCTACAAAGAATATTCGAGGCCTTACGCGATCACGGAGAGAACGCGGGAGCCGAACGGGACCCGCTCTCCGTCCCATGCGTTCATACCGAGCACTACGGTACTCGCTCCTCCACCGTGGTGATCTTGGACCGCACGGCGGCCGAAGTTCGGGTCTTCCATGCCGTAGGAGCTCCGTGTACAGGCCCATTCCGAGAACTCCCTGCCCTGTCCTTGGCCGGTGCGCGCTAGACTTTCACTGGTGCCGTGGTACGTTGCGGCGTCAGGATGACTCAACTGCGTCGACTGTCGAGTTGTGTGGTTGCGGCGACTTTGGCTGGGTGGGTGTCGGGGTGCGCGTGGCGTGAGAGAGCTCGTCCGGTAGCACTTGCCGGGGATGAAGAGACGCAGGTGCAGCCTGCCGGGAGTGAATTGCCGGCTGAGGTTCAACAGCAGCTTGCAGAGCTGCAGCGGCGGCTAAAGGAGCGAGAGGCAGAGCTCGCTACGGTCCGAGAGGAGCTGGCAAAGGCTCGGCAAAGTGAGGTGAAAGGACCGAGTCCCCCACAGCCTCTTGGAGAGAGTCACGGAGGGGCGGCGGCGAATGATGTTCTGGGCGCAGATGCCAAAGGTCTGGCGGAAGCGCTGGCCCGAGAGAAGGCAGAACGCGAAGCCTTGTTGCGGGAACTTGAGAAGCTTCGTCAGGAGGTGAGTTCTCCATTCGGGGAGAATTACGTTCCAGAGGCCGACTACCTGGCTTTGAAGCAAGAGCTCATTGAATTGCGACGCGCGGTTCAAGAGCAAGAAAAAGAGCAGCGCGAACTTGCAAAGAGAGTTTCGGCGCTTTCGAGCGGTGTAACGGGCAAGGAAGACGCGCCACCGAGAGCCGACGGAGCTAGCAGTGAGCGACTGGTTGACGACACGGAACGGGCGCTGGCGGTTAGCCGTCAGCGAATTGCCGAACTAGAGGCGGAATTGCAAAAGGCGACAAACCAGGGCAACCAGGTGGCGAACCTGGCGGCGGAGAATGAGTCTTTGCGCTCGCAGCTCCTGGAAGAAAGACGTCGTGCCGACGCGCTGGAGGCAAAACTCCGAGTGGCGGCGCGCGTAACCGACCTCATTTTTCGGATGCGAACTTTAAAGAACCGCGAGGGTGCAGGGGCGGGTGAGCCCTAGCCGATCACTGCCCACCGTCTTCGATCCATACGTGCGCCAAACGGGGTGGGCGCCAGGGGTGCAGCCGAAAACCACGCACTCGCCGACTGGTGATGAGGAAGGTCTTGGGGTGGTAGAGGAAAACCCAGGGAGCATCCCGCACAATCCTGGCCTCGGCTTCACGATACAATTTGGATCGCTTCTCGGGATCCGAAGTTGTAGCCGCTTGGTCCAGGAGCGCATCCACCTCGTTGCTGGCGTAGTATGTGTGGTTGTTTATTCCAATCTGCCGCGAATGGAACAAGACGTCCAGGAAGTTGCTTGGGTCAGGAAAGTCCGCTTCCCATCCAAGAAGGAACATGTCGACAGACCGATCGTGTCGCACCGCGTCGAGAAATGGCCCCCACGCTAAGGGCTTGAGCCGAATGCGGACTCCAACGAGTGCCCAGTCTTGCTGAATCGATTGCGCAATTCTCATTGCGGTCTCGTCGTTGCGGAGCCACAAGGTTGCCTGGAAGCCCTCCCCTACCCCAGCTTGCTGCAGTAACTGCTTGGCGCGCTCTCGGTCCAAAGGGTAAACCGGGTCGTGTTCGCGGTATCCTGGCATCGTTGGTGGAATGACTCCTCGGGCAGTTGTCCCACGGTCGTTGAGAATTGCGAGGAGCTTTGCCCGATCCACCGCGTAGTTGAGGGCTTGGCGCACGCGAATATCGTCCAGTGGCGGTCTCGTGCAGTTCAACCCCACGTACTGCGTTCGCAAGGCGTCTACGCTGTGAACGTAAGATCGAAGTCGGGCATCGTGCGCCACGAGGGGGAATTCTGCGGTTGGAATTGTTGCCAGATCCAGTAGACCCATCCGGTAGCGCATCCAAGCCAAATCCTCTGTCACGCCGACGAACCGAACGATACCGGGCAACTGCACCGGCCGCGGCGCTCGGTAGTAAGGGTTGGGTACGAAGACTAACCGCTGCCCCGGAATCCGTTCCACGAGTTTGAACGGGCCGCTGCCGATCGGGTTGAATCCAAAGTCGTCACGTATTTTTTCAATGACTTCCGGAGGCACGGCAGAAGCAAACGGAAGAGCCAGTTTGTGCAGCAACAGGGGATCTGGTTGTTCGAGCTCGATCACCAAGGTGTGCTCGTCTGGTATAGATATTCCAGAAACCTCGCAGCCCGCGGTTTCGCAGGCAGCCGCGCCTCGGATGCTCAGGAAGAATTCCCGCCCAGGGGAGCCACCGTGACGGGCGACAACGCGCGTGAGGCCAAATCGCACATCATGGGCTGTTACGGGCCGGCCATGGGAGAAGAAAGCATCGTCGCGCAAGGCGAAGGTGAATCTCGTGCCGTCTTTGTTGTTCGTCCACTTTTGCGCGAGTTCTCCAACAATCGCCCCATCGTCTCCGTAGTCGACGAGGGTTTCAAAAATAAGGTCCTCGAATTGCCACGAGGCAGTGTCGTACCCCAGAGCGGGGTCGAGGGTTGGGACGTCATCCTTATCCGCAACCCTGAGATAATCTGGGTAGTCGCCGGCCTTGTTCTGACCTTGGCATGCCAACAAGAGAGTGAACAGGATGACCCACCACACGGCGTGTCAGGGTTTATTTGGTTGGCCGGGAAAGACCCAGCGCGATCAACTGAAAAGCCCCAACGGCGTACGTTAGGCATGCCCCCGGGAACAGCATGAGCCAGGGAGCGACGCGGTAATACGTCTGACTTTCGCTTAACATCCGGCCCCAGCTCGGCGCCGGCGGAGGCGTACCGAGCCCAATGAAGCTTAGACCGGCATCAATGAGAAGTGCATGGCTGGCTGTCATTGCCCAGAGAGTGAAGACGGTGGAGGAAAGCGCTGGCACCACGTGCAACAGGAGAATGCGCGCTGGTCCCGCACCGAGTGCCTGCGCGGCCACAACGTGGGTTGCGGCTGCAATAGATTTCACTTCGGCGCGGACAGTTCGAGCGCTGGTCGTCCAGCCCACGGCGACGATGACAAAGAGAAGCATCGGCACGTTCGGCTCGAACAACGCTGCCACTCCCATGGCGAGCAAGAGGACCGGAAACGACAACACGACATCTGTTGCGCGCATGAAAACCTGCTCCAGTAAGCCACCCGCATAGCCCGCTAGTAGGCCAATCAGGGTGCCCAGACCGACACTGCCGAAACTTGCAGCCACCGCGATGAACAAGGATAACCTCGCGCCATAGATCACGCGGCTGCAGACATCGCGCCCGAGCTCGTCTGTGCCGCATGGAAAATGCCATTGCGGGGGCCACGGATCGCCGAACGATGGAGCGACGGGCTGGATCGGATCCGGAAGGGGAAGAACAGGGGCGGCGACGGCTACGATACCCAAGGGAAGCAGCATTGCCAGCCCGAGTCTCGTCGCTTGTGACACTGGCGCTGTCCCCTCGGGCTAAGACTCTGTGCGCGTACGGGGGTCGATCCAGGCGTAACAGGCGTCCACGATCAAGTTGGCCAAAACCACGAAAAGGGTCGCGCACACCACGGTGCCCATGAGCGTAGGCAAATCCTGGTTAAATACGGCTTCCACGGCAAGCCTTCCGATCCCGGGCCAGTTGAACACCGTTTCCGTAAGTGTCACCCCTCCGAGAAGCGAGGCGAGATCGAGACCCAGCAGTGTGACCACGGTGAGGAGAACGTCTCGCAGCGCGTGCCGGAATACGATCCGGCTCCGGGGAACCCCTTTTGCTCGGGCGGTGCGGACGAAATCTGACCTCATCGCGTCTTCGAGCCTCGCCATCACGATACGTGCGTAGTTCGCGGCCAAGCCAGCACCAAGGGCGCACGCGGGTAAGACCACACCTGCCCCGCTATACCCGCCAAGCGGAAACACGGGAATCACGTAAGCGCCGCAGTACAAGAGCAGTAGGCCCAGCCAGAAAGCGGGCAGCGCGAGGCCGACTGTGCATCCTGCAAACACCCACGGTGCAGCCCTTGGGTACAGAGCGGGCAGGCAGCCGAGCAAGACACCGAGCGATCCACCGAGAATCCATGCCACAACCGCTAATAAAGCCGTTGCCGGCAGGCGCTGCCGGATGGACTGCGTGACCGGTTCGCGCGTCACATATGAGCGGCCGAGATCTCCCTGGAGTAACCTTCCGAGATAGCGGAGGTACTGAATGAGGACCGGCCGATCCAAGCCCAACTGCTCCCGGATCTCTCTCACCACGGCCGGAGATGCTTTGGGTCCTGCGATTGCCACTGCAGGGTCTCCCGGCACAAGTAAAGTCAGCGTGAATGTCAGAAAGGTAACCCCGAAAAACACGATGACGGAAGACAAGAGCTTTCGTATGAACAGACTCGTCATGGTGCGTTCATCGTTCTTACCGTGGGAAGCAGCGCGGTGAAACTAGATCGTACTTGTTCGTCCGGGACCTTCGAGGAGTGTGTTGTTGCAGCCCGGGAAAAATTCGCGCCCGTAGCTCCGTGCTTGTCTCCTGCAAAGGACTTTGGCACACACGGATGAGAACGAAGGCGGCTCGCGCATCGTTGTTACGATCCGGAGCGAAGGTTCGTGGCAAGCAAATCGAGGAAGAATAGCGTCCCCACTGGTGAGCGCGTCGAGTTATTGACGACGGCGCAAGCGGGCAGAATTTTGGGTATCTCTGCACAGCGCGTACGACGATTGGTCCGGTTGAGCGAACTTCCCTTCGGCCGTTCTGGAAGAAAGTGGTTGCTTGGCTTTCGAGAGATCGCCTTTCTCCGGCAAGTGCTCCGGTTGAACGCCAGAGCTCGTGGAAAGCAAAAGTTGCTGCGTGCCATCGAAGCATGTAAGGCCCGGAGCTCTACCGGGCGCGGCAAAGGGAAAATTCGTTTTCACGAGGCCGCCGGCGACTTCGTCGTCCAAGAGAGCTCAGGGTATCGAGATCCGGTGTCGGGTCAATTCTTTTTGCCGTTTCCGGAAGCAACTGGCGGAGATTCGTCGAAGCCGGCGATTGTCATGTCGCTTGGGGAGTTGCGTGCCAAGGTTCAGGATGGGGCTCACGACGAGCCTTCGGAGCGCTGGTATGCGCTCGCGGTGGCTCGCGAGGAAGCAGGCGATTTAGATGGAGCGCAACAAGCCTACTTGAACGCGCTTCGTTTAGACCCAAGTTTGTCCGACGCTTGCGTCAATCTCGGCCGACTTGCGCACCAGCGGGGCGCGGTTCGGCGGGCAGCGCATTGGTATCGGCGCGCGATCGCCATCTCGCCCGACGACCCGATCGCGCACTACAACCTCGCGATTGCTTTGGAAGATCTCGGCGACTTTGCCGGCGCGATCGTGGAGTACAGACACGCTTTAGACCGCGACTGGGAGTTCCCCGAAGCGCATTTCAACCTCAGTCGCCTCTTGCGAGCACTCGGGCAGCAACTTGCCGCGATGCGGCACTTGCGGATCTATCGCCAGTTGACTGGACTGAGTGGCTCCTAAGTCCCCGTCGGCCGCTAAAACGTCACTCGAAGTGGCAAACAGCGCACGCTTCCTGTCGGTACCCCACCAAAGGAGGATCGTTATTGGGATCCTCGTCACGGTAGGCAGCTACGCGCTGACTCACAGTTGCCAGTCGTTGCTCAGCTAGCTCGCGAAAGCGCCAGGGCTGTCCGTTGCCGAGAGCGGAAAAGTCGGCGAGTGCCAAACGATAAAAACCCGCGGCGCGGGTCCCATCGCCTGCCTTGGCAAACAAATCTCCAAACAAGACGAGCGAACCCTCGATGTTGTGCGGCGCCTTGCCCTTGTTGCCGCAGATCTCTGGTTGGGTGAACGGGGAGCAAGCGGCATTCAGCGGGTCGCCTACATACTGCATCGCCTCGGCGTACAGAGGACTCGTTGGCGGTACGACGAAAGCAACTGTTCCGATGAAGTCAAAGGTATTGAACTCGGGGTACAACCTGATGGAGGCCCGAAGCTGTTCCAGTCCGAGCTCTTGCAAAGCTTCGTCGTGCTCGACCACGCCCCTCATGTACGTAGCGGCGGCGCGAAAACCTGGTATTCGACGATCTGCTGGAACCAAATCCACCGCGCGATCTAGCGCTAGCTGTGCGCGTCGGATTTCGTCCTTCTCGAATGGCGTGGCATCGTGGTAGTCTGCGACACTTTGGGCAAAACGGAACATGTGCATCATTCCAAGTCGGAAGTAGGCCACACCGTCGCTGGGATTTAACCTGACCGTGCGGCTCAGTAGATCCACGGCCTCTTGAGCCCGGTCCTTCCGTCCGAGAAGCGTGTCGTAAAATGCCTCCTCTCCCCGTAAGGCTAGCTCAGTCGCCGACTCAGCTGTACCTTGTGTTTCTCGGTCGTCTCCACAACTTGCGAGCACGACAGCCAAAAGAACCAACAAAAAACGTGACAACATATTTCGTGCCCATAAGTAAGCGAGAGCCACACCTGAGACAAGCGGCAAAGAATACGGCCCGGAACACCTAGCCAACCTGAGTGCGCGTGCTACCCCGCAGCCGCCCTGCCTTGGCACCAAAGGTCCCGGGACTTCTTTGGTTGTGCGCGCGGTCGGCCTCAGCGGCGGAGCAACGAGGCCGCCGAATCTTCGCCGATCAGGCGGGTGAATCGTCGTGCAATCCGCCAAGAACCATCTGCCACTCGAACAAATTCCCAGCGATTAAAGCTCAGTCGCCACAAAATTACGCTGTCGTCATCTTGCCTAACGTACAATCGCGAGTATCCACGTGCGAATCCACGGTCTCCGAGCACGGTTACCACTACAGGGCCCATAGTGTGGGCACTTGCAACGACGGACGCATTGCCACGCTGCGTCAAAATCGTGCTTACAATCTGCTCGCGCCCCTCGAGTCGCAGATCGTCTAGCTCGTAAACGGCATCGTCCGTGAACATCTCGGACAGAGCCGTCCCGTCCCCGGCGTCAGCCGCGAGACCATATTCGACGATCAGGTCATGCAACGCCAAGGTATCTTCCAGCCGGCGAACGCGCCGTTCGAGGCCATCCGTTGTGCTCATGACTAGCGCTCCTGGTTCAAGTTACGGGCTCCCAAAGAGGCAGCGTCACAGAGGCAGTGAGTGGCTGGAAAATCACCCGCACCGGCATGTCGAAGTACACATCCTGAGGCCGACAATGAACCATGTAGGTGACCAGCCTTGCTCCCTCCTCGGTTTCGATGATCGCGAGGGTCAGGGGTAGAAGATGCTGAAAAGCCGGCAGGAACGGTTCGTAAGCAACTACGTAAGAAAATACCCTTCCCAGCCCGGAAGCCTCGAACCACTCGAGCGGAGCTTCTCGCCAGTAGAGGGGCTTCGGAGGCCAGTGCAAACGGTGGGTGTGTACCTCTCGCTGCAACATCAACTTGCCCGCGCGTGCGCCTTCCCAAAACGGACGCATGACGGGGTCCTCCAAATCCGGTAACGGGTAGTCCGGATGGAGAAATTGCGGGGCAACTAAGAAACGCGGCGGCGGCTCCTTCATGAAGGACCTCCTTCGTCAGGGCTCACAAAAGTGTTCGGAGATCGTTTGCCAGCTTCGGCTTGTTCGTGCGAGCGAGTACTCCCATCTCCAGCTTGCTGGCGGGAGTGGCATGTGTGAGGTGAAGTATCGTCGCTGTTAGCGTAGCGAATCACAGTTGGGCGCGGGCGCCTAGGAATCGGCCGAAGCGTTTCCGCTAAAGCTTTTCGGATGACATCGAGTTCCTTCTGCGCCGGGCGACACTCCAACACGATCCGGATACCGGGATCGTTCGGCTCGCGCTCGAAATGAAAGCCGTAAACGATCCCCAGACTGCGGAGCAAGGGAGAGACAACTTGCTCGATGTCCCGAATCCGTTCCGCCGGGAGCTGTAGCCCGTCCGTCTGAAAGTGTGTGTGAATGAATGTTTGCCACTCGTCGATGATGCGCATAGGAATGCAAGCGGTCCGAGGATTCCGCCAACGTGTTTTCTAGTCCACGCTGCGCGAGCAAGCCAGACGCAGTGCATGGGAGGCGCGTGTCGCCTGTCTTAGCTTGGGTCCAGCGAGGGGAACACAGGATCGCAAAATTGGCCAAGTGCCGAGGCTTTCCAGAAGCCAAATCCGTGCGGGCCACTACACGCAGCACGTCGCGGTGAAGGATGAAGGCGCCTGATGCGCAACGGCCGAGGCTCGCTTCGGACTCGATACGGCCCAACCATTCGGACGGCCGAGACCGGTGGGTTACGGCCGATGTGTCGGCGAGATGTTCGTCACCCTGGAACAGCGGAGGTTGCTCTGCGTGGGGACGATGCCACTTTTGATTTTTATGCGGCCCGCAGGATCATTGCGCTCGTGGCCACACCGGAAGCTCCGGTCACCAAAACCGCGTTGCAGTTGGGCACTTGGTTCCAAGACGTACCGCGGATTTGCCGCACCCCTTCGAGGATGAGATTGAATCCGTGGACATAGGCCTCCGATAGTCCCCCGCCGGATGTCAGCACCGGCAGCTCACCTCCAATTTCGATCCGACCTCCCTCAGTGAAGGGCCCGCCCTCCCCTTTTTTGCAGAAGCCGTAATCTTCAAGGCCCATGATGACTAGAGGAGTGAAGGCATCGTAAATCTGTGCGCAATCGATGTCTTTGGGCTTCAGAGCGGAACGCGCCCAGAGGGTTTGCGCGCAAAATGCTGCCGTCGAGTCCATGTCTCGTGTGTTGTTGTAGTTGGCCAAATGCACCGGGTTGGGTCCGCTCGCTTGCGCTACGGAGTGCACGAGTACAGGCTTTTGCTGGAGGTCGCGCGCGCGTTCGATCGAAGTGACCACGCACGCCAGCGCCCCGTCTGTTTCTAGGCAGCAGTCGTAAAGGCAAAGCGGATAGCTGATCATCCGACCTTCAAAATAAGTGGCGAGGTCGAGCGGGCGGCCGCGCATCATGGCGTAAGGGTTATTCTGCGCGTGCTTGCGCGCCGCGATCGCGACATTGGCGAAATGTTCCCGCTTAGTACCATAAAGATGCATGTGGCGGTGGGCATACAGGCCGATAATGTCCACCGGTCGGATCAAACCCCAAGGCAGGTACAGGGATTTGTCGTCACGAGCAATGGCGCGCTCTTGCGCCCAAGGCCGGGACGATTTGGCTCCTCGATTCCGCGCCCGATGGCACACAACGACAGAAGCCAAGCCTGTGGCAATCGCCGCAGCAGCGTGCATGATTGTTGCCGCTGAAGCTCCGCCGCCGTATGAGATCTTGTCCCACCACTGTAGATTCTGTACGCCGAGGCGCCGCGCGATGGTTACCTCGTGGGTCGCCTCCATTTCGAACATGCTCATGCCATCGACATCTGCGGCGCGGAGGCCTGCGTCTTCCAGTGCGAGCTGAATTGCCTCTACGGCGGTGTCGGCAATGGGGCGCCCAATGTCTTTTGCAAAAGGCAACTGTCCGATGCCGACAATCGCGACTCGATCCTGAATCCGTCGGAATAAATCCCGATCGAGTTTGTCGGCAGCAAGTTGGGTCACAGCGTGGAAACCTCGCCTCTGGTTCTTGAGACCGTTTGGCGGCGCGAAACGGAGGCAGCGGCTTAAGAAGGGTCTCGAAATCGTGGCTGGCGCTTTTCCAAATTTGCCTGCACCGCTTCGCGCTGATTTGGGCGACCAATCAGGGACAGTTGTAACTCTTGCTCCAAAGCTAAGCCCTCCACCACTGAGCTTACCGTTGCTTCGTTCCAGAGCCGCTTGGCGGCACGGATTGCGTCGGGGGACCGACCGGCGATCTCGCGAGCGAGTGCCATGGCCTCCGTAAAGGGGTCGTTGGCGCAACGCGTCACCAGGCCGAGGCGCGCGGCATCTTCGCCGCTTACGATGCGGCCGGTAAAGGTGAGTTCTTTCGCAACATCCAGCCGCACGAGTCGCCGCAGGGTTTGCGTTCCGCTCATATCCGGAATGAGTCCCCAGCGAATTTCCATGATCGACAGTTGGGCATCTGGGGCGGCGATTCGGATATCGGCTCCAAGCGCAATCTGCAATCCGCCGCCAAACGCTACGCCATGCACAGCAGCAATGACTGGGACAGGGAGCTCTTGCCAAGCCCAAGCGGCCCGTTGGGCAAGGTTCCCTACCCTGCCTTGCCGCTGGCTGACTAAGGTCGAGCCATCCCCCCCTCCGGCCATGGAGGCGAAGGACGCGAAATCCAAGCCCGCGCAAAATGCCCGCCCCGCGCCCCGCATGACGACAGCGCGCACTCCCGTTTGTGTTTCGAGCTCTTCCGCGGCTCGGTTGATGGCCTCGAACATCGCCATGTCTAGAGCGTTGAGCTTTTCGGGCCGGTTCAAAGTGACCACAGCGACGCCGTCTTGGATTTCTGTGAGAACTCGGTCGTTCACGATGCATTCCTTTCTTTTGCGCAAATGTGTTCTTGCTTGCACAGAGATCGTCGAAAGAAAAGCAATCCGGTATCGGGCGGCAAGGTTCGGCCCGCCTGACTTGACGAACAAACGTTCATTGGCTTAGGCAACCGGTTCATGGGCGAGAAGCGCAAGATTCCCATCAAGGCAGGTTATTTCACGATTCCGGAGAATGCCTCCGATCCCCCCCGGCTACTCGGTAGCCGCTGCCAGCGGTGCGGAGAGCACTATTTTCCGCGGCGAGCAATTTGCGCGAAAGCCTCGTGCTTGGCGGAGGACCTCGTAGATGTCGAATTGGGACCCCAGGGCACGCTCTATAGTTTCACATTCGTCCACATGCCGCTGTTTGGCTCCAGTAATTTGGAACACATGGATGGGTACGGTGTCGGCCAAATAGACTTGCCGGAGGGGCCGAGAGTCCAACTGCCCTTGGCTGGGCGAAAGGAGGATTACTATATCGGCCAGCCGTTGATCGCGGAGTTGGATAAGCTGCGCGAGGAAGGAGACGCGGACGTCGTGATCGTGCGCTTTCGACCGGTAGCGGAGGGCGGAGCATGAGAGACGTCGCGGTTCTGGGTGTGGGCATGTACCGCTTCGGCATGTGGGATGTGCCCAATGCGGTCATGGCGCGGGAGGCGGGGCTGGCTGCCTTGCGGGACGCGAATCTATCGTTCCGCGACGTCCAAGCGGCATATGTCGGGCACATTTTCGCACCCGTGATGAGTGCTGTGCGGGTGATGAAGGAGTTTGGCCTGACCGGACTTCCCGTGCAACACGTGGAAAATGCGTCCGCCACGGGATCTGCAGCCTTCCGCGAGGCGTGTCTTCAGGTGGCTGCTGGAACATACGACGTGGTCATGGTTCTCGGGTTCGACAAGATGACCACGATGATCCAACAGTCCACGCAAGGTACGGCTCCGGAAAACATGGAAGATGCAATTCTTCCCGCGGCCTTTTTTGCTTTGTGGGCCACGCGTCGCATGTACGAACGCGGCATGAAGCCAGAACATCTCGCGAAAATTGCGGCCAAAAATTGGAACAACGGTGCCTTGAACCCGATGGCGCAGAGACAACCGCAAGAGCCCATGACCCCGGAACGGGTGCTTCGTTCCCGTATGGTAGCGTGGCCTCTGACGACAATGATGTCGTGCCCGATGGGTGACGGTGCCGCGTGTGCGATCGTGGGACGGGCAGATCTGGCGAAACGGCTGCGCCCCGATCGGCCAGTCGTGCGCGTCGTGGCTTCAGCTCTGCAGACCGAGAAGTACGCCCCTGGGCATTTGTTCATGGGACCGATCGTCGGACCGGCTCAGATGACGATCGATACGGCGGCGCAGGCGTACAACGAAGCTTCGGTGGGCCCGGAGGATTTAGATTTGGTGCAAGTGCACGATGCGTTCGCCATCGAAGAACTCGAGTACTACGAGTTGCTCGGTCTCTGTAAGCCCGGCGAGGCGGAGAAATGTATCGAGAACGGTGACTTCGAGTTAGGTGGGCGGATCCCGGTTTCCACGGACGGTGGGCTGATTGCCCGGGGCCATCCGGGAGGTCCGACGGGCTTAGCGCAAATTTGGGAGACGACGCTTCAGCTTCGGGGCGAGGCGGGCAAACGGCAGATCGAAGGAGCTCGAATTGGTCTGTGTCATATGATGGGTGGGGGCAGCGTGTGTGTGATTCATATCTTGCAGCGCGACTGATCTATGCCTGCGTTTTGGGGAGGTGTGCCGGAAGAGCGGCCGGTGCGGCGGAATACGCTGGTCCGCCTTCAAAAACGCTTGCCTTGGACGGTGTGGCGGCGTGCTGATGCCCCGTTGATTCGGGCGGGCATCAGTGGACGCGGCGAGTCGCTGCTGGTGTTGGCCTGGAGCGCGCCCATGCTGGCCAGAGAGATTGAGGCCGGAGTGCGTTTGCTGGGCCGTGTTGGCATACGTGCGGGGCAGCGAGTGGCCAACACCTTAGCCGGGGGCTTGGTCACTCCGGGCAGCTTGTTGCTCGGCGACGTGGTTGAAGCCATCGGGGCACTGGATATTCCTCTCGGCGCCATGAGCAGCCCTCAAGCGGCCGCTTACGCGTGGGAGTTGCTGAGCCGGGTCGGCCCCGACGCGCTCGTGTTGGATGCGACCACGGCTTCGGTCTTTTTCGAGGCGTGGCCACCCCGGGCTGGTAACGTGCTCGAGGCGGTGATTTGGTTGCACCGCGATCCACCAGCGTCCTGGCCCAGGCTGCCGGAACACGTGCATGCGAAAGTCGAGCTCCATTGGCTCACGGCACCTGAAGTCAACTGTTTTTTGGCCTATTCCTGCTCGCAAGACCACTTTCATGCGGATGAGAGCTTGACCTGGATCGTCGTGGACTCCAAGAGTCTGCGCCCCGCCCAGGAGGGAGCGCTTCTTGTGATGTGGGCTGACGAAACGCATGGAGAACTCTCGTATTTGGTGCCTTGGACGGTGGGGGTGACCCGCTGTCCGACGAAAGGCCGCGAAGGGTTTTGCGTTATCGAACCCGCGCCGACCGAATTCGGATCCACCGGGAAACGTGGAGGGTAAGCGTCGGATGGATTTGCGTCTTTCCCCGAAAGAAGAAGCGTTTCGCCGTGAAGTGCGCAGTTGGTTGGAGCGCAACTTGCCCCCCGGTTGGGGAACTCCCGCGTACCAGCCGCCACGCACGGCGGAGGAGCAAGTGAGCTTTGCGCGGGCGTGGCAGCGCAAGCTCTACGACGGGGGGTGGGCTGGTTTGACTTGGCCGAAAGAGTACGGCGGGCGGGGTGCCACTGTGGTGGAACAACTGATTTACAACGAGGAATACGCTCGTGTCGCCGCGCCGGACATTTTGTGCCTCAAAATTGGGTTGAGCTTAGTTGGGCCCACTTTGATGGCCTGCGGAACCGAAGAACAAAAGCGCCGTTTTCTGGGCCCGATCCTGCGCGGCGAGGAAATCTGGTGCCAAGGGTTCTCGGAACCCAACGCCGGTTCGGACCTCGCGTCGGTTCGGACGAGAGCAGAACTGGACGGCGATGCATTCGTTGTGAATGGGCAGAAAATCTGGACCAGTGTGGCACGGTATGCAGATTGGTGCATGTTGGTGGCTCGCACACGCCACGATGGCCCGAAACATCGGGGGCTGACCTTCCTCCTCGTGGACATGAATACGCCGGGTATCACTGTGCGACCGCTGCGGGAGATGACTGGGGAGGCTTGGTTCAACGAAGTATTTTTTGACCACGTCCGTGTACCGCGCTCGAACGTGGTCGGAGAAATCCACGGCGGCTGGGAGGTGGTATTGGCCACCCTCGGGCACGAACGCGCGGGAACGACTCCTCATGTGCGGTTGCAGGCCGAGGCACGGCGGTTAGCACGGCTGGTCCAGACCGTCCTGCGCGGCGGGGTACCAGTGAGTCGAGACCCGGTGGTTCGCCAGAAGGTAGCCCAAGCGTGGATCGAGGCAAATATTTTGCGTTGCAGTGCCTACCGCAACGTGACGCGGCTCTCGCGCACCGGGGTGCCTGGCCCCGAAGGGTCGATCCTAAAACTGTTTTGGAGCGAGCTCGAGCAAAGACTCAAGGATACGGCTTTCGAAGTTCTCGGTTTGCGTGGCACACTCACGGAGAAGGATGTGCTCGCGACAGACGGCGGATTCTGGTGCCATGAGCTCTTGTGGTCGAGGTCTGCCACGATTTATGCGGGAACTTCCGAGATCCAACGAAACATCATCGCGCAGCGGGTGCTGGGTTTGCCGCGTGCCTGAGCACGACTTGATGGCATTGCCCCGGGAGAGTTGCCAGGGGGATTTACCGAAGAAACAGGGAAATGCTCGCGAGCAAAAAAATTCCGCGCTTTTGCCCCTATTGTGGAGGACCTCTGAGAGGCATGGATCCTGCCCCACATTTCCGTTGTCTTCAGTGCCAACAAGTTCATTACCGTAATCCCGCAGTTGGGGTTGCCGTGTTGCTGGTCGAGGGCGATCGGGTATTGCTGGCGCGCAGGGCGCGGGGCCGGTACGCGGGCCAATGGTGTGTTCCCTGTGGGTACGTGGAGTGGGGGGAAGAAGTGCGCAACGCGGCGCGGCGCGAGATGAAGGAGGAGACCGGTTTGGAGGTGACTATCCTTTCGGTTTGCGACGTCCGGTCCAATTTTCATGATCCCGAACGTCAGACCGTCGGCGTATGGTTTTGGGGCGAGCGCCAGAGTGGAGATCTCCGCCCAGGGGACGATGTCGACGCAGTTGCGTTCTTTGCTTTCGACCGCCTTCCGCCTCTCGCGTTCCCAACAGATCAAGCGATTCTCCTCGATGTCCATCGAGGGATTCTGCGCGCTCCCGGAAAAATACCGCCACCGAGTCCCGACCTGTAATCACAGCCCACGTTCTAAGGCTCGTTGCGTGAATTCGTCGTCTGCTAAGCCTGCGTCGTAAGCAACCCTGGTAAAGTCCACGACGGTTCGGCTTCCGCCGCTCTCGTTCCGCATTTCCATGTGGAATGCCGTCGGGATGCGACCTATGGAGCGAAAGTCCTGAAGCAACAGGACCTTAGCCAATTGCCCGTTCTTTTCGACCATCTCGTACTTCCGGACCACTAGGTCTTTTGCGTCGACCCAAGCCCGCACCTTTGCGTAACTAATGTCCTTCCCTGTGGGAGTGAATTCCAACACGTAGCAGGGGAATCCGTCGATTGCCTCGTCACGCAGAAAATCTGCTTTCGCTTCTGCCTCGTCCCAGTCCAAGATTTGCGTGATCACAGCAAGATCCTCGTAACTGAAGTCGGTGCCGACGAAGCTTTCGCGCTTGGCAGCTCCACTGATTTGCCGAACTTTACCGAGCTCCGGAAGGTAGAGCCACTGTTCGTCTTTGCCCTTCGGATCCGCCCACTGCAGCATCCCCACCCCCCGCACGTCTTCCGGTGCGGAAAAGAATACGATCGAGCGTGTCCGGTCGTTGTCGTATTTTTTCGTCTTAATGACCAATTCGCGCGTCCGTTCGCCGCCGCGCCGATCGATGATTCGTAACTTGAGCTCCTGAGTTCGATCCCTCCATTTCCGCTCTCCATCTGAAAGTCGGCGTGCCTCGTTCAAAATACTTCGTGCCCGGTTGGGTTCCTCAGCGGAGCTCCGGGGCACGAGCACGGTGGCGATCCCGGCGACAAGCACGACGAAACGAAGCAAGAGATTGGTGCCAGTCATGACCCCGTCTCTATCTTTCCTTGGGAGGTTTCGTTGCCATAGCCTTGGAGCCACAGCAAGCCAGTGTACACGTAATGAAGCCCGGAAACGGCCGTCGTGGCGCCAGTGATGAACCACAGAGCTTGATTCACTTGCCTCATGGGCAGTTCCGGTCGAGCCAAGGTGAGCAAGGCAAAGCCGATCGTCAGCATGCCGAAAAATGTGTTGACCTTGCTGATTCCAGACGGCGCCACTTCCGGAGGTCTCGCGAAGAAGTACAGGACTAAATAGCCAACCAAGATGACCACATCTCGCGTGGCGACGAGGATAAACAGCCAAACAGGCAATACCCCATACCAGGTGAGGCTCAAGAAGGAACTCACGACAAGGAGTTTGTCGGCCAGAGGATCCAAACTCGCTCCGATTGTGCTTTTCGTGTCCAACAAGCGAGCCAACGCTCCGTCCAGGGCGTCGGTCACGCCAGCGAGCAGGAACAAAGCTAGGGCGGCCGCATACTGTCCGCTGGTGACGAAAATCAAAAAGGCGGGAACTGCAGCGATGCGAAGGAGAGTCAAGAAGTTCGGTAAAGTGAGCATCGGATCACGACTCGCGTCTATCCATGCGATCGGCAAGGTGCAACCATACGGCGTCTTTCGTCTTGCGTAAACGTGGCCAGGCTCGCTAACTCTGGGCCCGTGTGCCCGATGAGTCATCGAGACGAGTTTGAAAAGCGGCAAAGGGGGCAAACGCATGGCCGATGAGTACCCCTCCAAAACATTGCGCCCTGCACGAATTCTCTTGGTGGAAGATAACCCTGACGACGTAGATCTGGTTCGACGTGCACTTCAGCGTGGTCATGTAGACAATCCAATTACCGTGATCGGGGATGGGCGCCAAGCGTTTGAGTTGCTTGTACGGGAGGCCAACCGTTTGGATCGGCCACCCTTCGATTTGTTATTGCTCGACCTGACCCTTCCCGGGCTGGATGGCCGAGTTTTGCTCCAAGAGATTCAGGCGGACAAACGTTTGCGCCGCATGCCCGCACTGGTTCTAACGGGATCGGCTCGAGAAGAAGACTGGATCAGTGCCTATAAGTCCGGTGCGGTGGCGTTTTTGCGCAAGCCGTTCGATTTGGAACGTTTCCTGGCCACGATCGGCGATCTGTACGGGTACCGTATTGTGATCGTGAAAGAAGACGTTTCGTGAACGGAAAATCCAGCCTGGCAAGCGTGGTGCGCCGGCGGGCTTTGCGGGCCTGATCAAAAGTGGCCCCAAGCGACGCGATTGCAGCGGCCCCAAAACGCGAGCGCAAGGTGGAGGCACTCGGCGTAGAAGTGAAAATCGGTCGGCTTGGTCACAAAGGCGTTGGCCCCCGCTGCGTAGGCAGCGCGGATTTCATCTGGGTTGTCGGAAGAGCTGAGCAAAACCACGGGGACGGCACTCAGATCGTCTCGCGAGCGAATCATGCGAACCAAGGAAATACCGTCTAGGGTGGGCATTCGTAAATCGGCAAAGACCACGACCGGAAGCCACCCATGATGGCCCGCTGGATTCGCAGCGAGTTGCTCCAACCTCTCTAGGGCCAGCTTGCCGTCCCGATACCACTCCACCCATTGTTCGAGGCCACTGTCCTCGATAACTAATTGGAGTAGTTCCCACTCCGCCGGATCGTCGTCGACGAGCATGATCGGACCCTGGAGTGCACGGGCCGAAGTTCGCACCCGGCTCAGCGAATCGCCGGTGAGGACAGAATCTGCACTCGGGGAAAAGCGGCCGCCCTCGGCAGCAACTTGCCCCTCTCCGGCCACCGCGGCACAGGAAAAATAAAAACGCACCCGGTCAGGTAACGCGGGTTCCCACTGTGCTAGCGGATAGTGCTGCAGGAGAATTTGCGCGATCGCGAGCTCCACGGTGGGCCGAGATGTGGCTAAAGTCGCTTCTGAAACGTTTCGCTGACTGCCGAACGCAACCCGTGCCTCCAGAGAAGCGGTAGTTCCTGTCATCCTCCCCGTTACAATCAGTGTGCAGGAGACCGTCGTGCCAGCCACTGCCTCAGCATGCCGATAAAGTGCTTCGGCGAGCACGCGAGCGTGTCCGGGATCCCAATCTCGAAGAACGACACCCTGCAACCCAGTTTCCGCACGTACCCGGCCGCCTCGTTGCTGCAACTTCGCGAAGGTGTCTGCAAAGGTTGCATCGACGTCCACCGTTTGTCGCAGGCGTGGTGGTTCCATGGCTCGCGCGAGAAGGGCAAGCCGATCTTGAAGCGATTCCAGGCGCGCCGCGTTAACTAAAATTCGCTCTAGATGGTGGTCGCACTGCGAAGTCCAGCCTGTCGTGGTGTCTTCGCGCAAAGCCTGGCCGAAGCCGCGAATCGCGCGTACCGGAGCGCTGAGATCATGCGCGAGACGGTAGAGGAGTTCTGCAACGTTCCGGAGTTCCATGGGCTTTCCAGATCCGTGGCTGGGAACCGATTTGACTCCTAGCCTGCCCCGCTTTTGAACCCTGCGCAACGAAAAAATAGACGGCGCAAACTTCGTCTATACGGCCGGCTGACCCAACGCGCTCTTCCGTAGTTGGCCGGCCAATTTGGCGGGAACGTAAGCGGCCAGCTCGACTCCCTCGGCGGTGTACCGTTCCTCGATGACACGGCCTATTTTGCGCGCTCGCGCGATCAAGTCGCCCCGGTTCAGTGGCAGGTGGACCCGAACTTCCTCGAAAAGTCTCAAGAGCTCACGATCCACAAGATCGAGCAAATCGTTCAAACCCTGTCCTGTGCGGGCGGAAACGAGACATGTGTTCGAGGCCGGAGACACAAAAGGTCGTTGCGGTGCAAGGTCAATCTTGTTGTACACGAGCACGCGCGGCTTTCGTTCCGCGCCAAGTTCCGCGAGCACCGCCTCCGCTACCTGGCGGTGCTGTTCCGCTAAGGGATGCGAAGCGTCCACCACGTGGACGAGCAAGTCGGCGGTTTGGACCTCTTCGAGGGTGCTTTTGAACGCATCCACGAATCCGTGAGGAAGTTTGTGAATAAAGCCGACCGTGTCCACGAGCAATGCGTTGGCGCCGCTGGGAAGGCGGAAGTGTCGAACCATTGGGTCTAGGGTGGCGAAGAGCTGGTCCGCTACTAGCGCGTGGGCCGAGGTGATCCGGTTCATCAGCGTCGATTTGCCAGCGTTCGTGTAGCCGACCAGAGCAACAGTGGGCAGGGGAATATGTGCCCGGCTCTCCCGGTGAATGTGGCGCGTACGGGCCACCTCCCGCAGCCGTTGTCGCAAAAGTGCTACGCGCTCACGAACTTTTCGCCGGTCGACCTCGAGCTGGGTTTCGCCCGGGCCGCGCGTGCCTACCCCGCCACCAAGCCGCGACAGGTGCTGCCACTGTTTGGTCAGCCTCGGCAAAAGGTACTGAAGTTGAGCGAGCTCGACTTGCAGTTTGCCCTCCAGGCTGCGCGCGCGTTGCGCGAAGATGTCGAGGATTAATTGGCTGCGGTCGATGACCTTGAGACCGATCCGTGTCTCCAGGTTTCGCTGTTGGGCGGGTGACAGTGGTTCATCGAAGATCACCACTTGGGCTTGATTTTCCCAAGCGTAACGGCGCACCTCCTCGACTTTGCCGGAACCAATGAAAGTTGCCGGTTGGGGTCGGGCAAGAATTTGCAGTACGCGCCCGACCACGACAACTCCAGCACTTTGGGCGAGTCGTTCGAGTTCGTCGAGCGACTCCAGGCCGCTGACCAAGCCACGTTGGCGGCGCTCCACACCCACGAGGACCGCCCGCTCGGGCTCTCGTTGGAGGCGAGCCGGCCATTCCGGAGAAGGCCGGGAGATCGAACTTGGCCCAGCAACGAAGGGCAAAGCGTTTGTCCGCGGGCGTTCCGTTCGCCTCACTGCAAGTTAACCGCGCCCTCGCCTAAAAATTGTTCCACCTCGGTGACGAAGCTTTCTGTCGGAGCCACTTTCAAGGTCGTCGGCAACGCCATCACGATTTCGCGCTTCGCTTCCGCTAACCAAAGATGAACGAACGTCTCGCAGTTCCCCCGGTGGCGAGAACAGGTTTGACGCAAGCGCTGTAGAAGCTCGTCGGTAACAAGTTCCGCGCGCAAAGCCAAACGGACCTGTTTAAATGCTCTTTGCTGCACCTCAGAGAGAAGCGTCACGGTTTCGGCAATAAGTTGGCAGCGTTCCTCGTCGATCTCAAGGGTTCCCTCCACCAAAACGGGCTCATCCGCGTGGATCGCTGCCTCGTATTGGCGGTACGTATCTGGCCAAGCGACCACTTCCACGGTCCCCGAGCGGTCTTCCAACACGAAGTTCGCGTAGCGCTCGCCCTTGCGGGTATTTCTCGCTTTGAGCGTGTGAATCACTCCCCCCAGCTTCACCTTGCCGTTCTCGCCCCTCGCGCGCACCTCGGCAATCGTTCCGTTGGTAATTCTACGCAGAGGACGTTCCCAACGATCCAAAGGGTGGCCGGTGATGAAAAAGCCCAAGGCCTCGCGCTCGAGCCGCAAGCGCTCTTTGGCCGGCCACTCGCCGATCGAGGGTAACTCGGGGGCCGGCGGCGCCGTCGTCGCAAGGGCTTCGGGGGCAAACAGGCTGATTTGATTCCGCGGAGTCGCCCGTTCTTGCTCGGTGGATGCCCAACGGAGTAAGGGCTCGAGTCCTTCGAGTAGTCGGCGCCGTGGCTCTTGGGTAAAGTCAAACGCGCCACAATTGATCAAGCTTTCGATGACGCGTTTGTTCACTTGCTGCAACGGCACACGCTTGCAGAAGTCCGCAAGCGACTGGAATCGGCCTTCTTGCCGGGCATCCAAAATTGCTTCCACGGCTTTTTGTCCGACCCCTTTGACTGCTCCCAGGCCGAACCGAATGGCGCGTTTGCCCTCAGGCGTCGCCGGTGCCACGACCGTAAAGTCCAAGGCGCTCTCATTGACGTCGGGCGGCAGGATCGGGATCTCCATCTCGCGACAAGCCGCGATGTTCTTGTAAGTCTTGTCCGTGCTGTCCATCTCCAAGGTGAGCAGCCCAGCCATGAACTCCTCGGGGAAGTGCGCCTTCAAGTAAGCCGTTTGATAGGAAATAAATGCGTAGGCCGTGGAATGCGACTTGTTGAACCCGTACGCCCCAAACGTTTCCATTTGCTCAAAAATTGCGGTTGCCAGTTCCTGGGAGACTCCGCGCTCCACGGCACCCCGGATGAAACGGCCTTTTTCACGCTCCATTTCATCCTTTTTTTTCTTCCCCATCGCGCGGCGCAGATTGTCTGCATCGCCAAGGCTATAGCCTGCGAGCACGCGCGCGATTTGCATCACTTGTTCCTGATAGAGGATCACCCCGTAGGTTTCTCGTAAAATTGGCTCCAGACTGGGGTGTAGGTATTGGATGGGTACCTCGCCATGCTTGCGCTTGATGAATTCTTCCACCATCCCGGAGTCGAGCGGGCCGGGACGAAACAACGCGAGGACCGCGATCAGGTCCTCGAATTTGTTCGGTCGGAGCGAAGTAACCAGCTTGCGCATCCCGCTGCTTTCCAATTGAAACACCCCGACGGTGTCGCCGCGGCAAATCAATCCGTAGGTTTCCGCATCGTCGAGGGGCAACTGCTCGACGTCGATCTCCACCCCGCGCCCGGCACGCACCAGAGCCACGACCTTCGCAATCATGGTTAGAGTCTTCAGGCCCAGGAAGTCGAACTTGATCAGGCCAATGGCATCCACGTCACCGTACGGGTACTGAGTGAGGACGGCGCCGTCTTTGTCCACAAATAGCGGCAGGGTTTCCACGAGCGGACGATCGCCAATCACGATGCCCGCAGCGTGCTTCGATGCATGCCGCAGAAGCCCCTCTAGGCGTAGGGCGTAGTCGAACAGTTGCTGCTCTCGGGTACCGCGTTCCCGAATTTCCCGCAACCTCGGTTCCATTTCGAGGGCCTCGGCGAGAGGGAAGTCCTTGCCCTGCTTTGGTGCGGGATACAATTTCGCGATCCGGTCGGTTTCCGAGTAACTAAAGTCCAGAACACGTCCGACATCCTTGATTGCTTGTTTACCTTTGAGCGTGCCAAAGGTGATGATTTGTGCAACACAGTCGTCACCGTATTTTTCCCGAACGTAACGGATGACCTCGTCCCTTCGTTCGAAACAGAAGTCCATGTCGATATCGGGCATGGACTTTCTCTCGGGGTTGAGAAATCGCTCGAACAGCAGGTTGTACGGGATCGGGTCAACCGTGGTGATGTCCAGTGCATACGCTACCAGGCTGCCTGCAGCCGATCCCCTTCCGGGACCAACTGGGATTCCGTGTTGCTTGGCGTAGCGGGTAAAGTCCGCAACGATGAGAAAGTACCCAGAAAAACCCATTCTCCGGATGATTTGCAGCTCTTCTTCCAGCCGATCCCAGTACTGGCGTTCCTTTTCGGGAGTCCAATCGGAAGCCGCGCGTTTACGCTGGAGGCGACGCTCTAAGCCTTGGCGAGCCAACTGGGAGAGATGGTCTTCCAGGCTTTGATTGCCGGGCGTGCGATACACGGGGAACTGGTAGCGGCCGAAGCGCATTTCGAATTGGCAACGGCGCGCCACCTCGAGGGTGTTGGTGATGGCCTCAGGAAGTTGCGGGAATGCGCGGGCCATTTCGGCCGGCTCTTTCACATAAAGCTGGTCCGTCTCGAAACGCCAGCGCGTCGGATCGCTGAGGGTTTTGCCGGTTTGGATACACAGCAAGACCTCGTGCGCCGCGGCATCGTCGGGCGTGAGATAGTGGCAATCGTTGGTGGCAACGACCGGCAGGGATAATTCGTGTGCGAGCCGGATGAGTTCCACATTGGCCCGTTCTTGCTGGGGCAGTCGGTTGTCCTGAATCTCGACGTAATACCGGCCATCGAACATCGCACGGTACTCTTCCATGACCGCGCGGGCACGCTCGATCGAGCCTGCAGCGATAGCCTCGTTGACTTCGCTGGCCAAGCAACCGGAGAGGGCGATCAAGCCACGGTTGAGCTCCCGGAGCAATTCCTTGTCGATGCGAGGCTTGTAGTAAAACCCCTCTTTGTAACTCAGGGTGACGAGACGACACAGGTTACGATAACCTTCTTCATTCATCACCAGCAGAATGAGGTGGTGGTTGCCGGCAGTCTCCGCGTCCGCAGCGCGTAATTTTTTCTCCGTACGGTGGCCGGGAGCCACGTACATTTCGCATCCGATGATGGGCTGAATCCCTGCCGCCATCGCGCGGCGATAGAACTCCACCGCGCCGAAAAGATTGCCATGGTCGGTCATGGCAATGGCCGGCATCCCGGCCGCTTTGACCTTTTGAATCAGGTCGGGAATCTTGTTGGCCCCATCGAGCAAGGAGTACTGGGTATGCACATGCAGGTGAACGAAGCTCATTGCGATCACCCTCCCCTACTCTGCCTACGACAATCTCCTTACTCCCATTCAATCGTTGCGGGTGGCTTGGACGAAATGTCGTACACGACTCGATTGATGCCCGGAACCTCGTTGATCAGCCGTGTCGACAGGCGTGCTAGGAGTTCGTGGGGCAAGCGGGCCCAATCGGCTGTCATTCCGTCTACGCTTTGTACTGCACGGACAGCGAGGACGTTCTCGTACGTCCGTGCATCGCCCATCACCCCAACGCTTTTGACTGGTAATAACACAGCAAATGCTTGCCAAAGCTGTTCGTACCACCCAGCGGCTCTGACCTCCTCCTCGACAATTGCATCAGCGTGTTGGAGTATGGCCACACGCTCGGCGGTGACCGGACCGATGATCCGAATCGCTAATCCGGGCCCGGGGAACGGGTGACGGTCGATAATTTCGCGAGGTATGCCCAAGACCACCCCGAGCTCGCGCACCTCGTCTTTGAACAACTCGCGCAAAGGCTCAATGAGCTCCAATTGCATCCGTTCGGGGAGGCCACCCACGTTGTGATGACTTTTGATCGTGGCCGATGGCCCCTTGAACGATACGGATTCGATTACGTCCGGGTACAACGTTCCCTGGGCCAGGAAGCGTACACCACTCAGATTGCGCGCTTCCTGCTCGAAGACTTCGATGAACGTGTTACCAATAATCCGGCGCTTTTGTTCCGGATCTTCCACACCCGCGAGCCGTTGGAGGAATAACGCACTGGCATCAACCTGGCGCACCCGGAAGTGAAACGCGTTGGTGAGGAAACCCATGACCCGTTGCGGCTCATGTCGGCGAAGCACCCCGTTGTCCACAAAAACGCAAGTGAGCTGGTCGCCCACAGCCCGATGGACAAGCGCGGCCGTGACTGTCGAATCTACTCCGCCACTGAGAGCGCAAACGACTCCCGCCGACCCGACGCGCTGCCGAATACGACGGACTTCCCGTTCGACAAAGTTTTCCATCGTCCAATCGGCCGGAGCATGACAGATCCGAAACAGAAAGTTGGCGAGGATGTCTTTGCCGCGCGCCGTGTGCGCCACTTCTGGATGGAACTGAACACCGAAGAAACGCCGTTGTTGGTCGGTAAATGCTGCGATCGGAGCGTTGTTGCTTTTCGCCAATACCCGGAATCCCTTCGGCAATTGTTCGATTCGATCCCCGTGGCTCATCCACACCCGCACAGGAGAATCGCCGAGACCTGCGAACAAGTCTGTATCATCGTCCACCGAGATTTCCGCCGGGCCATACTCGCGTTCCCGCGCTGCTGAAACTCGACCCCCAAAGTGCTGCGCTATGATTCCCATGCCGTAACAAATGCCGAGAACCGGAATTCCGAGATCGAAAATTTCTGGCGCGGGATGGGGGGCGCCCTCTTCGTACACGCTCGCGGGCCCGCCGGACAAAATGATTCCTTTGGGTTCGCGTTTCCGAATAGCATCGGGGGCCAGGTTGAATGGATGAATCTCGCAATACACGTGGAATTCTCGAATTCTGCGCGCGATGAGCTGAGTGTACTGGCTGCCAAAGTCGAGGATGAGAATCATCGGCTACGCTCCGATCCGCTCCGCTCCTGTCCCTCATTCTCGGCGATAATTGGGCGGTTCTTTGGTCATGGTGACATCGTGCACGTGGCTTTCTTCGAGCGAAGCACGACTCACACGAATGAACCGAGCACGTTCGTGCAGCTCTGCGATCGTCCGACATCCGGTGTAACCCATGCCGGCCTTTAACCCTCCGACGAGCTGCGTAATGATGAAGCTCAAAGGACCCTTGTATGGCACCCGCCCTTCGATGCCCTCGGGAACGAGCTTCACCGGTTCTTCAGTGTCTTGCATGTATCGATTACGGGATCCCTCGCGCTCTCGCATAGCCTCTAACGAGCCCATTCCACGATAAAGCTTGTACGTGCGACCCTGATACAGGATCGTCTCACCAGGGCTTTCTTCCGTGCCCGCGAACAGGCTGCCGATCATCACGGAATCGGCACCGGCGGCGAGAGCCTTGGTGATGTCGCCGGAAAATTTGATTCCGCCATCGGCGATGACGGGAATGCTGTAATCGCGGGCTACGCGGGCGCATTCCGCGACGGCCGTGAGTTGGGGTACGCCCACTCCCGAAACGACTCGCGTCGTGCAGATGGATGCCGGGCCCATACCGACCTTGATCGCGTCCGCACCCGCCCGCGCAAGGGCCCGCGCGCCGTCCGCAGTGGCGACGTTGCCGGCAATAAGCTCGACCGTAGGGTATGCTTGCTTTACGTACCGGATGGTGTCGAGCACCGAAGCCGTGTGACCGTGTGCCGTATCGATCACGAGTACGTCCGCCCCAGCGCGTACGAGCCGCTCCACTCGCTCCTCACGGTCTTCACCGGTGCCAATTGCGGCTCCTACCCGTAAGCGGCCAAATTGATCCTTGCAGGAGTTGGGGTACTGGGCGGCCTTCTGGATGTCTTTGACGGTGATGAGACCCTTGAGGCGGTTTTGGTTGTCCACGATCAACAGTTTTTCGATTCGATGAGTGTGCAAAATTTCCTTTGCCTCTTCGAGTCCGATGCCGGGATGGGCGGTGACGAGGTTATCCTTGGTCATGACCTCCCGGACTTTGCGGTCGAGCCGCTTCTCGAAGCGCAAGTCCCGGTTTGTCAAGATGCCCACCAAGTAACCGTTCTGGGTGACCGGTAAGCCTGAAATATTGTACCGCCGCATGATCTCCAAAGCATCGGCAATTGGCTGGTCCGGCCCAACGGTGACGGGATCGAGGATCATCCCGCTCTCCCATTTCTTCACTTTTTCCACCTCTCGCGCCTGTTCCTCCGGTGAAAGGTTGCGGTGAATGATGCCGATCCCACCCTCTTGAGCCATGGCGATGGCCGTGCGGTACTCGGTCACCGTATCCATCGCTGCACTGATTAGGGGGATGTTCAAACGAATGTTCCGGGTCAGATACGTGCTGCAGTCAGCGTCTTTGGGCATGAAGTCCGACTCTCCTGGAAGCAGAAGGACATCGTCGAATGTAAACCCTTCCGGTAGATCGTGCGTGAACATGGCGACCTCCTACGCGGACTGATGGCCCGAAAAGCAGGCAAGCCCATCGCCGCCGATCGGAGATGGGCTTGCCAACGCGAACACTGTGAACGGGTAGCAAACCATGCCTTTGTGTATCAAAGACACGGCCGAGGTGGCAAGTTTTGCCGGGTGTGTGCGCGGTTGCACAGGATAGACGGAGAGCATAGGAAGAGTAGCCGCATGGTTGTTTCCTTTGAGGGCAAAACTCCTCGTCTGGACCTCACCGCCTACGTGCATCGAACCGCCGAAATCATCGGGGACGTCGAATTAGGAGCCGAAAGCAGCGTTTGGCCATATGCGGTGATTCGGGGCGACGTACACTACGTTCGCATTGGGGCTCGAACGAACCTGCAAGACGGTTCGCTCATCCATGTCACAACCGACCGCTGGCCGACCATCGTCGGAGACGAGGTAACCGTGGGCCATCGTGCTGTACTGCACGGATGTTGCATCGGTCCACGCTGTTTGATTGGCATCGGCGCAATCGTGCTCGACGGAGCCGAAATTGGCGAAGAATGTATCGTGGGTGCCGGGGCTCTCGTGACGCCAGGCACGAAGATTCCGGCCGGGCACCTGGTACTGGGAGTTCCCGCAAAGGTCATTCGCCCGTTGAGCGAGGTCGAAAAGCAGGCCAATTTGCAAAGCGCTTTGCACTACGTGGCGCACGCCAAGCGTTATCGTGACGGCGGCATTTTCTAGTTCTACTCCGGGCGGCGCCGCGGGCGAGGTCGAAATTCAATACGGATCGGCACCCCCGACCATTGAAACGCTTTGCGAAATTCCCCTTCCAAGTAGCGTTTGTAGGGCACCGGGATGGCTTCTGGATGGTTGGTGAAGATGGCTAATCGCGGAGGTTCGATCCCTGTTTGCGCCACGTAGTAAAAGCGAACCGGCCTGCCACCCACTGCAGGTGCAGGTCGCTGGCGTGTAATTTCTTGCAGGAGCACATTGAGCTTCGCTGTGGATGGCCGTTTTCGCGCGCGGCCATACAACAACCGGGCGAGGCGGAAGATTCTGTCTACGCCTTCTCCGGTCCGCGCGGAAATGAATTCCGTGGGAAAATTAGCGAGACTCGGATAGGTGGCAGCCAGGCGCTGGCGATACTGCATGGGGCGACGAGCCTGGCGCGCCACAGCATCCCATTTGTTGAATACAATCGCGAGGGGTTTGCCCCGTTCGAGTACGTGATGTGCAATGCGGGTGTCCTGGTCTGCAAGGCCTTCCATCGCATCGACGAGCAGAACGACAACGTGGGCGCGGTCCACAGCTCGAAATGCCCGGACCACGCTTGCGCGCTCGACAATTTCCCGCACCTTGGGCCGACGCCGTATGCCCGCCGTGTCGATGAGTAAGAAATCCTGCCCGTGGTATTGGACGAGGGTGTCAATGGCATCGCGCGTGGTTCCGGGCTTGTCGTCCACGATAGCACGCTCGTAGCCGACAATGCGATTGACCAGGGACGATTTCCCGACATTGGGTCGTCCAACGATCGCGACAGCAATGACTTCCTTCGATGGCGGCGGCGTCGGCGATGGAGTTGTCGCTTGCGGCAGCAAACCGCCTATTCTTTCCACCAGTTCATCGACGCCCCGCCCATGTGCCGCGGATATGGGCAGAACCTCAGGAATGCCAAGTGCGAAGAACTCCGTACTCAAAAGATCGAGCTTGCCGTCGTCCAGCTTGTTCGCCACGTACAGCACGGGCTTTCGCAGCACCCGCAAGCGTTGCACGAGGTCACGGTCCAACGGGTTGAGGCCCTCTCGACCGTCGAAAAGAGCGACAACTAAGTCAGCCTCTTCGGCTGCAAGCCAGCTCTGCGCGAGCACCGCTCTCGCGAGATTGTCGTCCGCCTGCTCGTCGAAGCCACCCGTGTCTACGAGCAGGACCTCCCGGTCTCCCAAACGAGCGCTTGCGATGTTGCGATCCCGAGTCACTCCAGGTTGCTCGTCCACAATGGCCCGACGCTCGCCCAACAGGCGGTTGAATAGCGTGGACTTTCCGGCGTTCGGACGCCCGACGATTGCGACGACCGGCAAGGAAGTTCGCTCGACTACAGAGGGCAAGGGTTCACGTGCGATCGGCATCATGAAAGAAGAGCCGCAACAATCGTGGGATTTTGGCGAATTTTATAGCGACCGGGGTGTGGCGGCGGAACCGTGAGCCCGCGAGCCGCTATCGCTAGTGTCTGCCGATGTGCCTCTTGCTGGCTCCGAGCTGGGTGTTCGCGAAGGGAGCCACACTGTGAAGCTCGACCCGACACCGAGCCGACTTTGCACCTGGATTTTGCCGCCCAGAAGATCGACCAGCCGGCGCACGATGTATAGGCCCAGGCCGACGCCCCCGTGAGGCCGCGTGGGCCATGGGTCCGCCTGCCAGAAGGGTTCAAAGATGTGGGGCAAGGCTGCCTCCGGAATCCCGGGGCCTGTATCGGCGATGGTGAGTTCCACCCCTTCGCCGCTTGCCTGAGCCGCCAACACGACTTCGCCCTGCTCCGTGAATTTCAGGGCATTGCCGAGAAGGTTTTTGACAATCACGGCAATCTTCAGAGGGTCGGAGTACAACGTCGGAAGATCATCGGGAAGCCGGAGGCTGAGTCGAACTTGGGGTTTTCCCGCAGCACTGTACGACTCATCAGCGATTTGTGCGATGAGAGCGCGAAGGTCTACAGGGTCGCAACGCACGGTAACCTGTTTGGCTTCGAGACGGCTGAAGTCGAGCGTCATGGTGATCAGTTCGAGCAGTTGGTTGGCGCTATTTTGGATTCGCTCGAGTACCTCGCGTTGTTCAGGCGGCACCGGGCCAAATGTGTCGTCCAGCAAAAGGCTTCCGTACCCCAGAATCACATTCAACGGTGTACGAAGTTCGTGTGACATGGTCGCCACGAACTCCGACTTCACTCGACTCGCTTGTTCCAGGTCTTCGAGAAGGCGCGCATTGTCCAAGGCTAAAGCGCCGAGATGGGCGATGCCGGCTGCGACTTGTTCGGCTGCCGAGTCCCAGTTCAACGGATGGCCGCGGGTGCCACTAGCCAGGATTGCCCGCAGCTGCCCGCGGGGGCGAATTCCGATGTCGATCATTTCCGTCATCGAGAAACGACGTGCAAGCAACTGCCAAGGATGCCTGCCCGTTTCGGGCACCTGGAAAAGCAGGAACGGCTTCTCCCGTAAGGCACGCACGATCGGCGCAATGTCCGCTGCGCGGGCAGTGAAGGTACGTAACTCTTCGCCAACCTCAGCGGGTAAACCGGCCGCCGCCACAAGTTCGAAGGCCTGAGATTCCTCGCGCCAGAGGTAACCGAGGCAAAACTCCGTACCTAAAGTTTCCCGGGTCAAATGACACAGGCGATCAAGGGTTTCCTGAACGTCCCGGCTACTGAGCAGCACCTCCCCAACGTGTGCCAGCGCTTGCGCCGCCTTGGCCTCGCGCTCCTTCAACGCCTCGGCTTCTTTACGGTCCGTCACGTCCCAGGCGACTCCAATGACTCCGCCAATGTGGTTGGCCGTGGTCCGCCAGGGTTCCACGTGTGCGATAAAGTGGCGGTCGCCGTAGGAGAACTCGTAAGATGATGCCTCGCCGTCCAAGGCGGCCAAGTGTGCCCGTAACGGTGGAAAGTTGGGGTCCAACGTTTGCAAAAGCTCGGTGAGCCGTTGCCCGGCAGACAAGCGGGCATCTTTCGTGAACGGAAGTTGAGGCCCCCCGAGAGCCAATGTGACTTGCAAGTTGCGATCGGTCATCCACAAGGCAATTGGGGATCGCTGTACCAAGAAGCGGATTTGGCGTTCGGCTTCTTTAATGCGGGCCCCGCGAGCAAACACTTCTCTTCGAAGGCGCTCCGCCAAAGTTGCACCGGCCACCGAGAAGAGGGCTGCCACCAGCGGACCGCCGATCTGATGTGCAACGGCCTCGCTGGAGAACTCGCGGGCACCAAAGGCGAGGACGCCATAATACATCAACAGGGTGAAGCCGGCTTCGATTCCCTGAAAGCTTGGGGACCAGGGAAAGAACAATGCCGTGGCGAGCATTTTTAGGGAGAGAATCAGGGCGGCCCCCGAAGTCTGCGTGCTCGGCAGCAAAAACTGCCCGATGAGCACCGTCGTAAACAAAAGGTCTCCAACCAGTAACAAAACGGGCATCCGGTAGAGGGCAATGCGCGCCCGGACGGCCAGCAGCAAAACCGGAAGAGTGACCTCGATGATGTAGAGGGGCAAAGACTCGTAAAAGACTGGCCGGCGCGTAATCCACTCTACCGCGCCGTACAGGCATACTGCTCCCACCACGATCCCCACACTCGGTGCAAGAGCCTGTGCGGCCAGCTCTCCCCGATAGTTTTCAAACAGGGCGTCCGTGTCCGACTGCGTCTTGATGGTCTCTTTCGTCCTGGTCGGCGACGCCGGGTTTTCCGCTCCTCGGCCCCTCGAGTCCTGAGAAGAATCTTTTAGCGCGCGCGCCACACTGGTTTTCGCTTTTCCACGAAGGCTCGTGGTCCCTCTTGATGATCTTCGGACTGCTCGACGATCTCGAGATATCCAGCAGCGATTTCCTCGGCCAGCGGGATCGGCAATCCTAACCCCTGCAAAATCGCCATTTTGGTGCCCCAAACCGCTAGAGGGGCGTTGCTCAAGATCATCTCGGCTAACTCCCGCGCCCGCGGCATGAGTTGCTCGTGCGGAACGACCTCTGTGACCAGCCCCACTTCATATGCTCTTTGGGCGCTCATGCGCTCGCGACTTCCCAGCAATGCCATGCGCAGACAAACAGCAAGGGGAACCCGCCGGGCCATGTTGACCATCTCGTGCGACGATACGTAGCCGATGGACACGTGCGGGTCCACGAAGTAAGCCCGGTCCGAAGCAATCGGGATGTCTGCCTCCGTAACCAGGTCCAGGGAAAATCCAGCAACGACCCCATTGACGGCTGCGATGACCGGCTTGTGAACCCGCAAGCGCCGTGGGGTCGGAAGCTCGACAATCCCTTCAATCATCGCAAGCTCGCGCCAGCGATCCGGTTTGACGAAACCCCCCGTCGCCAGTGACTCCACATCGGCCCCACTGGAAAACGCATCTCCGGCGCCGGTGACAATGGCTACCCAAATATCCGGGTCCGCCTTGACCCGATACCAGCACTCCCGCAGCTCGTCTTTGAGCTGCTGGTTCATGGCGTTTTTCCGTTCCGGGCGGTTCAGAGTGATCGTAGCCACTCGATTTTCGACTTCGAAGAGAACTGTATGGAACTCGCTCATGGCCGTGCCGCTTTTGCTATCCTCCCGTTGTGCGGGCGTTCGCACAAGCTGGTGTCTCTTAGTAGTCGAGAGGAGCGGCGCACGAAAGGGGAATCTTTCCGCGATTGCATCTTCGTGTTCGCTTTAGCGTTGGGAGCAAGCTAAGGGAGTGCGGCACAATGCCGTTGGCCACGCCAGTCTCGAAACGGACAATAAAGTGACTCGGAGGTGGGTCGGGCTTTTCTTGCAAGCATGTCCATACTAATAACCCGAACCATGAGTTCTGACGGACCAAGTAGACTCGTGTCCACCAGAGGGCGAATTTAGGTCCCGTCTTGCGCCGGTTGCACCGCTGCCCGTGCGTGAGGCGGGCGGGAGGTGTAACCATGGCGCCAGGAATTTCCGATCCTCAAAAGGTCTCTAGCGAGGCTGCCGTCCGCAGCGATCTCGCAGTCGAGCTTGCCGGCGAGGAGCTGGATGCCAAAGAGCTGCTCGCAGCCTGGCCAATCCTGTCTCCCGAGGACCGACGACATGCCTTTGCCTTGCTGCCCCGCCCCGAGGCGGAGGATTTGTTTCTGGCATTGCCGACGCGGGACCAAGCGGAATTGATTTTGAGTCTGCCGCTTGCCGAGCGGCGCTCGTGGATTCGACTGCTCCCGCCGGACGACGCAGCCGACCTGATCCAACATGTTCCCCGCGAAGAGCGCGAAGTGCTTTTGGGTTTGCTGGATGAAGCGACTCGTTCGCAGGTCAGTGGCTTGCTCGCGTACGCGGAAGACGCGGCCGGTGGCTTGATGAATCCTCACTACGCTCGTTTGCGCCCCGACATGACCGTAACCGAGGCCATTACCTACTTGCGCAAATACGCAGCGGAGCACCGCGATACCACCTACTATGCATACGTCCTGGACGACGACCAGCGTTTGCTGGGAGTGCTTTCCTTCCGCGAACTGTTCGCAGCCGCCCCGAACGCCCGCGTGGCCGATTGCATGCGCACCGATGTGGTGACGATTTCCGAGGATCAAGACCAGGAAGCGGTAAGTCGCCTCTTCCAGCAGCACCACTTCCTGGCGTTGCCCGTCGTGGATCAAGAGGGCCGGATGAAAGGCGTCGTGACGATCGACGACATCGTGGACGTACTACAGGAGGAAGCGACCGAAGACATTCAAAAGATCGGCGGTAGCGAGGCGCTGGATGCCCCTTACTGGGAAACCGATTTCGTTTCCATGGTGCGCAAGCGCGGTATGTGGCTCGCCGCATTGTTTCTAGGGGAAATGCTGACGGCGACCGCAATGGGTTACTTTGAAGAAGAAATTGCGCGGGCCGTGGTGCTAGCTCTGTTCGTGCCTTTGATTATCAGCAGTGGCGGCAACTCGGGCTCGCAAGCGTCCACGCTCGTCATTCGCGCGATGGCGTTGGGCGAGGTTCGGCTCCGCGACTGGCTTCGTGTGATGGCGCGTGAGCTTGCGTCGGGTCTGGCTCTGGGAGCAATTTTGGCCTCGATTGGCCTTTTACGAATCACCATTTGGCAGTGGGTGTTCGGGGTCTACGGGGATCATTGGGGTTTGATTGCACTCACCGTAGGCTTGAGCCTCATAGGCGTGGTGACGTGGGGTACCTTGATGGGTTCGATGCTGCCGTTCATTTTGCGCGCGCTGGGGTTCGACCCGGCAAGCGCATCTGCTCCCTTTGTCGCCACGCTCGTGGACGTGACCGGACTAATCATTTACTTCACGATTGCCAGCGTAGTCCTCCGCGGAACCTTGCTGTGACTGGCGCCTGTGCTTTCTGTGTCACTTGTGGCCGTATGCCGAGCAGAATGTAGAGACGTAGGCGAGGACTTTGCCCGGGCAGGATTCCGCTCGGTGTTCTTCCGCCTTGTGCCCTTGCCTGCGCAGTGCCCTCGGCGCGATTCGAACGCGCGACCCCAGGATTAGGAATCCTGTGCTCTATCCTGCTGAGCTACGAGGGCGACATGCTGGTAGCCCATAACACAAGAGGACGGATATCCGTCAACTGCTCGGCGAGCGCTGTCCGATCGACGCGATCGGTTGTTGGGTTTGCGCGCGGGGTGTTGACCTGGGGCCACGATTCTCGCCATGCTGATCTACCATGTGCGGCGGAGCAGCGTATCGGAGGCGGGAGCAGGCCGGCAGGCCGAGCTCGTTCGCGCAGCAGCGCGGATCTGCACGGCTCGAGCAGCGGGGGCCCATTGTCGGTCTAGCCTTTACATTGGCGCTTTGCGTCGGTTCCGTTGCGGCGGGGGCGACGTTCACGGTGAACTCGGTATTGGATCTTCCCGATGCCGCACCGGGTGATCGCGTTTGCTCTGCCGGAACGCCCGATGTCTGCACGTTACGTGCTGCTGTGCAGGAAGCCAATGCTACGTCTGAGGAAGACGTGATTCGTGTTCCGAGCCTCCAGCCGCGTTTCCGGCTGACGCTTCACGGCTCGGACGGGGAGGACGCCACACGCGGGGATTTGGATATCTTGGGCAACATTGTCTTGGAGGGGATCGGACCAGGGGTTGCGCTCATCGATGGGGACCGCGCGGATCGCATCTTCGATGTTTTCGATTCCGCACAGGTGACCATACGCAATCTCGTATTGCAGCAGGGGCAGGTCGAGGCTGCCGGGGGAGCAATCCGTAACGGAGGCATTCTCAAGCTGGAAGCGGTGACGTTCCGGGACAACGCGGTCTCCGCGGGATCCGGGGGCGCACTTGCAAACCTGCCGGGGGCTCGCGCGGAGCTGCTCAACTGCACGTTTTTCAACAATACCGCGATGCCGAATGGACAAGGCGGCGCCATCGCAAATTTGCCCGGGGCCACCCTAGTGCTGGAGAGCGTGACGTTGAGCACCAATGGCGCCACGGCCGGGGGGGCCATACACAACTTAGGTGTCGCGACCATCCACAATTCCGTCGTTGCCGCTAGCTCCACGGGCGGGAACTGCGGAGGCGTGCCGCTGGTCTCTCGGGGATTCAATCTCGACACGGGCGGTTCGTGTTTGTTCGACCAACCGGGCGACTTGAATAACGCCGACCCGCGTTTGAGCGGCCTCGCTTTTAACGGCGGCCTGAGCTTGACGATGGCGCTGCTGCCTGGAAGTGATGCGATCGATCGGGGAGATCCGACGGACTGCCCGCTACAGGATCAACGCGGTTTTCCCCGGCCCGCAGACGGTGACAGCGACGCGTTCGCCGTGTGTGATATTGGTGCCTTCGAAGTCAATCCGCCAACACCCACACCCACGATTACGGCAACTGCGACTCCTACGGTTCCAACCCCGACGGCCACGATTACCCCTACGCCTTCCCCGGTGCCCCCTAGCCCGACAGCTTCGCAGGCCGAGGAGACACAGACCCCGACTCCTACGCGAACTCCGTCGGTTGCGGCAAGCCCTACTCTCGCGTCGCCATCAGCCACTCCTTCACCCTCGGTGACCCCGGCTTTCCCCGTGTTGGAGGTGACAAACGTCAACGCAATTCCCGGATCTCGAGTGCGGGTGTCCGTGCGGCTCCGTGCGGCCAATTACCAGGTGGGTGCCGTGCAGGTGGAAATGGCTTTTGATCCTGCGTATGCGCCGATCGCGCCGGCGGATACAGGCTTGCCGGACTGCTCTCCGAACACTGCGTTAGGCAAGTCTTTCCTCGTGGAATTCCGACCAGTGGCATGCATTGGCGAGCAGTGCACGCGTACGGTGGCGTTTTTGTTTTCCGAGCTTCCGCCGGTAACGGAAATCCCCGACGAAAGCGTGCTATGGAGCTGCACCGTTGCCGTCAGCTCTCAGGCTCCCCTGGGCGCCTACGCATTAACCCTCAGAGATGCGTTTGTTGCGGACGTCGACGGAGAGCGAATTCCGAACGTGATGTTGAGCCATGGAGCCGTGGTCGTCATGGCCCCCACGGATACCCCCACAAGCACGGCTAGTCCCACCCCCACCGCGACTCCTTCCCCAACACAGGGAGCCTTGTGTCCAGGAGACTGCAATGGTGATCAGCGGGTCACAATCGAAGAATTGGTCACGATGGCCGGAATTGCTTTGGAGTTGCGTCCGGTTGCTGCCTGCGAGGCTGCGGACCGTGATCGCAACGGCCAGGTTACGGTGGACGAAATCGTGGCTGCGGTCGCTCGCGCACTCAACGGTTGTGAGGCGCATGATTTCGTTGCATAACGGAGGAGGTCATGGCCAGTGTGTTTACCAAAATCATTCGCGGTGAACTGCCTGCACGGTTTGTGTGGAAAGACGAGCACTGTGTAGCCTTTCTTTCGATTCACCCGCTGCGGCCGGGTCACACGCTGGTGGTTCCACGGGAAGAAATTGATCATTGGTTGGATTTGCCTCAGCCGCTTCTGGCCCACCTCACGGTGGTGTCACAGAAAATCGGTCGAGGTCTGCAGAAGGCATTCCGACCGACCAAGGTGGGATTGATGCTCGCCGGGCTGGAAGTGCCGCACGTGCATTTTCATGTGGTCCCGATCGATTCCGTGTACGATCTCGACTTCGCGCGCCAAGACCTGCACCCGAAGCCGGAGGACTTAGACCGAGCGGCCGATCAGATTCGTCGAGCATTGCAGGAGCTCGGCTTTACGGAAGTCGCGAGTTGAACAGTTCACAACAGCCGCCACCTAACTTGCCAAAGATCACGTCAGGAGAAAGCAGGACTTGGTGGCCGGTGTTACGAAAGACGCTCCGAGGTTCGCTCGGTTGAATGCCCAGTCACCCGGACTCACTGTTGGAGTTAGCCAGCAAGACATCAGGCGCTGCGGGCGTGGAAAAAAGCGGTCCTACTCGGGCGGTGCCGTCCCTTCGCGGGACGGTGCCATCTCAGTTCGGAGTGCGGACGGGACCAAGACTTGGGCGAATGTGCCGTGTGGCTCCCGGTGATCTCGCTACGCGTCTGGGCTCACTGTTCGCGCTGCTTGCGGCTGTTGTGTTGATTCGGATAGGGGCGACGAGGTAGATCCATTCCGGCATAGGCCACAGGATAAAGACCAAAAGAAGGAGGGTCAGGATGAACGTCGGCAATCGCATCGTTCTTTGCGGCGCCATTGTGGTCGGTTTGTTGGTGGGACCCGGAGCGAAACTGGCGGAGCAGATTTACGACATCGACCCCGCCCACAGCGCAGTGCACTTTGCGGTGAGACATATGATGGTCTCCACGGTCCGGGGTACCATGGGCAAGGTGACCGGGACGGTGTACTTCGACGAGCACGATGTGACGCGCTCACGAGTAGAAGCTACCATCGATGCTGCGGGGATCGACACCCGCGAACCCAAACGCGACGAACATTTGCGGTCACCGGACTTTTTGGACACGGCAAAGTACCCAACGATCACCTTCAAGTCCAAACGGGTGGTCAAGCTGGCAGAGGACAAATACCAGGTCGTCGGCGACCTAACGATTAAAGGCGTCACCAAAGAGGTAACCTTGGACGTGGAAGGCGTTCCGCGCCCGTTCAAGGACCCGTTCGGCAAGGAGCGGATGGGTGGCAGCGCGCACGCCAAGATCAACCGGCAGGACTTTGGCGTGAACTTCAACAAAGTCATGGATAACGGCGGCCTGTTGGTGGGCAACGAAGTGGATGTCACTGTTGACGTCGAGGTTGTGCGTCGGCAGTGACGGACGACCGAGGCAAAGGCGAAAACGAGTCAGTGCCAGGGCGATGCGGGCAGCAGGATACACGCCCCGGGCTTGGGGCCGGGGCGTGTGAAAGCAGGATTGTTCCGGGAGCTGACGGTACGCTGCCGTTTACTTCCCGTACCGAGTGAGGGTCATGGAGTCAAATAGCGTGGGGTCCAATGGTACGCGCCGTTGAGCAGGTGCTTGCGGGTCGGCGCGCAAACCACCCAGGGTGGCGCGGTCGAGCTTGAAGTTTTCTGCGCACGCCCAGAGGATGGTGCTGGCCGGCAGCCACTCCGGATCTTTAGGGTCCCCCGCCATGTGGTTGACGCGCGCTTGCATTTGGTAGTTGTGGACCAGTTCCCCGCTCCAGGTGAACTTTCGGTTCCAAGCGCCGTCCCACGTTTCCGCGTCGATCCATAATTCAATGCGCCCGTAGAGGTAGTATTTATCCCGCGGGATCGCCTCGACGATCCACATCGGGCGCTTGGCGAGCGCCGAGTCCGTCGGGGCCCAGGGAACTCCTTTCCAACCCGGTAGCCAAAAACCTGCGGTGGGGGGATTGAGATCGGTCACGATATTCCAGCCACCGCCTGGCACCGGCGTGATGGGGACCGGTCCGCTTACCGCGTTGGGGTCCACGATCCGCAGGGCGTCTCGCTTGCCGACGAGTTTGAAGTCGAAATCTTCCGGCTTGCCGTCAAAGAAAAACCCGTCGTCACCGCTAATGTCGGAGCCGAGGTAGCCATCGGAACGGTTGGCAGGGCTGACAGCGCGCACACGCCGCAATGCTGGAACGTATGCCCACACGGAGTCTCGTTTTTGCGGGTCCCGATAGCGCCAAGTCAGCGACGAGGTTCCCTGCAGATCGGCTGGCGACTTGGTCACTCCGAGGAACTGGCTTTGCAGACGGTTGGGATTGGGTTGCCGGTATTTGGGCGGAACGCCGTCGTAAAAGTTGAACCAACCATCGGCGACGATGCCGCGGTCGAGCCCGCGCCGGCTCATCATGGCAACGAGGGTGCGGTTGTAGCTCGATCCCCCGTACCAGTACGCGAGGAACTGATTCCACACGACTTTTACTCCGGCTTTGGGGTCGTTTGGGTCGATGTGCGGGAACGGGATCCCGTAGTAAAAGTCCGGTTGCTTGCCTGTGGCCTTGTCCACAATGGTTCCACGCTCGTCGACATCGAGTGTGGTGGCGTTTTTCTCCGTGGCTTCGAGAAACGAGCGTTCCCACTTTGCTGTGCCGACGGGATACGAAACGATGCGGTTGCGGTACTCGCCTTTCTCGTAGTGCTTCAAGATTTCCGGGGGAAGTAAGTCTTTCGCGAGATGCGCATTGCTTTGGTCCAAATAGTCCCCGACGCGCAGTCCGGGCGCCACCTCCTCGCTCGCACGACTGGAAGCAGCCCAAGCACATGCGGCTACCAAAACGATAGCCCATCGCCCGATGATCCTACCGGATAGTTTGGTTGGACAAGTCAGCATCCGTCTCCCTTCCTTTCTCTACCGTAGTTTTGCAACCCGTGTTGCAGCTCGCTCCCGACCCGAGCGGCCGAGCCCCATCTAGCACCTCGCCGCTTGACAAACAAACGTTCGTTGGAATACATGCCAGCACCATGCAATTTGCAGACGTCGTTGTGGAGCCCATGACGTTGCGCCAGGTTATGGAGTTTCCCTACAAGCATTCGACTGGCCCTGTCGTGGGTCGCTTTTTGGCCGGCTTGAAGGAACAGCGGCAGATTTGGGGTCGGCGCGTTGCGGGTGGTGCCGTGGTGGTGCCACCGCAAGGATTTTCGGAGTGGGACGGTAGTGCCTGTTCCGAGTGGGTGCCGGTTGCCGATGAGGGGACGGTCGTTGCGGTCGCGCGCGTATGGCAGCCCGTGGAGCGGCTGCACCCATTCGCGGAACCGTTCGCGTACATCCTGGTGCGCCTAGACGGGGCGGATACGGCGATGTTGCACGTCGCCAAGGCCGATTTTGAGCACGTTCGGATCGGCTCCCGGGTGCGTGCCATCTGGGGGGCGGACGGAGAACGCCGCGGCTCGATTTGGGACATTCGTGAGTTTCGCTTGGCGCGAGCCAGCTAAGCGCCTTTCAGTGCCATTGGTGGACGAGGAGGAAGATCATGGCCTTTACGGCTCCGCCGGATGATGCGGTCAAGTACGTGGAGTCTCTCGTCTGGCTCCCGTATCACTACGTGGCGGGGGACTATCGTGCAGTGTACTTGCGTGCCCTCAAGGATAAGCGGATTTTGGGGTCGCGTTGCGATAAGACAGGCAAGGTCTTCGTGCCGCCGGTGATCAATTCTCCGGAAAGCTTTGCTCCTTGCTCGGAAATCGTCGAGGTCAGTGACTGCGGTACGATCACGACGTTTTGCATCGTGAACATTCCTGTGATTGGTCGGAACCTCGAGCTGCCCTACGTGGCGGCCTCTGTGGTGCTAGATGGCGCCGATATCCCCATCTTCGCCCTGATTCAGGAGTGTCGTCCGGAGGAAGTTCATATGGGCATGCGGGTGGAAGCCGTTTGGAAGCCGGATGGCGAACGGCAGGGAGACCACGAAGACATTTTGCATTTCAGACCAACTTCGCGGCCGCGGTCGGGGGAGTGGCCGCGTCCGCTTTGACGGAGTGTCCACATGGCGCAATTGCGAAACGTTGCCATTGTCGGCTTTGCGCAATTACCGGTGGTGGCGCGCGACGAACATCGCACAGCCACCGAAATGTTGTATCCGGCCGTCCGCCAAGCGCTGGAGCAGTGTGGCGTGGGCCGGGACGACATCGACTACCAGATCGCAGGTTCGACGGATTACATGGACGGGCGCCCTTTTGGATTTGTCGCGGCGCTCGAATCCATGGGTTCGTGGCCGCCGCGCGAAGACTTGCACTTGGAAATGGACGGGATCTTTTGCGCCTACTACGCTTGGTTGCGGATGCAGGCGGGGTATTGCGACACGGCCCTTGTCGTTGCTCACGGCAAAGTATCGGAGGGCGAGCCTCGCCGCGTGTCGAACTTGCAGATGGACCCGTATTACCATGCTCCGCTCGGAATCGATGCGACGGCCTCCTCTGCCTTGCAAGCGAGTATGTTTATGGCGCGGACCGGAGTGAGTGATCGAGATCTCGCTCGGGTGGCTGCGCGGAACCGCAAGCACGGCGCATCGAATCCGGACAACCAGCTTCGTTCCGCTGTATCCGCCGAGGAACTGCAAAACACCCCTTTTGTCGTGGAGCCGCTCCGCGCGGGCTACTTGCCGCCGGTTGGGGAAACGGCAACTTGCTTGATTCTTGCCGCCGAAGGCAAGGCGGAACGGCTGTGCGATCGGCCGGTATGGATTCACGGAGTGGAGCATCGTTCCGAGTTACAAACCCTGGGAGCGCGAGACCTGTCCCGCAGTGCTGGCGCGAAGCTTGCCAGTGAGAAAGCGCTAGCAATGGCGGGTTTGGATCGGGCGGATCAAGTCGACTTTGCCGAACTCGCAGCGACAAATCCAGCGGAGGAGATGGTACTTTGTGAGGCGCTGGGGCTGGACCCGTTCGGTACCCGGCCCGTTCTGAATCCCTCGGGTGGACCGCTGTGTGCGGACCCGATTATGAGCACTGGCCTCATTCGCCTCGGGGAGGCATTTCGGCAGCTTTCCGGACGCGCGGGAGAGCGGGCGGTTTCGGGCGCTGAGCGGGCCTTGGTGCACGGACAACAAGGGCACTGCCTCCAAACGAACATCGTGTGGATTTGCGGGACGAAGAGGAGATGGTCATGAGGCGCCCAGTCGCAGTTGTCGGTGTGGGGCAGACGCATCACGCGTCGCGGCGCTCGGACGTGAGCATCGCTGGGTTGGTTCGCGAGGCCGTGGATCGAGCGCTGCTCGATGCTGGGTTGGAGCACAAAGACATCGATGCCGTGATCATCGGCAAGGCGCCGGACATGCTTGAAGGCGTCGCGCAACCAGAGCAGTATCTGGTTGGGGCGGTCGGCGCACACCTGAAGCCCATGTTGCGCGTGCATACGGCAGGCTCGGTCGGCGCGTCCACGGCGATCACGGCTGCGACCCATGTGGCCTCGGGACTGTACAATCGCGTGCTGACGGTGGCGTTCGAGAAGCAATCCGAAGGCAACACCATGTGGGCGCTTTCGCCCAACTTACCCTTCACGCCGCCATTGGTCGCCGGTGCTGGGGGCTACTTTGCGCCCTACTGCCGAGAGTACATTGCTCGCAGTAAAGCCCCCTTGCATATCGGGCCGCTGACGATGGTGTACGCGCGAGAGAACGGTGCCCGCAACGAATACGCGCACTTGCGGGAGCCGGTTACCATCGAACAGGTCATGGACACTCCGATGCTGTGGGATCCGATCCGGTTTGGCGAGACCTGCCCTGCTTCCGACGGTGCAGTGGCAATGATCTTGGCGAGCGAGGAGCTCGCACGGAAAGGGCCGCGCAAGCCGGCGTGGATCAAAGCGGGTTACACCTTTGCCGAGGCGATGTGGGTTCCGAACCGCGATCAAGTGAGTCCGAAAGCTGGGCAAATGTGTGCCCGTAAGGTTTACGAAGCTGCGGGGATTACCGAGCCGTGGAAGGAAATTGACACGGCTGAACTGTACGTGCCGTTTTCGTGGTTCCAGGCGATGTGGCTCGAAAATCTCGGCTTTTGCCCCGAGGGAGAGGGCTGGAAGGCCATCGACCGAGGCGACACGCGCTTTGGAGGGAAGCTGCCGATCGACCCCTCCGGGGGCGTGCTGTGCACCAATCCGATCGGCGCCTCGGGCATGTTGCGGCTGGCGGAGGCAGCCTTGCAAGTGATGGGGCGTGCCGGGGCGCACCAGGTCGAAGGCGCAAAGACCGCATTGGGACACGCTTATGGCGGAGGTGCGCAGTATTTTGCCATGTGGATTGTGAGCAGCGAGCTCTGAGAAACGGAGTCGGAGGGCGTGGAGGTGCAAAGCGTGAGTACAAACGAACCCGCAGTGTTGTTCGAGAAGAAAGACGGTGTGGCCGTGGTGACCATGAATCGGCCCGAGGTGCGTAATGCGATCAACCCGGAGATGCTCTGCCGGCTGGCCGACGCGTGGGAGCTCATCAATTCCGATGCCGAGATTCGCGTGGCGATTCTCACAGGCGCGGGTGACAAGGCATTTTGCGCAGGCGCAGATTTGAACAAGCTGGTGCGCATGATGCAGGGCTTGCGGCCGCCCGAGAATGAGTTCGACGAGCGCATCAAAAACGACGTCAGCATCATCTACAAGGGCTTGTTGCGAAACTATCGCGTGAACAAACCTCTCATTGCCGCTGTGCGCGGCTTCTGTGTCGCGGGCGGTACCGAGTTGCTGACGACCACGGACATCCGCGTTGCGAGTGACGACGCGCGGTTCGGTTTGGCGGAAGTGAAGTGGAGCCTGTTCCCGATGGGTGGCTCTACGGTGCGCTTGCCCCGACAAATTCCGTTGTGTTTTGCGATGGAAATTCTTCTCACCGGGGAACAGTTTTCCGCCGCGGACGCCCTCCGTATGGGATTGATCAACAAGGTGGTGCCGAATGACCAGGTCATGGACGAGGCCTGGCGCTATGCGCGAATTATCCGCGATAATGGGCCGCTTGCGGTCCAGGCCGTGAAGCGATCTGTGCTCGATGGTTTGGATTTGCCGAGCGACAAAGCGTTGGAGCGGGAATTGGAGCTGGGAATCCCCGTGTCGATGTCCGAGGATTGCCGGGAAGGGACGCGGGCCTTTAACGAAAAGCGTAAGCCGGTGTTTCAAGGGCGTTAGAGATGTTGGCCCATTTGGCGGTCATCTTTGACTCCATTGCGCGGGCTATTGGCGATCGCGAGGCGTTGATTTGGAGAGACCGCCGCTTTACGTACGGCGAGCTGGCCGAGCGGAGCAAGAGGTTTGCACGAGCCCTGCTCGGCTTTGGTCTCGGCTGCCGTGAAGAGAGGGGGCGACTGCAGCCTTGGGAATCCGGGCAAGATCACGTCGCGCTGTATTTGTATAACGGCCACGAATACCTCGAAGCCGCTTACGGCGCGTATTTTGCCCGCGCGGTTCCGATCAATGTCAACTACCGGTACGTGGAGGACGAGCTGGTTTACGTCCTCGAGAACTGCGCGGCGCGGGCAATTGTTTACCACGGATGTTTTGCGCCGCGACTGGCCGCCATCCGGCACAAGTTGCCCCAGTTGAACGTGTTCGTGCAGGTTCGGGATGACTCCAACGAGCCGCTGTTGCCCGGTGCGTTAGACTACGAGACTCTACTCGCCACACACTCCTCGGATTTGCCGGCGCTGCCTTACAGCCCGGACGACCTTTACATCTTGTACACCGGCGGCACGACGGGGCTCCCCAAAGGGGTGGTTTGGCGGCAGGAGGATGTATTTTACGCCGGTCTGGGGGGACACTTGCCGGGCTTTCCGCGCATCGAAACGGAGGAGCAACTTCTCGAACTGGCACGCGCGGGACTCGGTGGGCGGCCGGTTGTAGCAGCGCCGTTTATGCATGGCGCGGGACATTGGACTTGTTTCAACACTTTTCATCGCGGGGGAACGGTCATTCTGCCCGACGAAACCCGTCGTTTCGACGCCCATGCGGTGTGGCGAGCAGTGGAAACGCACCGCGCAGATGCACTGGGCCTGATCGGTGATGCGTTCGCGCTTCCGTTACTCGACGCGCTGAGAGAACACACGTACGATACATCTTCGATTCGTGTCCTCGTGAGTACCGCGGCCGTACTATCGCCGGCAGTTCGCGAAGAGCTGTTGCGCTACCTGCCGGAAGGCGTGTTTGTGATCGAAAACATCGGCGCGAGCGAAGCGGGGCTGCAGGCGATGAGCTTCGATACCCGCACCCAATACCAGGGAATTCCGGGTTATCAGCTCCGGGAGAATACAGTTCTTTTGAACGCGGACCGTACTGGCGTTTTGGATCCCAAGCACGCCCGGCCTGGCCTGGAAGGGGACGTGGGTTGGGTTGCGACTAGGGGGTACATCCCTTTGGGATACTTGGGCGACCCGGAGAAGACCCGAGCGACTTTCCCGGTCATCGATGGGGTCCGATACTGCGTGGGCGGAGACCGTGCTTGCTACGCCGAAGATGGCCGTGTGCTCTTTTTGGGGCGGGAGAGTTTCTGCATCAATACGGGCGGCGAAAAAGTTTACGTCGAGGAAGTGGAACGGGTGCTCAAGAGCCATCCGGCCATTTATGATGCTTTGGTGGTTGGCCTCCCGGATCCGCGCTGGGGGCAGCGTGTGACGGCGGTCATCGTTGTTGCTCCCGGGCAATCGCCGCCGACTCTAGAAGAGATCCGAGCGCATTGTGGATCTCACCTGGCGGGGTACAAAATCCCGCGATCGTTGGTCATTGCGGATCAAATCGTCCGTAGCCCCAGCGGGAAGCCGGACTACCACTGGGCTCGGCGCTACGCCCACGAGCGCAATGCCGCCCAGCCCGACTGAGGCGGATCGGGCCGATGCTTCACAATAGCGACAAATCTGTTTGACAAACAAACGTTTGTTGGGGTAATAAGGGGGCCAGTTATGGAATCGAGCGAACGGGCACTAGGCCGCAAGCCGACCCGGGAACTCATTTTGGATGTGGCGGAACGCTGCTTTGCCGAGCGAGGCTTCCGGGGCGTATCCGTGCGGGAGATCGCGGCCGAGGTCGGGCTGAAAAACCAAGCGAGTCTGTACCATCACTTTCGAAACAAACGTGCGCTCTACGAAGCAGTGCTTGCGAGGGGGGTTGCTGCGCTCGTGGAGCTCGTGGCGGCGGGTGCGCCCGTAGACCGCCAGTCTACGGATTATCGCACTGTCGTAGAAGAAACGTTGGATCGAGTCTTCGATTACCTCCTCCAACACCCGCACCTCCCGCGGCTCATTCAACGGGCAGGTATGGACGATGTACAGGTGTTCCGCGGCACGTTGGCTCGGCTGCTCCGCCCGCTGTTCCAGCAAGGTTTGGGGGTGCTGGCTGTGGCCGGAGTGCCTTGGCGCCGGGAAGAACTCCCGCATCTGGCGGCGGGCCTTTACCACTTGATTTTTGGTTATTTCGCCAACGAGCGTTTGCTTTCGCTGGTCGGCGACGGGGATTGGTTGGACGCTGCGGTCGTGGCGCGACAGCGCCGCTTCCTCAAAGCGGCCATCGGCGCGTTGTTGGGTGTGCGGGACGTGGGCGACATCAAGATGTTGCGTGCGGTTCCTGGTGCGTCCCGAGTGAAAACGTAAGACAGGAGGTCGGGAGATGAAGTTGGAAGACATTGATCTCTACGATTTGGATATTTGGGAGCAGCGTGTCCCACACGAGATGTTCGCGCTTTTGCGACGAGAGGCCCCAGTATTTTGGCACAAGGAGCCGAAGGGTGGGCCAGGATTTTGGGCCGTTACGAAATACGCGGACGTGGTTCACGTCTCCAAGCATCCGAAACTGTTTTCCTCATGGCGAGGCGGAACAAATATCTTCGACCTGGCTCCCGAGGAACTGGCGCAAACGCGCATGATGATGCTGAACATGGACCCACCCCAGCACACCAAGTACCGCCGGCTGGTCAGCCATGGCTTCACGCCACGACGGATCGCGCAGTTGGAACCTCACGTTCGCGAGTTGGCACGGCAAATCATCGATCGCGTGGCCGCGCGCGGCGAGTGCGACTTTGTGACCGATATTGCCGCTGAGCTGCCGCTGCAGGTCATCGCCGAGCTCATGGGCATTCCGTTAGAAGACCGCCACCTCGTTTTCGACTGGAGCAACCGGCTTATTGGCTTTGACGACCCGGAGTTCCAGACCTCCATGCAGGATGGAAAGCAGGCTGCCGCAGAAATGTGGGCTTACGCACACACGCTTGCGGAAAAACGCAAGCGCGACCCGCAGGACGATCTCATCTCGCGCTTGTTGCATGCCGAGGTGGACGGAGAGCGGCTCAGCGAGATGGAATTCGACTCGTTCTTCTTGCTTCTTGCAGTGGCGGGCAATGAGACCACACGTAACCTCATCTCGGGTGGGATGCTGGCGCTGTTCGAGCACCCGGACCAGAAGGAAAAACTACTGGCCCATCCTGACCTGTTGCCCACCGCTGTAGAAGAGATGCTGCGGTGGATTTCACCCGTGATTTGTTTTCGCCGCACCGCTACGGCGGACACGGAAATCCGCGGGCAACGCATTCGCGAGGGTGAAAAGGTGGTGATTTTCTACATCTCGGCGAACCGCGACGAGGAGGTATTCGAGCGAGCCGACCAGTTCGACATTGCACGGTCGCCCAACGAGCACATCGCCTTTGGTATCGGGGAGCATTACTGTCTGGGCTCGAATTTGGCCCGCATGGAGATTCGGGTGATGTTCGAAGAGATCCTGCGCCGGCTGCCGGATATCGAACTGGCGGATCAGCCGCGGCGGCTTCGCTCGAACTTCATTTCCGGCATTAAATCTATGCCCGTGCGTTTTACGCCGGAGCGACGGCGCGCCGCAGCCACAGCCTGATTCCTGGGAGTTGACCCTGGACATTGTTCGGGGCAATCTCCTTGCCGGACGAGGAGTAGCCAGCAATGAAGATCCGTATCGATTACGACCTCTGCGAAGGTAACGCAGTATGCATGAAAGTCGCTCCTGAGGTGTTTGTGGTCGGAGAAGACGATCGCGCACATCTCCGGGATCCAAATCCGTCGGAGGAGTTACGGGCCAAGGTAGAGTTGGCTGTGCGTCGCTGCCCGCGGCAGGCGTTGTCCATCGTGGAGTAGGCGTTCGACGGGCTTGGCAAGCCGCCGGCACGGTTGCCCAGTGAACGGATGGAACGCGTCCGCCAACTTGGCCGAGAGCTATCGAATTGGGGGCGTTGGGGCGCCGATGATCAGCGCGGTACGCTGAACTTCATCACGCCAGCAGTCGTCCGGGAGGCCGTGGCTTCGGTCCGCCATGGTCGGGTGTACAGCTTGGGTTTGTCCTTGGGGGCGGATGGCCCGCAAATCGGCCAAGGCGGACGGATCAACCCGCAGCATTTCGTTACCGCTCTGCATGCCAGTTACGGCGCGCCAGACGGGTTCCATTTCAACGACGATGCCTTGTTGCTGCCACTTCAAGCGGCCACGCAATGGGATAGTTTGGCACACGTCTACTACGACGGCTTGCTCTACAATGGCGTGCCGGCGAGTGCGGTTACGGCTGCGGGTGCGAGCCGAAACGGGATCGATGCCATTGCGGAAGGAGTGCTGACGAGAGGAGTGCTTTTGGACATCGCCCGACTGGAAGGAGTGGAGCGTTTACCGCCTGGGTTTGTGGTTCGACCCGAGCACTTGGAACGAGCAGAGGCTCGGCAAAACGTCCGCGTGCGGTCCGGCGACGCTGTGTTGGTGCGGACAGGCCACATCACCGTGTTCACCCGCGATCAAAATCGCGAAGGCTACATGAGGCAGATGCCCGGGCTCGGGCTCGAATGCGCTCGCTGGCTACACGCCCGCGAAGTGGCTGCGGTCGCGAGTGATACCAACGCCGTCGAGGTCATTCCGTTCGAGGATCCGCTCGTTCCCCTGCCGTTTCACCTCGTATGCATTCGGGATATCGGCCTCACCTTGGGCGAAATGTTTTTTTTGGAGGATCTGGCTGCAGCGTGTGCGGAATACGGCCAATGGTCGTTTTTGCTAACCGCCCCCGCTCTCAAGGTTCGCGGTGGTCTGGGAAGCCCCTTGAACCCACTTGCGGTGTTGTAGGCGATATGGTGCGCTGCAAGCCCGCTACGATCGCCAGAAGAGGCGGTGTACCCAGAGGTTCAAATCCTGGAAGAGGCGTTCCTCGGAGATTCGCATCCCCTGCTCTACCCAGTTCGCGAGCAAGGTTTGATTCACGGCGCTGAACAGGCGCGCGAGCAACAAAGGGTCGGCTTCGACAAACACGCCCTCGCGAATTCCCCGGGCAAAGATACTTGCCTGCAATCGCTGAATTTCAGCCCAAACCTCCGCCCTCTTCCCTGCCCCGTTTTCCGGACTGTGCATCCACGCGGCTCCTAGCCGCAAATGCATGCGAAGAAAATCCGGGTGCGTCGAAAAGTAGCCGACATAATCTCGGACCAGTTCGAGGAACGCATCGGCCGGCGAACCTTCGCGAGCCGCAGCCTTGCGCACTAGCTCGAGGATCTCTGTCCCACGTTGCTCCAGCACCGCATACAAGAGCTCTTCTTTGCTCCGAAACACCGAATAAATCGTGCCCATGGACAGGCGCGCTCGCTTGCCCACCTCCTGCATCGTCGCGGCAGTGAAGCCACGATCCGCGAAAACCCTTTCGGCAGCTTCGAGGATGTGGTGTCGATACACCTCACGGCGGGCTTCGCGTATTCGGTCGCGCGGCGATCCGTGTGCTCGCTTCATGATTTTTGTTGGTACCATCCCCAAAGAAGATTGACAATGCACAATTGCGAATGATAATTCGGAGAGTCGAAAGAAGCATTCGCGCCAGGTGGCAGGAAGGAGGCACCATGGAGTTCGGCATCTTCTCGCAAATGCATGTACCCCCGTGGGACGAGGAGCATTCCCGTTTCATGCGGGAACTGGAAGTGGCTGAGGCCGTGGAAGCGGCGGGCTTCAAGTACGACTGGGCGCCCGAGCATCACTTCCTGCAGCATTACTCGCATCAACCTGCACCCGAGGTTTTTCTGAGTTGGGTTGCTGCCCGCACGAAAAGGATCCACGTGGGCACTGCAATCACGAATATTACAGCACCGGTCAACCACCCGGTGAGAGTGGCGGAACGCATTGCGACGATGGACCACCTGTCCGAAGGTCGAGTGGAATTTGGCACCGGGCGTGGTTCCTCGTCGGCGGAGTGGGCTGGCTTTTGTATCCCGTCGGCCGCGGAAACGAAACCGATGTGGCGGGAGTCGCTCGAGCAGATCCCCCGCATGTGGCAGGATGGCGTGTACGAATACGAGGGGAGGTACTTCCGTGTTCCCCCTCGTGTTGTGTTACCGAAGCCGTACACGAAACCGCATCCCCCGCTGTGGCTCGCCTGCTCGAGTCCACAAACCTTTACGGAGGCGGGTGAGCTCGGGTTGGGAGCTCTGTGCTTTACCTTTGGGACCCCGGCTGAAATTGCACATCTAGTACGGGCATATAAGGAGGCCATCCAACGATGTACCAACCCGATTGGTGGCTACATCAACAACAACATCGCGGTGACAACCAATATGTTCTGCCTTCCGGACGGCGACGAAGCCCGGTACCTATACGCGAACGCGAAGGTGGAGCGTTTCACCGAGTACTTCTTTTATTGGCTGGACTCGATTCCCCGCCCCAAGGGTTTGCCCAAAGAAGGGCCAATTGGCCCCTTGCCACCCACAACGCCGGAACAACTCAAAGCAGGCCTTGCAGCCGGCGGGCGGCAGATCGGAGCTCCGGAAGAAATTATTCCCGTCATTCAGATGTACGAAGAGATTGGCGTGGATCAGCTCATTTATGCGCCCCTGACACTGACTTTGGACCAAAAGCACGTCCTACGCTCGATCGAAACCTTCGGAAAACACGTGCTGCCGAAGTTTGACAAGGACCCGGTCCATAGCACGGTGCGCCAGCGCGAACAGCAACTGAAGGCAAAGGCGGCCTGACGAGGTTATCGGTGCACGATACTCGAAACCCTCAGACGATCTCCCCGCACGTCGCCTCCGTCTTGATCGGTGGCAATTGGGTCCCTGCTGCCCGAGGCGTCTATCCGGTCGTCGACCCAGCCACCGAGGAAATTGTCGGATATGCACCGCACGCAAGCGTGGAACAGGTGCGGGATGCCGTTGCTGCCGCGGCACGAGCTTTCGAGGAGGGCCCCTGGCCTCGTCTGGAACCGGCCGAGCGTTCTCGGCTGTTGCGGCGGGCCGCGGCGGCGCTGCGGGCGCGCAGCGCCGAACTCGTGGATCTGGTTATCGCCGAGACGGGAGCCCTCCGGTCGGTGGCCGTAGCCCAACAAGTAGGGGCTGCGGTCGCACGCCTCGAGCGCTACGCCGAGTTGGCGGCAGAACCGCCCGAGGTGGCCTTCTCTCCACGTTTGGCACCGACATCCCGAGGCAACCGGTGGACCAGTGGCGTGGCTGTGCGCGAGCCCATCGGGGTGGTCGCCGCAATTACCCCTTTCAACTTTCCCATGACGAATTGTGCGGGCAAGATCGGTCCTGCTCTTGCCTGCGGAAACACTGTCGTCGTCAAACCGGCGCCGGTGGATCCGCTGGCGGTTGCGGAAATGTGTCGGATTGTAGCCGCAGAGTTGCCTCCTGGCGTGGTGAATTTCGTTTGCGGTCCCGGCCCGGAGATCGGCGAGGCACTGTGCGCGGATGCGCGGGTGGACATGATTTCGTTTACCGGCAGCACGGCGGTGGGAAGAGCGATCCAGGAAAAGGCGGGCCCGCAAATGAAACGGGTTTTGTTGGAGCTCGGAGGTAAGTCTGCATGCATCGTGTTTGCCGATGCTGACCTCGAAGCCGCTCTCGCTGGAGCGATGCAAACTTGGACGTTCCACAGCGGGCAAATTTGCATCGCGGGCACACGGGTCTTGGTGGAACGCTCCATTTACGAAGAGTTTGTCCGGCAGCTTTGTGAGGGAGCGCGGCGCTTAAAAATCGGCGACCCGAGAGATCCGGACACGCAGGTTGGTCCGCTTGTGTCCGCAGCGCAACGCGAACGAGTCGAGCGGTGGATCGCCACCGGCGTGGCAGAAGGCGCACGGCTCGCCTGCGGAGGGAGGCGCCCGGCACACCTACCCAAGGGCTTCTTTGTGGAACCAACTTTGTTCACTCACGTGGATAACCGGATGAGCGTTGCGCGAGAGGAGATTTTTGGGCCGGTGTTGGTGGCGATTCCGTTTGAAGACGAAGCGGACGCCGTTCGCATCGCCAACGATTCACCGTACGGTCTTTACGGCTACGTGTGGACTCGAGATACTGCTCGGGCACTGCGTGTCGCACGCAGTCTGCGCACGGGTACCGTGCAAATCAATGGTGCTCCGCCGAACCCCGATGCTCCCTTTGGGGGATTCAAACAAAGCGGGATCGGACGTGATGGGGGTCGCTACGCTTTGCAAGCTTACTCTGAACTGAAATACATTGGTTGGACGTTTTGACCGAACGGGGACTACGGCCATGAGGCGCGTGCGTGCGGCGGTTTTAGCCAAGCCCAGGGACAATGTGGAGATTCGCGAGGTGTGCTTGCGCGATCCGGGCCCGGGCGAAGTTGTGGTGCGCTTGCGCGCTGCTGGGCTCTGCCATTCGGACCTTAGCGTGGTGGATGGCACCATCCCCTACCCCACTCCGGTCGTGTTGGGTCACGAAGGGGCCGGTGTTGTCGAAGCGGTAGGACTGGGAGTGCGCAGCGTCCGCGAGGGGGACCACGTTATCGTGTCCACCCTTTCCCACTGTGGACGATGCGGCTCGTGCGAGTCGGGGAAGCCCACCCAGTGTCGCAATGCGCCCAGTCCGAAGGACAGCCGCCCGTTTTCCGCCAATGGGCAGGAAATTTATCAGTTTGCCAATGCCTCTGTGTTTGCCGACGCCACGCTGGTACGAGAGGAGGGTGCGATTCCGATCGATCCGCGCGTGCCCCTCGATCGCGCATGCTTGATCGGCTGCGGAGTCGTGACCGGTTACGGCGCAGTAGTCAACCGCGCAAAGGTCGAAACCGGTGCGACCATGGCAGTGTTCGGAGCTGGCGGGATTGGCCTGAATTGCATCCAAGGGGGAGTCCTGGCGGGCGCCAGTGTCATCGCTGCCGTAGATGTCATGCCGCAGAAGCTCGCCTGGGCGAAGCAGTTCGGCGCGACGCATACGATCGATGCGAGCCAAGAGAATCCCGTCGAGGCAATCCGGCGCATTTGCGGTGGCGTCGATTACGCTTTTGAAGCCGTAGGAGCCTTACCCGTGATTCAGCAGGCATTGGAGTCGTTGGCGCCGGGAGGTACTTTGACCATCGTCGGCGTGCCGCCGGTGGGAAGCGAGTTCCGGTTTGTGGTGCACCATCTGTATCAGAACAAGGCGATCCTCGGCTGCCGATATGGGGCGGCGCGGCCACGGGTAGACTTTCCTCTACTGGCGAACTTGTACCTGACTGGCCGGCTGAAAATCGACGAGCTGGTCACCCGCGAGTACCGCCTAGAGGACTTTGCCGAAGCTCTTGAGGATCTGCGAGCGGGCCGCTTGGCCCGGGGAGTATTTCGGTTCGATTGAATGAAAGCCACGACGCTTGGCGTGATAGGGAGGACGTTATGGGCCGATACGGATACTATGTGATCGATGCCGACGGACATGGTGGAGACCTGCCCAATTGGTGGGAGCGGTTGCCCAGCCAGTACCGGGACAAATGGGAAGAGCGGCGCGAGCGCTTGCGCAAACATTTTGCCAATCTTCCCGGTGTCGGGATTCGCAGCACGCGTGGCACCGCCAAGATCGACAGTTTGGAGCGCCCAGGCATGACCGACCCGAAGGCGCGCCTGGAAGACATGGATTTGGAGGGGATCGATCGCACCGTGATGTTTCCGGGTGGCGCCGGGGAAGAATGGGCGGGCCTGGATCGTGAGTTCGCGATTGCAGTCTGCCGCACTTTAAACGATGCGCGAGCAGAATTCTTGAAATACAACCCGGAGCGACTCCTGTCGGTGGCGAAACTTCCAATGATCGACCCTCAAGCGGCTGCCGAGGAACTTCGCCGCTGTGTGACCCAGTACGGAATGGTTGGCATGGTTACCCCCCAACACATCCGTGATAAGAATCTCGACCATCCGAGCTTTTACCCGGTCTGGGCAGAGGCGGAGCGGCTGGGCGTGGCGGTATGCGTGCACGGGGGCGGACAAGCCCTCGACCAAGTGCCCATTGGTGTAGACCGCTTTTCTACCCGCTTGGAGACACACGCTTTTACGCATCCCGTCGGTCAAATGCTGGCAGTCATGAACTTTACTGTCGGCGGTATCCTGCACAAGTTTCCGAAATTGCGAGTGGCGTTTCTGGAAGCGAACGTAGGTTGGCTCCCCTTTTGGCTAGAGCGGCTCGACGAACATTGGGAGCTGATGCCGGAGCAGGCACCACTGATCGATCGCAAGCCGAGTGAATACTTCTTGTCGGGTCGGTGCTTTATCGGCTGCGATCCGGACGAATCCACCATTCCGGCTGTGGTGAACGCTCTCGGGGAGGACGTGATTGTCTACGCTTCGGATTATTGCCACTGGGACTGCCGCTTTCCCGACACAGTGAAGATCCTCGCAGAGCGTAACGATCTTTCTCGATCGGCCAAGGAAAAGATTCTTTCCAAAAATCCTGCTCGCCTCTACAACCTGAACTAGGCCTATTAATCAGACTTCGCCATTTGCCATGCTGCCGACGCTGCCGGCCTTGGTCTCGCCCAGAGAAACTGCGCTTCTGGTTATGGAGTGCCAGCGTGGAGTGCTGGAGCCTGAGGAGGACCGGTTTCGTGCGCTGGCCGATGCGGTTGCGAAGCAAGGTACCGTGGAGCACATTCGCCGCTTGGTTGCTGCGGCTCGCACGGTGGGTACTCCGGTGGTCTTTTTAACCGCATCTCGTCGCGCGGATCGCAAGGGTTCCGCTTTCAATTGCCCGCTTTTGGCGGCCGGAAGCGCGGCGACTTCAATGGTTCCGGGGAGCGACCGGCACGCGATGGTTCCGGGTTTGGAGCCGCGACCCGAGGACTTCGTGGTGGATCGCATGCACGGAGTCTCACCCTTCCACAGCACCGGGCTCGATCCCCTACTGCGGAATCTTGGCGTGCGAACGGTGGTCGCCACCGGAGTGTCGGTGAACGTAGGTATTTTGGGACTTGTCCTCGAGGCCGTGAATTTCGGCTACTACGCAGTTATTCCGCGCGACGCAGTTGCTGGCGTTCCGGAGGAATATGTGGACCAGGTGTTTCGTTTTACCTTGCGGCATCTCGCTATTGTGACCACGGTGGATGCGATTGTCGACCTATGGCAACCGCCTGGCCCAGTTACCAATGCAGCCATCAAAACGGTTTCTGAATAAAGTTGCCCTGGTAACCGGCGCCGGGTCCGGCATTGGCCGGGCAACGGCAGAGCGGCTGGCGCGCGAGGGCGCATTTGTGGTCGGCTTGGACGTCTCCGAACAGGGACTGGACGAGACGCGGAGGATGCTTCTCGAGGCCGGTGGCGAAGCCGAAGTGCATCCCTGCGATGTGACGGACGAGGCCAGCGTAGACGCGGTCATTCGCAAAGTTGCGGAGCACCATGGCGGACTCGACGTGGTCGTCAATGCCGCGGGCATTGGGCGAGCGATCCGGTTCGAGGATCTGACCTTAGCGGAATGGGATCGTGTGTTACGCGTGAATTTGTTTGGCCCGTTTTTGGTCACGCATGCCGCCTTGCCGCACATGCTGGGACGGCCCGGCGCAAATATTGTCAACGTTTCCTCGATCGCTGGCCTACGAGGGCAAGCCTACAATACGGCGTACTGCGCTTCGAAGGCTGGTTTACTGAACTTCACCCGTGCTTTGGCTCTGGAATTTGCCACCCGCGGCTTACGCGCGAATTGCGTTTGCCCAGGTGGTGTGAAGACGCCGCTGGTCAAAAACTTCGTGCCGGATTCCTCGATGGAGCCCCACTTGCTGTCGTATGCCATGCCTCCGATCCCCGGCAAGTGGGGGAAGCCTGCGGACGTGGCCGCTGCCATCGCTTTTCTGGCGAGCGATGAAGCTCAAATGATCAACGGTGCTGCCTTGGTCGTCGACTTCGGGGTGCTTGCCTGAACAGGGGCAGATTCATGGAATTGATCACCGAACTTGTAGCCCGGCGAGCCCGAGAAGAAGGAGGCCGAACTTTCGTTTTCCATGAGGGGCGCCGTTGTACGTATGCCGAGTTTCACGCTGCGAGTAATCGGGTCGCTCGTGCTCTCCGCCAGCTCGGCGTGCGCAAAGGCGATCGGGTCACCCTGGCGATGCAAAATGCGCTGGAGTACCTTTTGGCGGCCTTCGGCATCCTCAAAGCGGGTGCGGTTCTACACCCCGTCAATCCCGGCCTAGGGGCGCCGGAACTGTCGTATCTGCTGGGCCACGCTGAGCCCCGGTTGGTTGTGACGAACGCAGAGACATTGGGCAAGATCCCCCGCAACCAACTCGAGTGCGCATCCACACTACGCTGGGTGTCTTTTGGTGCCGCTCCCGATAGCATTGATTTGCGGCCCTTGCTGGCGGCCGCCTCGGCTGCGGATGTGGACTCGGATATAGGTCCGGAGGACCCCTCTACCCTTCTCTACACGTCCGGCACCACGGGGAATCCGAAAGGAGTGCTGTTCCGCCATCGCAGTACGGGCGCGGCGGGAAAGCATTTCGTCGAGGTCTTGGGTATTAGTCGGGAAGACGTGATCCTGGCGGTGACACCGTTGTTTCACGGTAATGCCTGGGGTGCCGTAGTGACTGCGCTCCAAGCCGCAGGGACGGTTGCCTTCCCGAAAGCGTTTTCCGCATCGCAGTTTTGGCCCTTGGTACACGCATCCGGGGCCACAGTTTTATATACGTTGGGCACGATCTTAGCGATTCTGCTTGCCCAAACGGCGAGCGAAGCGGAACGATCGAGTCGGTTGCGGATCATTCTCGGTCTAGGCAGTGCGCCGCTGCGGGAGAGGATTCGGGAGCGATTTGGCGTGCGCGAGGTGGTGGAGTGTTTTGGTTCTACCGATGCCGGCGTGGTGACGATCGAACCGCCTGGGTTGCCACCCCGCCCGGGTTCGTGCGGGCCGGCTGTTCCCGGAGTGCAAATTCGGATTGTGGATGATAACGGCCAGTCCCTGCCCCCACGTCACGTGGGAGAGATCGCCGTACGGTCGCCGCATTGCTTGGCCGAATATTTTCGGGATCCGGAGCAAACGCGGGCTGCACTTCGGGACGGCTGGTTTTTCACGGGCGATCTGGGCTTTCTCGACGAGGATGGCTGGCTTTACTTTGTAGACCGCAAGCGCGACGTGATTCGCCGGGGTGGTGAGAACGTCTCCAGCGTCTACGTAGAAAAGGTCTTGCGCGATCATCCGGCAGTTGCCGAAGTCGCTGTAATTGGCGTCCCGGATCCCGTTCTCGGCCAGGAAATCAAAGCGTTCGTGGTGCCGGCAGCCGAGGTGACCGAAGAAGAGTTGCGGGCATTCGCAGCACAGCGACTGGCAAAATTCCAAGTCCCCAGATATTGGGAATTTCGCAGCTCCTTGCCTAAAACGCCCACACAGAGGGTGGAGAAGTACAAACTGCGGGCGGAGGCGGGCCCACACCGGCCGTTGCTGGGATGAACGAACCACAACAGGCTTGTATAGCGCGCGGGTGTGTGGGCGAGCGAAGGTAGGAGGTTTCCCGATGAGCTTCACGTTGCCGGCGATTCATGACGGAATTGCCTCACTCGTTCCCGATCGCGAGGCGGTGGTCACGCCGAACAGGCGCCTGTCTTGGGCTGAATTTGCGGAGCGCTCGCGGAAACTCGCTTGGGTGCTGCACGGTAGTGGTCTCGGGTGTCACCGAGCGCGGTCGGCGCTCATGCCTTGGGAATCCGGGCAGGATCACTTGGGAATTTATCTGTACAACTGCCCCGAGTATTTAGAGGCAATGGTGGCTGCCTTTCGTGCGCGTGTGGCACCGTTCAACGTGAACTATCGCTACGTGGAGCAGGAACTCTTGTACCTGCTTCGCGACGCGCGCCCGGCTGCCATTGTCTACCACGCCAGTTTTGCCCCGCGGTTGGCGCAGGTCTTGCCAGAGCTCCGCAATGTCCGTCTCTTGTTGCAGGTCGCCGACGATAGCGGCAACGCACTGCTTCCGGGAGCATTGGATTACGAAACGGCTTTACGCGACGCTCCCGACGAGCCGCTGCCTTTCCAGCCCGATCCGGATGATCTCTACATCGTTTACACGGGTGGTACGACGGGCCAGCCCAAAGGAGTTTTGTGGCGCCAGGAGGACATTTTCTTTGCCGCCATGGGTGGACGGGTTCCGGGAGGAACGCCGGTCCAAAACCTCGAGGAATTGTTGCAGCGAGTACCTTATGGCGGGTTTATGCGGATCTTGCCCGCACCGCCTTTCATGCATGGTGCCGGGCATTGGACAGCCCTGATGATTTTACATCAAGGAGGCACGGTGGTGATCCCTAAAGAAGTGCGCCATCTGGATCCCGATGACATTTGGCAAACAATCGAAAGGGAAAAGGTTTTCTCGCTTTCCATTGTCGGCGACGCCTTTGCGGTTCCCCTGCTGGACCAGTTAGAACGCAAACAGTACGATCTCTCGTCGCTGCGTGTCATCGGTTCCGGTGGGGCACTGCTGTCTCCGTCCGTCAAGGCTGCACTGTTGGAACGTTTGCCCCATGTCACCGTAGTGGACGGCTTTGGCTCGTCGGAAACCGGCGCCCAAGGCGCAGCCGCTGCATCCAGCGCCAGTGACGTGACGTCGCGATTCCAAATGGATGCGGATACGGTAGTCCTCGACGAACGCCGGCTACGTGTATTGCAGCCTGAAGAACGGGAGGTCGGTTGGATTGCCCGAAAGGGCTATGTGCCGCTTGGGTATCTCGGAGACCGAGAGAAAACCGAGCGAACCTTCGTCACGATCGAAGGTGTGCGGTACGCTGTCCCAGGGGATCGCGCTCATTATGCGGAAGACGGCAGCGTGGTGGTGCTCGGTAGAGACTCGGTGTGCATCAACACTGGCGGTGAAAAGGTTTACGCGGAGGAAGTGGAGCAGGTGCTGAAAAAGCACCCATCTGTTTACGACGTTCTGGTTACAGCAACACCCAGCGAACGCTGGGGCCAGCAGGTGACGGCCGTGGTAGCGTTGCGGCCAGGGATGCGGGCAACCGCGCAGGAGTTGCGCGACTTCGCCGCCAGAGAGTTGGCGCGCTACAAGCTTCCCCGCGCCGTGGTGTTCGTGGACCACGTGGTGCGCAGTCCCACCGGTAAGCCCGACTATCGCTGGGCCCGCCAAGTCGCACTGGAAAAGCTGGGGATCTCGGCTTGAGCTCGAGGGACAGCCAACGGCATTTCGCAGGATCGAGGCGAGACGCCCACATTCATCCGCGTGATGTGTGGCGGGCGTAGATCCTGAGGCACGGAACGCGCTGCGCGGTGCCGGACCTCTCTCTTGCGATGCCCGTATTGCTCTTTCCGGTGCGTGCTGCGTTAATGAAGTGCAACCCTATGGAGGTCAGTCATATCATGTTCTCGGTTCCGTTGAGTAAGAAGGTTGTTGTCGGCCTGGTCACGGCTGCGTTCGTTTTCAGTGGTTGCGCCGTGTACGAGCGTTCTCCGCGGACGGTTCAGGGTGCCGGAATCGGAGCCGCAGCCGGAGCTGCGACTGGAGCTGCCGTGGGAGCGATCGTGGGTGGGGGCAAAGGAGCAGGACAAGGGGCAGCGATTGGCGCAGTGCTCGGTGCATTGGGGGGCGGATTGATTGGCAGTTATTTGGATCAACAGGCGCGAGAGATGGAAGCGATTCTGGCGGAGCAAGATCGGCTGCGGCGAGAGCAGGGCCGGTTGGACGTGGCGTTATCGAGTGACATCTTGTTCGCGTCGGGAAGCGCCAGCTTGCAACCGGGGGCGAGAGATAAAATTCGCCAGCTTGCCGGCGTTCTCAACCGCTACCCCCGAACCACGATCCAGGTCGTTGGCCATACGGACAGCCGAGGCTCCGAAGAGTCCAATCTCGAGCTTTCTCGCCGGCGCGCTCAGGCGGTGGCAGAGGAACTGGTAGCGGCCGGCGTGTCTGCGTCGAGGATCACAACTTTTGGGCGCGGCGAGTCGAGTCCCATCGCAAATAATGACACACCGGAGGGACGCGCAATGAATCGCCGTGTGGAAATCATCATTCAGCCGGACGAGGGTTTGCGGCGGGAACAGGAACAAGGGGGCACGTACGACGAGCCGCGTTGATTTGCAAAGGTGCAGCGGCCAGTAAAGAAGATCCGCAGCCTCGCAGAACTCCCTTCCATTTGGAGTCGCCAATGGGGGGATTTAGTTGCGGTCGCGGATGTCCGCCAAACGTGCACCTACCGCGACTTAGACTGGTCGTCTGCGCGGTGGGCATCTGCATTGCGCCGCCACGGCTTTGAGCCTGGCGCCCGTGTGGCTTTATGGGGCGGAAACAGCGCCCGCTGGTTAGCGCGGGCCTTTGGTGTGTGGCGGGCTGGTGCAACCCTGATCCCGCTCTCCACCTTCGCGACGCCCCGGGAACTTCAGCAAATTCTGGATAGTGCGCGCCCCGATCTGGTGGTGACCGATCGCTGGCTGCGGGGGCGTGACCTTGCGGAGATTCTGTCTTCCGTGCAAATGCCGCAATCGGTGCAACGTGTCGTTTGCAGCCACGCGGGGGGCGCGTCCGATTGCGAACCGGAAGAGCGTTTTTTGCGCGCTGCTTCGCCACTCGACGGAGGCGACGATCTCGCAGGTGCCGAGGACGTCGCGTTAGTCCTGTACACGTCCGGAACCACCGGGCGTCCGAAGGGGGTGCGGCTCCAGCACCGTGCTGTCCTGGGTGCGATGTGGCCGACGGTTGCCCGAGGTGGCTTGAGGGTGAAGGATCGCCTGGTTTCGAGCCTCCCGCTGTTTTGGGTGGCCGGCCTTTGTATTCGCGCGTTACCGACGCTCGCAAGTGGCTGTGCGCTGTTGGTGATGGAAACTTTTGATGTTGGCGAACTGTTGGAGTTATTGCAGGTGTGGCAGCCTACCGGCATTCATTTGCGACCTCCACAAGTCACTTCCTTACTTTCGCATCCACACTTCGACCCCAAGTTGCTAGCTCGCATCCGAAGGGGCGGCGGCCGCAATGCATGGTACGCCCCTCACTTAGGCCGCGCTCGCTTGATTACCGGATACGGAATGACGGAGATGTCTGGCTACGTTACTGCGCTCAGTTGGCGGGATTCCGAGCACGTACGCGCGACGGGGATCGGAAAACCATTACCCCGGGTGGAGATCAAGATCATGGACGAGAACGGGCAGGAATGCGCCAGTGGCCAGACCGGGGAAATTGTCGTGCGCGGGCCTGGTCTTTTTCAGGGTTACGAGGGGGATCATCCGCGCCCGTATCTGGACACCCAGGGGTTCTTTTGGACTGGAGACTTGGGCTTTTTTGACGAGCGCGGGGAGCTCCGCTTTGTCGGAAGAAAAAAGGAACTCTTGCGCTGCAAGGGAATTAACGTATCACCCCTCGAGGTGGAAAGTATTCTCGCGGAACACCCGAGCGTCGAAGCCGCGTTCGTGGTCGGCCTTCCACCAGACGGATTCGACCAGCGACTGGTGGCGCTGGTCGTTTCGCGCGACGGGGTCAATTACGAGGCCGCATGGCGGCAGTGGTGCCGGGAGAAACTATCGGCATACAAATGCCCGAGCGACTTCGTGCTCGTGCAGCGACACGAAATTCCCTTTGGGCCCACGAGTAAACCGCAGCGCAGGGAACTCGCCGCCTTAGCCGCAGCCCGGCTGGCTGGGGGCGCGACAACGGACCAGTAGCGCGAGCGCGACCGAGCAGTGCCCCCCGCTCGCGGCGTTAATGCTCGCCCACTGGGCTATGTGTTCGTTCGCTTCCGGTTTCCCTCGCTGGGCTGGTGCCGGTGGTCGTCACTGGCAGGTTCGCGCAGGATGCTTCCATACGGCACGCCTACCGTGTTAAGCGAGGGGCGCATTTTGCGACTGTGATCGAAGGGGAAGACGGCGATGAACCGCACAGCGAGCGAGCCAAGCAGCGTGTCGTCGAACGTGCTGCCCAACAGCAGCGACTTTTTGGAACTGTACGCATTTGAGCGTCCCCCGGCGCCGCTCCCGGTGGAAGACTTTATTGACGAGCTTAGATCCCTGATCCGGGATTTCGCGCTCGAGCCGGACTTAGCGGAGGCTCTGAAATACGGCCGCGTGGATCGGGAAGCCATGCGCCGTTGGATCAAAGAATACTATCAGTTCATACGGCTCGACGCCCAGGGCAGCGCGGCGATGATCGCGCGGTGTCCGCGCCGGGGGTTGTTCCTGGCGTTGAGCCCGATTGTCAACCGTAAGACGGGTTTTTATCAAGTGACCGCCCCGCCGCGCGACCTGTTTGTGCGCTTTGCGGAGGCTTTTGGTGTTTCTCTCGCAGAACTGGAAGCTCACTATCCTTGCCCGGAGACGCTGCAGGCAAAATATGCCCGGCTTCAATTTCAATTCGATACCTTCGAGTCGGGTTTTGCCGTCACGGCCCTGGGTGCCGAGGGCGTATTGCTGGACGTCGTGCGGGACGAGCGCCCGTGGCTTTGCCAGAGAGGAATCGCGGAATACATGAAGCGGGCCTTTGGCCTGAGCGACGATGCCGTGGCCTACTGGCGTGCGTACGAAGATTTCCGCAGCTTTGTGTGCGAACCCGTTTGGGAAATAACGGCTGAGATCGCCAGCGATGCGAGCCAACAGCAACGGTTGCGTACGACGCTGAAACACTGGTTGCTTTTGTACGCCAACATGCGCCGGGCTTGGGCCCAGATCATTCGTGGCGAGTACACGTTTCCGGAAATCGGCTGGCCTCCGCCCGGGCGAACCTTTCAGCGCAGCGAACAGCAAAGCCACGAGGAGCTGGTGGAAGAACTCGCCGAATTTTGCCTCGCATTGCCGCAGGCGCCAGAGACGGCCTTTGGGTTACTGCTCTCGGGAAAAGCCTCACTGGCTGCAGCGAAGGAGCTGATCAAGGACTTCATCCACATGGATGCCACGCGCTGCATAGCGGGTCAGTTCAGCCGCATCGCACAGGGCAAAGCATTGCGCGCGATTAGTCAGGCATTTGCGACGGAGTCTGGCGGTTATTTGACGCGCAATCACATGGAAATCTGGGCAGATTTTGCGGAGCGCGCATGCGGCATCTCCCGCCGCGAGCTGTTCGAGTGGCAACCGCCGACCGAGACCATCGGCAGCGGTTACGTGACCAAGTGGTTTCTCGTACATTGCCCGCCCGAGGAAGCCATTGCTGCATTTCACCTCGGTCCGCCTCCCCAAGCCAAGGCGAAACTCGGAAAGCGGGCGCTGGGAATCGGCCAAGGTGGCGCGGCCGGAGAAGGTTTGCTCGAGGCCCGACCGGGAAAACATCCACTGACGCAGGCTCTGGAACGTTTGGGCCTGGATGCGGACTTAGCGGATTACTTCTTCCGGCTTCATCGTGAGATCGAGCCGTTCGAGCAGGAAGAAGGTTGGGAGTACGTGCCTGAGGTGGTGCAAACCCATGAGCAGCGCCAGCGCTTCAAGCGGGCGTACATCGAAAAAATATTGGCGGAAGCTCGGAAAGACCAAGCTCTGCTGCGGCGCATGAAAGAGCTGTCTGGTTTACCCGTCTAATCGCGGCACCGAAGCAGGTTGGAGGCGCTGGAGAATCTCCAGTGTACGGTCTCGCGTCCAAGCGCCCAAATCTTGGGATACAATAAATTTCCGGAACCCGAACCCGTGGAACCATTCCGCGCCGCGGACGAATAACGCGGGCCGCCGAAAGACGGGATGGAACAGCAAGTGCCGATCTGCACTGAACGCGGGGCGCCCAGTTGCCCACTCGAGGACGTACAGGGTTTGTTCGGCGTCGCACGTGAGTTCGGAGTCCCACCAAATGTGCGGCATCGGTTTAGACTCTACAAGTGCGCCATCGGGCGAGTAGGTGAGCCATTCGCCAAACGCAGCATCGAGCACGTGGTAGAGGCCGTTGCAGAATTCGATGGCGACGGGCTGAACGAGGGGCTGGCCGAAACGGTCGACCATGTACAGCACCGGTCCGTCGAGCTGCCAAATTTGGCTGTTGCCGCACAGCGCGGCCATCCTATCGTTGTTCTTTGTCATCGCTCGTACCCCGCACGGTAGTGGCGGTTGTTCGTGCAGGCGGCCTTGAAATCGAAGCCACCGCCCATCTCGTCCGACCAGATCAATGCCTTCTGCGGTGCAGCGGACGAACGGATCGGGAAGGTCTACAACACCAAGTTCGGCTACCTCGTGAGTCTCGACCTGAATGCGGTAAAGTCGGCCGTCAATGATTGCGGCAACAGAATGGCCCGGACAGAACGCCATGTCCCAGATGGGTCCAGGTAGCGAAATCGTCGCGTGCAGCACCCATTCCTTATCGACCATACGGGCCGAACGGCCTAAATATGGCTTGATTAGGCGCTCGATTTCCACATCCGTGACGGCCACGACGTACCGGTCGAGCGCGTCCCAGCCAAGGCCGAAGCGCCGGATTTGCCATCCCGTCCAGCCCCACGTACTGACTGGCACCACGAGCAGGTGATAACCAGGCTCTAGGTAAACCGTGCCTTCGCTGAGGAGTTTTTCTACCAAAAACCCACTCGTTGTTGACCATGGCAACAATGGGCGAAATTCGTATGGGCCAGCTTCAGGGATCCAAAGTAAAGCCTTTCGGATTCCGGGTCCCAAGGTGCCGAGATAGCGTTTTTCGATTGCTTCCCACGGAATTTCGATCAGTCGAGCGAGCTTCACCGGACCATTCTTGTTCCAGGGTGGCGGTGCCTGGATCGTGCTGACCTTGGCCGTTGGGTACAGTTCCATCCATGCCGGTTGCAATCGCCGTTCGATATGTGGCGCAGCAGGAAGGACGAGGCGAAGCGGCTTTGCTTCGGCAACTTCGACAGGGGGGAATGCGATGTGCGCCGAATTCACGCGGCCAAGTGCGTGCAACCAGGCATAGTTCGGCAGTCGTGTGCCGAGAGATAGGGCTTCCTCCTCGAAGTCCCTGCCCGGCTCTTTGCCCGGCACCATGCAGGTCCCACCCTGTGCGCATTGTCGCCAGTGCGGAAGCAGGAGGAAGGCTACCCCTTGCGGATGGTCCGGGGACCGAAACATGCGGTAGGCCCACACACCGAAAAAACGCTGGACACTGCCATAGCCGAAGTAGGCCCACGCCAGCGCAAACCCACCAATGAGGAGGTACCGTAGCCCCCGCGAGAACGATGCCGCGGTCTCGATCAGTGTGGTGCAGCCGAGGCCAGCCAGTAAAAACAACGGCAGGAAGATCGCGATAATGTAGAATTCATTTGTAATTGCGCCGAGCAAACCTACGAGGTTGATGGCAAGCAAGAGCAGGATGGCGGCCGTGCTCAGATGGGAGGGCGCACGGCGTATTGCCACTCCCAGGCCAATCAAGCAACTGCCTCGCACCAGATAATCCACGACCGCGGGAGGCCGGTCGGTCGCCCCGAGGGGAGGAAAGAAGGCAGATATGAGAAAAGAGGCGTTTGCGGCTAGTTTTTCCCCGATGCTCGCAGCCCCGACGCGTACGGGGTCGAGACCACGGAACACGTAAGAAAAGCCCTCAGGTGCGATGATGGCTGCCCAAACAGCCGGTAAACTCAGTAGCGTCGCGGCCATAGTCGCAACGCCTACGTTCCCGCGAACGCGCGGCCAGTGGTCGGGATACTGCCAGATGTACAGGGCGATCACGAGCATGGCGAAAGGTGGCATCAGGTAGAGCGCCCAATAGGCGTGCAGGCCTCCCGCCACGCCAACGATTGCCACGGCGAGATAGCGTGGACTTCCCTTACGTAGACCCTGGATCAACCCGACGAGAACCAGGGCCTGGAATAAAGGCGTCAAAAACTGGTGGTAGCCATTGCGCGTGGCCCACACATGCCACCAAGACGTTGCCACGAGCGCCGTGGTGATCCAAGCCGTTGTGGGCCCCAACAAGCTCCACGCACACCAGCCTATGGCTCCCACAGTGAGCAAACTGATCCAGAACTGGGCCCATCGCAGTGCCGCGAGGTTGTCGGGAACAAGGAGATTGACGACCGCAATCGCATACGAAAACAGGGTGTGCGCGTACCAGGCGTACGGCTCGTAGGGGAAGCCATGCTCCTTGAGGTACTGGGCGAAGTGAACGAAATTCAGCACTTCGTAAAGATATCCGGCAGGGACGGTGTCCAGATACTGCAACCGGAACCACACGGCGACAGCGAAAGCGAAGACGATCCCCGTTACTGCTTCCGGCCGGCTCAGTGCTCGACGTTCCACCGCCTGCGAGTCGCAGATGCAGGCGAGAAACACCGATACGCTGGCCAGTATCAGCGAGGCGGCGGCAGACGGGATCCATGGGGAGGCGCTCGATGCCCCAAGAACCGCTGCGCACCACAACCCCCAATACCGCCACATTCAGCACCCCTGCTCGGCTCGCTTATATTCTGCTGCATTGGGCCTCGGTTCCTCGTGCCGCCGGGGCAAGGGATGGCAGTCGCTGGAAAGTGAGAGCACCCGAGAGCCTCGCCGATGTTTCCTGGCTTGCCCGCGAAGGCGAAGGGTTGGACCCACATGGGAATCATATGCGGCCGGAAGACGCAGCCGTGATCGCGGAATGCTCGCAAGCTCAAACATTCCCGTTGCCCTCGGCATAGCCAACAATCTCTGAGCTTCGAGTTCTTTCCTTTGGCACCTTAGGGAAGGTGAAGGCGGCAGCTTCCTAGAGATCCCCGTGCGCCGAAGATTGCCAGGCCGTCACGGCGTCGGTTTGCGAAAATAGTGCTCCCGGTAAAACCGGAGTTCTTGAATAGATTCCAAAATATCGCTTGCCGCTAGGTGAGCCTTGCGTTTTTGGGGCGGAGGCGGACCACCAGGAAACCAACGCCGAACCAGCTCTTTGATCGTGCTGACATCCACGATCCGATAGTGGAGATACTGATCGAGCTCCTTCATGTAGCGCGCCAGAAAGCGGCGGTCCTGCCAAACCGAATTTCCGCATAGGGGTGCCGATCGGGGCTCGCAATAAGCGCGAACGAAGGAAAGTGTACGTTGCTCGGCTTCTTGGACCGTAATCCCCGAGGTGCGACACCGATCGAGCAACCCCGACTCCGTGTGGTGTTCTCGATTCCAACTGTCCATAGCCGCAAACACTTCATCGGGGTGATGGATTGCACAAACCGGTCCCTCCGCGACGATCTCCAGATCGGAGTCTGTAATCAACGAGGCGATTTCCAGAATTTGATCGCGGTCTGGATCCAATCCCGTCATTTCCATGTCGATCCAAACGAGCAGGTCGCGCCGCGGGTTGGTCACTGGTTGCGAGTTATCATGGCTGCCTATGGCCGACAACTCGGGTGAAGTGTCGGCATCCGTAAAGGGAAGGATGCTATTGTCGGCAGTCAGAGCGTGGGGGGTGGAAAGGGCCAATTGGAGGTTTCCGTACCACCGTCCACCTCGAACACCTTGCCAGTTACCCAACTCGAGGCGGGGGAAACCAAATAGAGTGCCGCGAGGGCGATATCTTCTACCGTGCCAAGACGGCGCATAGGCGTTAGCGCCTCCATTTTCGCTCGCAGCTCGTCGTTGAGAAACGGGACCAAGGCGCTGGTTTCCGTAGCCCCCACGGCGATGGCATTTACCCGCACTTTGGGAGCAAACTCTTGTCCGAGCACTCGCGTCATGTGGGATAGCGCCGCCTTCGCAGTGCTGTACGCCACGAAGCCCGCCAGTGGGAATCTCCCAGCCGCCGACGAGATATTGAGAACCACGCCCTCCCCTGCACGACGCAACATGTGAGGTACCGCCAGGCGGGTGAGCAGAAAAGCCGATGTTACGTTGAAGTGAAACGCCTCTTCGAACATCCGTTCGCTCGTGTACAGCGCCTCGCAAGGGGGCGTACCTCCGGCGTTGTTCACTAGGATGTCGATACGGCCGAACTCCGCCATTGTGGCCTCGACGAGCTGCTCGAGGTCAGTGCGTTGGTTGACGTCACATCGAACCGCAATCGCACTCCGGCCCATTTGCTGGATTCGAGCTGCGGTGTCCTGGATTTGTTCTTCGGTGCGGGCCGCACACGCCACGTGAGCTCCCACTTCTGCAAAGGCGAGAGCACATGCCCGCCCAATGCCCCGCCCAGCGCCAGTGACAATGGCAACTTTGCCATCGAGCCGGAAACGATCGAGCAATCCCATTTCGGTCACTCCTATGCCGGGAGACCATAAAACCGCGTGGCGTTGCCTCCCAAGATTTTTTCTTTGACTTCTAGAGGTAAATCTGTGCGGTCGCGCAGCGGCTTGGTGGATTCCGGCCACTCGCTGTCCCAGTGCGGGTAGTCACTCGCGTACATGATGAATTCAGAGCCCAATTGCTCCACTGCCAATGGAATGGCGCATTCGCCCGCCTCGCAGCTCACGTACAACTGCCCTCTGGCGATGTACTCTTTAGGCTCGTGCTTGCATTCCGGTGTGAGCCGGCCGCGCTTCTCTAAATGCTCCTCTATGCGTTCCATAAAGTAAGGAACCCAGCCGACTCCCGATTCCAGGAGGGCCACGCGGAGCTTCGGGTGGCGCTCCAGGACGCCGCCTAAAATAAGGGCTGTGGAGGCGACCATCATGTCGAAGGGGAAACTGATCACGTGAACTTTGAGGTAGTTATCGAAGCGCTCCGTGCCCAATTTAGGTAGGTGAATTCCTGGTGCCCCGTGGATTCCGAGCGGCATGTCGAGATCCTCCGCAGCCGAGTAAAACGGATCCAAGTCGGGATGATCCAGATTACGCTCTCTTAAGACCGCGGGAATCATCGTGACCACCAAACCGAGCTTTTTCGCCTCGCGCATCAAGGCAATGGAGGCGGCCACGTCCTCGATAGGTACCAATGCCGCGCCAAAGAATCGGCCATGTCCCGCACGGCAATATTCAGCCATCCAACGGTTGTAGGCTTTTGCAAATTCGGCCGCGAAGCGGAGGTCAACGAAACCAGGCAAGCCAAGAGCGGCACTCGGAAAAAATACGAGGCGGTCGATGCCGTCTTTGTCCGCGTCGGCCAGAACCCCTTCCGCTGTAAACGGGTTGGCACCGCGCTCCAGGCACATACCCTCCTCCGCGCGACAGCCCGCGCCGGGGCCTTTCGATTGGGGATACGGCCGACCCTCGATGTACAGCGCTGTATCCCCATCTCCAGGGTCGCTGAAACGGATCTTGTCCGGAAAGCGTTCCATCAGTTCTGCGATCAACTCTCGGCCCTCGATGACATGGGCGTCCGCGTCGACGACTTGCATCGCTCGTCCTCCTTCCTTGCACGCCTTAGGTGAACAGTTGTTTGCCGCAAGGCCGTGGCGGAATCAAGCAAAGCCCGGTGCATTCCCGTGGGAATGCAAAGTGGGGTGTCGCTTCCCCTCGACCTTCTTTGCTACCGTCCGCGCGTGCGTTCGTTCCGATTCTCCTGGTTCCTGCTCACTGGCCTGTGCATGGTGTGTGTGGCGGCCGGCATGCACGCAAGCTGCCGGCGTCCGGTGGCGGATCCTGCCGCTCCAGGCGGTGGGCCACTGCTGGCCGCGGCTGGTCCGGCGCTGGACCCCGCGCGCCTGTACGTACTGCTGATCAACGGCGGCGGAAACCGCGAGCAAAACTATCGTTCCCATTTTTTGCATTTGCGACATGTGGTGGAACTTTTGTCGGCTGCCGGCGTTCCTCCCTCGCACTTCACCATTTTCAGTGGAGACGGTGAAGACCCAGCGCCGGACCTAGCTGTACGTTCGCGGGGTTTTCGGCACCGAGACTTGTGGCTCGTCGAGGGCAGTTCCGGAGCTCGTTGGCTGAAGGCGCGGGTGGAGTACGAAAATTCTAACTTGCTGCAGTTTCGGCTCCTCGTGGCCCGTCGGGACGCTCTAAACTCTTGGTTCGAAGAAGCGGCAGAACGGCTTCGGCCAGGCGATACGTTGTTCGTGTTCGTGACCGACCACGGAACGAAGAACGAGCAAGACCTCGACAACAACTTCATTGTGCTTTGGGGCAATGAGGAACGATTGTCCGTCGCCGAGTTTGCTCGGTTGCTGGCCAAGTTGAATCCTGCGGTGCGGGTGGTTCTCCTGATGTCGCAATGTTTTTCCGGCGCGTTCGCGCGCCTCGCCTTGGAGACCCGCGATGCAGATAGCCGCCACCGTACGATATGTGGCTACTTCTCCTCCACGAAGGAGCGACCAGCATACGGCTGTTACCCGGAAAACGTCGGGAAGAACAACGTTGGCCATGCGTTTCATATGCTGAGAGCGTGGGCACGGGAGCGGAGTTTATTTCGAGCTCATGATGTTGTTTTGGCCACGGATGATACACCCGACGTGCCGCTACGCACGTCGGACGAGTATTTGGCTCGGTTGGTAGAGCGCCATGCGGAGGGCGCCGGTGTCGAGTTAGAACAATTTGCTGATTCGCTTTTGACCCTGGCATGGATGCACAAACAGCGATGGGAGCCTCACCTCCGAGTTCTCGATTCCATTGGCCATGCCTACGGTTTGTTCAGCGCGCGTTCCCTGGCAGAGATCTCGGAGCGCACGAAAAGCCTGGCTGATGTGGCGCAGCAACTGCGCAATGTCAGCCGCTCGTGGCGTGGCGCTTGGCACGACGCCAGCGAGGCGAACTGGCAGAGGTTTCTCAGTGCAAACAAGGAGTGGAGCCATCGCCTGGCGAAACTCGCGCCGCCGGAACTCGACGCTGAAGCGAGAAAGGCTTTAGGGGCAGAACTACTGCCGGCACTGCGCGCTTACACCGAGCAAGATCAGGAGGTTTTCGCTCGACTCCGCCTTTTGCGCAGGAACGCCCGATATGCGGCAGCGACGAGTTACCGCATGGAAGTGAGGCAGGCTGCCTTGCTTCGCATGCGCAAAATACTTCTACGCATTGCAGGCTTGCAGTACTTGCAGACGAAGGCGGACCCGGAAGAAGCGGCCGCGTTTGCCTCGCTCGTCGCATGTGAGGATCTCCGCTTGCCTGGGGGCGACCTGCCTGAGCCCGGGGTGCGCTTGGGGCCCCCCTTCCCTAGCTATGATGAGGATGTCGCCACGGCTCAGGCGGCGTTGCCCGGCTGGATGGGCATTCAGTTCCGTTCTCCGCCAGAGCATATTGTCAGAGCTGCAGGGCTCTTACCCGGAGCCGCCGCCGTAACGACCGTGTACCCAGAGTCTCCCGCAGATGCGGCCGGGCTAAGGCAAGGCGACATCCTAGTCGGGCCTCCGGGGAAGCCATTCACCGAAAAGGGGCAGGTGCGGAGCTGGATCATGATGGCGCGACCGGGTGAGCGGCTGGCACTCGAGGTTCTCCGCGGCGAGCGAAGGGAGGTTCTGCGGCTCGTCGCCGGCCGTTACCCGTTGCGCTGGCCATCGTTGCCCGGGCCACCCAAAGTGGGCAGTGTGGCTCCGGAACTCGATGTTACACCGTACCGAGGCGAGGTTCCGCGCAGCCTGGCCGGCCGAGGCGAACACCTATTGTTCTTCTGGGCCACTTGGTGTGCGGCGTGTAAAGCGTCACTCGCCGAGCTTATGGCGTTTGCGGAGACGCGCGGGGTGCAGGTCGTCGCCATTTCTGACGAGCCCCGCGAGGAGTTGGATCGGTTTTTCCAGAGTTACCAGGGAGCATTTCCAAGCGTTGTCGCCGCTGACGAGTTCCGAAAGGCTTTCGTAGCATACGGAATCAGCGGCACTCCGACGTTTGTGTTGGTAGACCCCGAGGGCCGCGTTTCTGCGGTGCACGTTGGATACGACAGCAGGCGAGGCTTGCCGTTTCCAGGTTGGTCATGGAAGCGCTGAGGCGACGCGCCGTCGAAACCGAGGGGTCGCACTGCGTTGGGGCGGCTCCGGCATCTGCGGAGCGGACCGGAGTTGTTTTGGCCATTCTCTGTGCCGTGAACGGGGCTTTCGTGCCCGCTGTGGCAAGCATTACCACGCGTGGTGCACCGCCGTTCTTGGTGACGGTGCTCACGTCGTGGTTCGCTGCGTTAGCTGCGGTGTTCGTACTCCTTTGGCGGGGCCGACTGGCCTCGCTTGTGAACCCCGGTCACGCTGGGCAATTGGTGCTGCTCGGGGGGCTGGGAACGACGGTCGCCTTTACATTGTTCTTCGCGGGTGCATCGCGTTCCAGTGCGATCGAAACGCTCCTGTGCCTGCAGATCGAACCCGTATACTCCCTCATCTTGTCCTGGCTGGTCTTGGGCGTGCGGCCGAGCCGAGAACGGGTCGTGGCTACGCTCTTGATCTTGTCGGGGTTGGGCCTTGCGCTGGGACTCCAGGGTTTCCGGTTGGGAGGCGGCACTTGGTACCTACTGGCCACGCCATTGTGCTGGCAACTGTCTCATTTAATCGTGCTGCGATGGCTGCGGGGCGTGCCGCCGGACGTGCTTGCCGCCGCTCGCTATGTTTGGGGCGGAATACTGCTCGGCCTAATCGCCGGGGCGGGCTTTGGCGAAGTCTCTGACCCATTTGTACAGTCGGCCGTTCCCTGGGCATGGGTTGCTGTGCAAGGACTTTTACTCAGCTACGGGGGAACGATGCTGTGGTACGGATCGTTGCTGCGAATTGACCTCGCCCGCGCTACGGTGCTGGTCGTGCCCACCGTTCCTTTGCTCTCCTTGGTGGCCACATTTGTTTTGGTCGGCGAGGTGCCCTCGGTGCGCCAATTGATTGGGGTTCTGGTTGCAGCCGGAGGTGTTTTCCTGTTCGCTCGTAAGGGTATTCGAGAGCCGTGAACATGGAACGCCCGGGGGTGAGGCCTCGAGGGTGCTCGTTCTCAGGCAAGGCTCACAAATACGTTTTTGATTTGCGTGTACTCGGCAAGAGCTTCCCTGCCGGCCTCTCGACCCCAACCGCTTTCCTTGAAGCCACCGAACGGAACGGTGTACGGAAGGTTGCCGTAGCTATTGATCCACACGACCCCTGCTTGGATCTGCCCCGCCACTCGGTGGGCGCGTCCGACGTTGGTTGTCCAAATGCCTGCGGCTAGCCCGTAGCGAGTGGAGTTAGCGAGCATCACGGCTTCCTCCTCCTCGGAAAACGAGCGCAAGATGAGCACCGGGCCGAATATCTCCTCCTTCCAGAGGCGAGAATCCGGTGACACACCGGTGACGATCGTAGGCGACAGAAAAAAGCCGCTGGAGAGGTCCCCTCCGGGTCGCTCGCTGCGCAGGAAGAACGTTGCACCCTCGTGTTCCGCTAACGCAACGTAGCCTTCCACTCGCTCGCGGTGTTCGGCCGAAATTAAGGGCCCAAGCAACGTCGCCGGGGCCAACGGGTCGCCTGCGGGTAGGCCGCGTACGAACGCCACCAACCTTTCGCTGAATTCTTGGAAAATGCTGGCGTGCACGAGAATCCGCGTGCCAGCGGCACATGCTTGACCGGACAGTGCGAGCCCTCCCAGCGCTGTACCAGCGACCGCGCGGTCGACCGGGGCATCCGCAAATACCAACTGGGGCGACTTTCCGCCTAGTTCGAGCGTGCTCTTCTTCAGTCCTTGCGCGGCCAGTGCTGCAACAGTTTTGCCCGTGCTGCACCCGCCCGTGAACGAAATCTTGTCGACCCCCGGGTGTTCCACCAAGGCCCGGCCGGTTGCGGGACCCCCCGTAACTACGTTGATGATGCCGGGAGGCACTTCGGCCTCGAGGCACAGCTCAGCAAAGCGCAATGTGGATGCGGATCCGAGCTCCGAGGGTTTGACCACGACCGTATTGCCGGTCGCAAGCGCAGGACCGAGTTTCGACCCCAAGAAAACGAGCGGTGTGTTCCACGCCGTAATCGCTGCCACCACGCCGTAGGGCTCTCGTTTCCAGTAGTCGAGCGCTGCCTCTGCCCCGGGCACGGGGACCACTGTCCCGTAAATCTTATCGCACCACGAAGCGTAGTATTCGAGATTGCGCGCGAGGGCTTTGACACCGAAGTTCTGGGCAACGGCTCGAACCATACCCACATCGAGCATTTCCAGCAGGGCAAGTTCTTCGCGGTGCGCGTCCACAACGGCGGCGAGCCTCTGCAGCACGCGCCGTCGCTCTGCTGGGCTCGTTTTTGCCCAGTGCGATTCGAATGCTGTGCGGGCCGCCTTGACGGCACGATCGACGTCCACATCGTCTGCCTCCGCGATTTCGCCCCACCGCTCACCGGTTGCCGGGTCGGTCACGGGCATTCGCTTCGAACCGTGGGGCTCTGCCCAAGCTCCCGCAATAAAAAGGCGTGGTTGCGGAATACAGGAAAGCGATGCGCGCGCGGTCGAATGATCGATCATGCTGCTCACCTACAAGAAAGGCCGAACCGCAATCCGCCGGTACCCGCCCTGTCCGGCTGAGCCCGTAGCGGCTGCGGTAAACGCCTCGTCCATTTGATCGAGCGAGAAAGTTTCTGCTGCAATGGAGTGAAGTGGGTAGCGATGCTGATTGCGTCGCAAAAACTCCACGGCTTGGAAGAGAGTGCGCGCGGGGTACAGTGAGACCCCGATCACCGATCGGTTTGGACCGATGAGCAGCGACGGATCGGCGGCAAAGGTGCGACCGGGCACCACGCTCCCCAGCGCTAAGTAGCGGCCTCCCCGGGCGAGCATGCGGATACCCTCGGGGTAGGGATCCGGTGTGCCAGCGACTTCGACGACCACATCGGCGCCCCAGTTGCCGGTTAGCTTCTGGACTTCCGCGGTGCGGGCCCGTGGGTCTGGAAACTCCGGGAGAGCGATTGTGGCGTCGGCACCCAGTGCTTGCGCCAGACGCAAGCGGGCTTCACTGCCGTCAATGACGACAATCGGGTTTGCTCCCATTTCCTTGGCTACGGCGACTGCATAAAGGCCGAGACCGCCGGCGCCTTGGATGACCAGAGATTCACCCCACCTCAAGTCCACCCGCTCGAGGCCGAAGAGCACTTGCGCTAATGCGCAGTTCGCGCCCGCGAGCTCTACGTCGCTCAGTTCCGCGGGAGCTCGAAACCGGGCTTGGCCAGCACGGATGACGTAGTACTCTCCGAAACCGCCCACGAAGTGAGGCGGGAACTCACAAGGGCGATGCACGCTGATCAGGCTCATGGCGCATGCGTGTTCCTTCCCTCGCAAGCACACGGGGCATCGGCGGCAGGGAACGTAGTAGGCCCACACGATGCGGTCGCCCTCGCGTAAAGGCGTGCCGCGAGAATCCGTTTCGGCCTGAGCACCAAGTGCGGCTACGGTGCCAGTAGCCTCGTGCCCCAAAACGGTCGGCGGAAGGCGGCCCATGCGCTCCATTTCGCCCTTCCATACATGGACATCGGAGCCGCAAACGTTCGCCTGGTGCACGCGCACGAGAATTTCGCCAGGCCCAGGCTCGGGTATGGGATACGTTCTGATCTCGAACCTTTGGTTGGGTCCAACAAATACGGCAACGCGCCCTTGATTGGCCATTGGTTACCCCCGGGTTCGTGCGGGCACTCCGCCCGTGGAAATGCGAGCCGTCATCGGCATCAGGCTTCGGGCAATCCCGTCAAATGACGGGCAATGATGCGGCGCTGGATCTGTCCGGTCCCTTCGACAATATCCATTGCTTTCACATCCCTGAACCACTTTTCTACTAGTCCGTCTTTGGTCGCGCCCGTGTCGGCAACGATTTCCATCGCCAGCGCTGTGGCTTCTTGCGCAACTTGCGGGCAATACGCTTTTGCCATCGATGCTTCGGCGACATTTGGCTGTTGGACGTCGGCTAAGTACGCGGCTTGCCAGCAAAGGAGTCGCCCGCAAGCAATTTTCCGCTCGATCCACGCAAGCTTGTCGAGCATGCGGCGGTAGCGCGGAAGCGGTCGCGAGCTGGCGTAAGCTGCTCGAACGAAGTCGCGCGCATGGTCGTAGGCGGCCCGTGCAATACCGATTGCCATGGCAGCCACCACTGGCCGCGTGGCGTTGAAGCTTTGCATGGCCCCCTTGAACCCGGCACGCTCTCGATAGGATTCCTCGCCACCGAGAAGATTCGCACCGGGTACACGGCACTCTTCGAACACGAGAGCCGCGCTTTCGTACGCAATCAGGCCCATTTTGTTCTCGATGCGGTCCACTCGGAATCCGGGGGTTCCCCTTTCGACCACAAAGGCACGATGCCCTTCGCGGCCGAGAGCCGGGTCGACGGTGGCCCATACCACCACCCAATCGGCCCGCGCGCCGTTGGAGCAAAACATTTTTTCCCCATCGAGGACCCAATAGTCTCCCTGGCGACGTGCGCGAGTCCGAATCGCGGCAACATCCGAACCGGCTCCCGGTTCGGTCATGGCGAACGCCCCCCAATGGGGTTTGTCGGGGTCGTTGAAAATCCCGAGAAAGCGTTTCTTTTGTTCCGGGGTCCCGAGAAGAGCGATCGGGGGGCCGCCGAGTCCGGGACCCGGGAGCGCTACCGCGACGCCGCGGTCCCAGTAAGACATTTCTTCAGCGAGCAGTACGTTGCGCCGCGTCGTGAAGCGCTGCCCGGAGGCGGCACGCTCGTCGTCCCCCCAGACGCGCCGACCAATGCCGAGCTTCCAGACTAGCTCGAAGAAAGGATGATCCGGCGGAATCGGACGATGCTGGCGGTCTGCTTCGAGGCCGAGCGGGCGCATGTGTTCGCGTCCCAACCAACCAATGATCTCGAGCATTTGCTGGGTTTCACGGTCGATGTCGAATTGGAGCATAGGGCCTCTCCGACCGCCGGCGCTCAAGCCCAGGCGTGTTGGGGTGCAAGGTCGCGCAGCTCGGGAATGACGTACCGTTGCATCAGTTCCATGCTGTGGATGACCTTCTGGTGGTCCAGCCCGCCAAGGCGGGTCCAGCACAGCAAAGTCGTGAAGCCAAACAAATCGTGTAACTGGCGAATCCGTTCCACGCATTCCACGGGAGATCCGCACACCACAGCCCCCGCCATTTGCAGTTGCTCCCAAGTCACTTGTGCTGCCATATCCCGGACACCCACGTAGGGCTCATAGGTCTTGATGGGCGACTCGCCCGGTGGTGGAGCGATGTACTTGGCAAACGTCCGGTAGTACCAAATGACCGGGTCCGCGAAGTCTCGCGCCGCTTGCTCGGCCGTATCACTCACATACACCATCACCAGTGCGGCGATCTCTCGGGTGGCGGGGTCGTGCCCGTGCGCGACCAGTGCCTTGCGATAGGTATTCAGGTTCTCCACGCCAGAGCTTCCCCCAAAGCCGAAAACAGGGGCACACAGCAAGTTGAATCCTCGCTCTCCGGCTAAAAGGAAGCTTTCTGGACTGAGCGCGGCCATCCACACCGGTGGATGCGGCTTCTGGTACGGCTTGGGCCGCACGGGAAGATCCTGAACTCGGTAATGGTTCCCGGAAAAGTTCACCCGCTCTTGAGTCCACGCCTGAAGGACGATGTCGAGCGCCTCGAAAAACATGGTGCGGGATTGCGACTGGTCGATGCCGTATCCCCGAAACTCGTGCGGCTGGTATCCGCGGCCTACGCCAAAATCCACACGGCCATCGCTCATGAGATCCAGAAGTGCGAACTCCTCTGCGACACGCACAGGGTTGTGAAAGGGAAGAATGACGATCCCAGTTCCCAACCGAATGCGACGCGTCACCGGCACGAGCGCGGCAAGCATCAATGCAGTGGACACGCAGTAGCCGTATTCGGAGAAGTGATGCTCCGCCGGCCATACGGAGTCGAAGCCCAGCTCCTCTGCCGCCTGCAGAATTTCCATTTGCTCGTGTACGACTTGGTGTTCGGTTTTCCCCGCTGGGTTTTCCAAAAGATGCAGCATTCCAAACTTCATCGTCGATCCTCCTGGCCGGCCCGATCGCTTCGCTTGGCGACCTCGAATCCCATTTGGTCCCACCTGTTCAAATCCTCGCAGGCGCCGTCGCGCCCTCCGGCGAGCAGCGATAGGATCCGGGCGTCACGCATCCACTTCTCGACAGGGTGGTCGCGAAGAAATCCGTGACCACCGAGCAGTTGCACGGCTTCGCGCGTACAAAACAAAGCGGCCTCCGCGGCTTCGAGGAAGGCATGTGCCGCGTGGCGAGGCGCATCGGCATCTTTGTCGTCATAAGCCTTGGCCGCAAACCACGTTGCCAGACGCGCTGCCGCGATACTCGTGTGCATGTCGGCGAGCAAAAACGCCGGCGCTTGGTGTTGCGCAATGGGCCGGCCAAAGACCCGCCGCTGGCGCGCGTATTCCAACGCGTATTCCAGCGCAGCACGGGACACGCCCACGAGCATCGCCGCTAAAGCGATCCGCACGTGGGCCCAGACTCGGTCCGATGTTGCGGGTGTAGTACATAGCCAACGAGGGACGGCGTGGTCGAATTGAACAGCCGAGGCCCCAGCCGCTTCGACACCGGCGGGCTGGAGGGGGCGACAGGAGAACAAGCTTGCATCCAAGAGCACCAGGCCTGTCTCCGTGCGAAGCAACAGCCAATTAGGGGCACGTGCGGCGACAAAGGGTAGGTTTCCGGAAAGACGTCCTGGTTGGACTTCTGTTACGTGTTCCCGGGCATCGCTGAACGCCAGGCGTTGCTCCGGGTCGGCATCAAAAGCAGCGAGGAGTCGGGCTCTGTCGCTGTCGGGAATCTCTTGGAGAACGGGCTCAAGCCAGGATAAATTTTCCAGCGCCAGGGTCGCCCCAGCATCCCCCCAGCCGCATTCCTCGAGCACCAGACATTTGGCCACTGCACCCTGCCCCGAGCCACCGAAATGCTCGGGAACCTCCATCGTAGAAAATCCTAAGTCGCGGTACTGCCGGGCAACGGCGGCGGAGACGCCGGCTTGCTCGTGCTGGCGGGCAGAGGGGCGTAACACCTCGAGGGCAAATGCGTGGGCCGTTTTGCGAGCAAGTTCTTCTTCTGGCTCGAAGGCAAACTCGAACATGGCACTGCCAGTCAACGTTCGTAAGAAAACGCGCAGATCATGTACATTTGCGACTCTCCGGCGGCAGCGTTCTCCCAAAAGTGAGGGATATCGCCTTTGAAGTGTAAGACGTCGCCCGGACCGAGTAGGTATTCTTGACCGCGAATTTCAAAGCGAATGCGCCCCTTCACGCCGATGACGATCTCCTCGCCGCGGTACGTGATGGGCACCTCCCGCCCGCTTTTCGCTCCAGGTCCGACTCGGATCAAAAAGCCCTCCATCCGAGGGTGCACGAGCCGCTCGGCGATGTGTTCGATGGATATGGGGGCAGATTTGATTTCACTCACCCGCGCTTCGCCGCGGGGCGTAAATCGCAGGTCCGAGGGCGGATCGTCGGCCTCCGCGAAGTAACTGATGGGGCGGCCGAGCGCTTCCGCGAGACGAATGCAAACCGCGAGAGAAGGAACGAGTTTGCTGTTCTCGATCTTGAGGATGGTACTAGGTGCCAATCCTGCTTTTTGGCCCAACTCCCGCAACGTAAGCCCAGCCTCTTCCCGAGCACGGCGAAACTTCTCCGCCGCCTGCCGCAGGGATGTTCGCAGCCGCTCTTCTCGCTCCCGCCGTGCCAATTTCTCTTTCATACGACGAGCATATGCCCTATCGGCAACTCTGTTGTCAATAGGCAACATGCGCACCGAGCAGTGTCGACTTGTAGCGGACCTAAAGCCAATTCAGTAAAAGGCGCAGGATCTTTGGGAGAAGCGCATTGAAAGCGGCGGCCCGTCAGGAAGAGCGAGAACTGTTTGCCGTTGTGAATCCTGTTGCTGGAGCGGGCAGGACGCGGCGGCGATGGCCGGCTATTGCTGCGGAACTGGGACGACGGGGGTTTCGCGTGCGCTCTCACTTTACCGAGGCACCGGGCTGGGCGACGGCAAAGGTTCGGGAGTGGTTGCAAGCCGGCGTGCGGCATGTCGTCGCAGTTGGGGGTGATGGTACCGTCAACGAAGTAGCCAACGGCTTTTTTCTCGACGGCGAGCCTATTGCCCCCGACGCGGTTCTGTCGGTGGTACCCTCGGGAACCGGGCACGACTTCGCGCGCAGCGTGGGCATCCAGTCAGTGACCTCGGCTCTCGATGCTCTCGCTACTGGGAACGTACGCTCGATCGACGTGTGCCACGCTGCATTTTTTCAGAATGGCCGACGAGCCACTCGATATTTCTTCAACGCCGCGGATGTCGGCCTGGGAGCGGCTGCGGCGCAAGCAGTCAATCGGTCACGCAAGCTCCTCGGCGGGTTGTGGACATACGTTGCGGGCGCCATCCGGGCGCTGTGGTCTTTCCGGCCGGTGGTGACGGAAGTGGTGGTCGATGGACAGCAACTGAGCTCGGGCGCGACGGAAATGGTCTTGATCGCCAACGGCCGCTTCCATGCTGGAGGCATGCGGATGGCCCCGATGGCCGATCCCGCCGATGGCTGGTTGGAGGTGTTGGTTCTGAAGCAGGTCTCACGGCTGCATCTGTTGTTGTCGCTTTTGCCGCGGGTTCTCAACGGCACCCATCTCCATGACCGCGCTCTCGCTTACCAACGCGGCCGACGAGTGGTCGTACGCTCCGCGGAGCCACTGTTGTTCGAGATGGACGGCGAGCAACCTGGGACGACGGACGTACAAGTGGAAGTGGTTCCCCGGGCGTTGCAGGTGACGTCGGCCTGATCAGGGGTGGGCGCCTTCCCTCCGGGCTCGTGTCCTCGTTACCGAGGCAAAACTAGGGAAAACGACCGCAACTGGTGCGCTCGCAAGGTACAGCGGAGCGCATCGCCGGACCATTGAAAAGTTTCCTTCGTGAGCTTGCCGTCCAAGCGAACGCTACGAACTTTGACTACGGGAAAGCCGATCCGAACGCAGGCCTCGATTTCGCGACTCCATGGGTTCGACAACCGTAGCCAGAGCGCACGGCCTCGCGGAGCCGGAAGAAGGGCGCTCAGGAGCACATCTCGTGGTTCGATCGCCAGAAGCGAATGCCCGGGTGATAGGATGGGGTCGTTGCCCCCAGGTGTAGCCCACATGCCTGCGGCCAGATCTTCTGCCGAATGTGCGTCCACACCTTCGCTGAGAGCCAAGCGCGCGGATAGCGGCCCGAGACACTGCGCTCCCGGAGTGGGAATGGTTGGTCCGGCAAGCTCGGGTCGAGTCTTTAAACCCGGTAACGAAAGCCATCCGACCGCGCGCAGTAAAGTGATGGCAATGATGCCATCTGGGGTCACTTCAGCCTCCGGCAATCCCGGGGCAGTCACGGTGAGTCCGTTGGCACTGACAAATCCCTGATGGGGAAAGGTGCGCGGTGGAGGGTGCACCCAGGCGGGATGTTCCTCGACATGGGTGCTGCGGGTCACGATGTCCAACGTCGTAGCCGCCGCGAACGTTGGCGCCGGGGCCCCTGTCGGGAATAGCAGGCGCAGGCGGTGATCTTGGGCTCGATTGTCCACCTGCGCAGTGACGGTGAGTCGTGGGACGCCCGGGGCCGCGCAGAGTTCGAGCGTCAAGGGCACAACGACCGTTTCCTCGCTGCGGGAATCTCGCGAGGGCGCGAGGCGCGCGGGTAACCGCAGCGTGCGCGAGATCCGAAGTGTTTGGATGCCACTTGGGTGGATGGAGCGCGAAAAGTTTACATCCTCGACGACACCAGATCCGGGCACAGGGTCGAAATCGTACGTGTCGCCTCGATCGCCGGTGTCCTCCCAGTCGCCCAGGTTCGTGAATCGCCGTCCGCTGGAATAGAACTCCAAGTGAAACGTGCCCGTGTCCTGCGCTTGTACGCAGAAAAATTCGTTGCGGATCTCCCGCCCAGTGTCGCGCACCTCGGGAGGTACGTCGGAGCGACTTTGCAGACGCACGCGCACGCAGGCGAACGGGGGAACGTCACGCGCAACGAACTCGATTGCACGAGGTGGCTGGTCGAGTTGCAGGCGGATCCTGGCGGCTTCGGGCTCTGCGATGACGCGCGCAGGGACGCCGTCCAGAGTAAAGCCTTCAGAGCCGAGTTGTCCCACAATCCAAGGGTGTAACGCAAAGCTACGGTCTTCGCCCTGAAAACCGAACCACGGATGTGGATCGAGTGGCAGACGCACGATGTCAGAACGAGGGTATGGCGACGGGTTGAAGACGTAGATCCACCATGGCTCCTCCCAAGGGGTTTCACGGCTACGCGGGAGGCCGGCGAGTCGTTCCAAAATGCGACGGGTACACTCTCGTGCCAGGTCCCTTGCTGTGTCGAATCGCGTCTCCATTTGTTCGTGGACGGCGTCAATGGAGCATCCACCGATGGAATCGTGCGCTTGATTTTTCAGCAATGCAGACCAAGCCAACCGCAAACTCGGGCGCTCGTCGTGACCGGTTAATGCCAGCGTCAAGGCGGACCACGGCTCAGCCCATCGGAGCAACACCGACTCGCATTCGTGATTGCGGAGCTTCAGGTGCATGCGGCTGGACCACACGCCGGGGAGAAGATTGGCAACTCGCGCTCCCCGCAACTCCCCTTGATAATAATCCTTTGGCGGTTCCAGGGCCGCCGCGAAATCATCCAAGGTCCCCCGGATCACTTCTGTGCCGCTCAACTCTGCCAAGCGCCTCGCGATCGCCCTCGTATGTGCTTGAGGGAAAGCGTGGTCGATCCCGTGTAGCAGCAACACTGGGTTCTTTTCGGAGCGGTTGGCGAGTCGGTGAACGACCGTCACCAAGTACCGGGCGGCTGCGTCCGGATCCGGCGGCAAGCCAGCGGCGTTAAAGTATCCCTCGGCCAGGTGATGGGCCGGGAGGGCAGTTCCGTCTGGTCCCACCCACAGGAATGTTGCCGGCAGGGAGTCAATTTCGTCGCCGTTGCCACGCCAATACAGGAACAACCGCAGGCCGAAGCCAGCAAACAGTTGGGGAAACTGCGCTGGATGACCGAACGAGTCGGGCGTGTAGGCAACGGCAGAGCATTTTCCGCAGCGATTTGCAGTCTCCCTCCCCAAAAGGAGGTTACGGATGTGGGTCTCGCCAGCCGGCAAAAATGAATCGGGTTGCACGTACCATGGGCCAATGGCAAGGCGCCCCTGCCGGGAGAACCGAGCCAGCGCCGTGCGCTGATGCGGCCGAATGGCGAGGTAGTCTTCGGCGATGATGGATTGACCGTCCAATACGAAGCTATATCCGGCATCTGCACGCAGGAGATCGAGCACTTCATCCACTACGTCCACAAGGCGGGCGCGAAACTGCTGGAAAGTCCGGTACCATTCGCGGTCCCAGTGGGTGTGGCTTACTAGAAAACATCTCGGATGTTGGATCTCCCCGTTCATTTTGGGGCACTCACCTCGTGGTCGCCTGGCTTCATGGCTCAGCTCAAAAGGGCCACGAGCTTTCGCCCGCGCCAAACCCGCTGCCACGCCGCACCGATCTCATCCACGGTGAAATCTCGAGTGAGAGCTTCAATTTCCTCGGGTAGCGGGAAACCGAGCAGGGTGTCTTCGGCCAAACTCACCGCCCGATCGAAAAGGCTATCTTGGAGAAGGGCGTATCCGAAGTGCAATTTCTTGCGAGCACGCTCAAACTCATCTGCAGAGAAGCCATCGTTGGCGGCCGCCTCGCACACAGCTTCAATCGTGTCTCGCAGGCGACTGACATCGCTTGGGTGGCAGCTAGCTGCGACCGTGAAGACCGCCCAATCGGGTCCCCAAAAGGAACTGGCGTCCACCGCATAGCCGAGTCCACGACGTCCGCGAACCTCTTGAAACAGGCGTGTATCTGGCGCATCGCCCAAAACCTCGAGTGCCACCGCTGCTGCGAGGAAGTCTCGGGGGTGCGGTGGAGCCTCCAGAAAGAAAATGACATAGCCCACCGTACCGGACTGCCGGCGGTGCAACACCCCGGTGCGTCCTGGGGTGATACGCGGAGGTTTTATGGGAGGTCGCGGAGGGGCGGTGAAGATTCGCTCCGCTGTCTGCAACACCTGTTGAGGGTCAACTCCGCCGACTACGGCGAGACAAGTTGCCCTGTGGACAAAGTGTCTCTCGATAAACGTTTGGAGGTGCGTGCTGCGCATCTTGCGGACGGAAGTCAATGTCCCAGTTAAGGGGTGGGCCAGCGCGCCACCGACAAACTGGCAGAAAGCGGCCTCGTGAAGGGTATGAACGGGGTCGCTTGCGTAACTCCGAATCTCGTCCATGATGACGTGCCGCTCGACTTTCCAGCGATGGTCTTCGACACAGGTGTGGTAGTACTGTTCCGCCAGCAGCCAGAGAGCACGTTCGACTTCCTGGTTAAAACACTCGAAGGTCAATGTGATGGTCTCATGGCGCGTCACTGCGTTGTGTTGGCCTCCGAGTTGTGCCGCTAGCTCCGTGAGGGAACGTTGGTCGAGTTGCTTTGTCCCCTGGAAGAGCATGTGTTCGGCTGCGTGGGCTAAACCCGGGTGGGCGCCATCGAAGCGGGCGCCGGCCCGTACGCTAAGCGCAATGGCCGTGAGCGGACCGGGGTGATATTCCGCGAGCAGGTTGAGTTCGCGGTGTGAGTTACGCAGAAGTGTGCGGGAGTTTTTGGGGCTTGTCGGGGACGATACGGCTGGCAGGCGGGATGCCTTCATGGCCTCTCGATGAAGCGGCATGCACGTTCGTAGTCCAGAGCTGTGACGAGATCCATGGTACGCAGTTCGTCGAGTAACTGTCGGATGGTGATGAGATGGTGAACGGAGATCCCCTCATGTTGCAGCACGCTGGCGCCGCGTTCCTGCCGATCCACCACAACGAGCACATTGCGCACAATCAGCCCAGCCTGGCGTAACGGCATGAGAGCCTCTAGCTTGGCCGTTCCACTCGTGAGGACATCGTCTACCACCAGTGCGCACTGACCGGGGCTGAAGCGCCCTTCCACGAGGCGCTCGGTTCCGTACGCCTTAGGTTCCTTTCTCGGGTACACCAGTGGGCGGTCTGCAGCCAGGGCCATGGCGACGCCGAGGGGAATGCCAGCGTAGGGGATCGCAGCGATGCAATCGTAGTTCAGGGCCTGAGCGGCGTCTGCCAGCCACTCCCCTACTTTGCGGAGGCTTCGGGGAAACCCAATGATTCCCCGAAGGTCTACGTAAAACGGGGACTCGCGGCCGTCCTTGAGGCGAAAGTTTCCAAACCGTACGGCCCCGATCTCGGCGAGAACCGCTGCTACGTCACGACGGCTGGGCGGACTCATTGGCTGCGAAAACGCCTGCGCCAGGCAAGCCACAGCAATGGCAGCAAACTCCATAGAGACAGTGGGTCGCTGATCGTTCGACCGCTCACGGGATCGACTCGGCACCCGCAGCCATCGCCGCCGTTGCCGCCAGACTGTGAGGTCGGACTCGCGGAAGGGGTGGTAGGAGTTTGGGTGCCGCCCCCGGGCGGGACGGTGATCGTCGTCGTTGTTGGCGTGAGCGGCTGCGGTGTCAGTGTGGCCGTAGATAAAGGCGTCGGCGTCGCATCCACTACAGGGGTAGGGGTCGGCTCGGGAAACGTCGGAGACGCGCTGGGGCTCTCAGTCGGAGTTGCCGTGGAGGTCGGTGTCAGGGTGGGAGTTTCCGGAGTCTCCTCGGGAGTCAATGTCGGCGTCGCCTCAACTGGAGGTTTTCCGAACATGGGGTTTGCCACGAGATATGCATCCACGCGAGCGTCCGTATCATCTGGCGTCAGACGCGCACGCGAAAGGAAGACGACGCGACTGCCATCCGCTGAGATGCTCGGCGCGTAGCTGTCACCGTCGGCCACTCCCCCATTCGCCGGCTGGCTGACAAGCCGAACTTCCCCGTCGCTCAAGTCCACTACAAACACATCCTCTCCCCGCCAGGAATCCTGCTCCACAAGATTGGACGCAGCGGATTGAAATACCAGGAATCGCCCTGCGCGATCCAAGCTCGGGCTCAGCGCGGGAGCGTTGGCAATTTCGCCCGATGCATTCCGGCTCACCAGGCGAGTCGTAGAGGTCAACCGGTCACGAAGAAAAACCTGCGATTGCCGGCCAGTGTCCCCGTCGAGGTTCGTGGCGCGAGACGTAAATGCTACGAAACGGCCATCCCCGCTAATTGCCAGCGTGGCCAGCTCGACTTGGCTGGGACCGTTCGCTTCCGTTCCGTCAGAGGATACGCTGACACGCTCGATCGTATTGGTGCAGCGATCGCGCACGAAAACGTCTCTCGATTGATTGCGGTCGCGTTGCACGAGGTTGTTCGCGTCCGAGAAGAAAGCCACAAAACAGCCGTCGCTGCTGATTGCCGGACCGGCGCTCGGCCCATTAGCCGTACGAAATTCGGTTGCGCCCAAGTCCGTTAGGGTCACGGCTTCCATCCGTCCCGACTTCCGGTCCAGCACGAACACATCGCTCGCCTCGTTGCGGTCGTTGGCAACGAGATCATCGGCTTGCGAGGCAAACGCAATCCAACGAGTTTCGGGTGTGGCCGACGGGGGAAGGTCGGGGATTGTACCGCCTCCTAAGCCGTCGTCAGTGAGGGTCAGGATCGTCGTCCGCCGCGAGGTGCGGTCGAAGAGGAAAAGATCGGGGGTCCGGTTGAAGTCGCCCGTCACCAAATTATTCGCTGCCGAGCCGAAGACGACCAACAAGCCATCGTCACTCAAGACACCAGGGAAACTCCCATCATTGGGGTCTCGCCCCAGGAACGATACGCTCGCGCGCTCTATGAACCGGCCCGTTATGTCCACCACGTAAACGTCGCTTTTGCCGTTGCGGTCGTTTTCCCCAAGGTTACTGGCTTGCGTCAACAGTAGCACGACATTGCCATCGGCATTCGTTCGAGCAAAGAGAACGTCGGCGTCCAAAGCGCCTCCACCGGGCGGGGCACTGACCCGAATCGGTTCCAATCCCTGTTGAGCCTGCAACACCGCGGCACCCAGGCAACTCACCAACAGGAGTAGCACCACGGTTTGCTGTGCCCTCCCCAACCAAGTTTGCTCCATCCGCATCCCTCCGAGGCCACAGCGCGCATAGCATAGCACTAGACCGCGGAACAACGTGGCAAGCTCACTTGCAACCGCTACAAGGAAATAAATGTTGGATCCGGGCAAATTTCGGTATGACTCGGCTAACTCGGGTGGAATGATCGGCGGGTCCGTGGCCCTTGCCGTGGAATCGTTGACTCACCGCTATGGGGATCGCGTTGCGCTGCAGAACGTTTCCCTGCAGGTTCGAAAGGGCGAAATCTTTGCCCTCTTGGGGCCAAACGGCGGCGGCAAAACCACTTTGTTTCGGATCCTTTCCACGCTCATGGCACCGTCGCAGGGCAGTGTAAGGGTTTTCGATGTGCCCCTCACTGACCCATGGAAGCTGCGCGCGCATCTCGGGGTGGTGTTCCAGCAGCCCAGTCTGGATGGCAAGTTGACAGTATGGGAGAACATGTTGAGTCATGCCCATCTCTACGGCCTGCGGGGCGAATCGGTGCGGGCGAGAGCGCTGGAATTATTGGCGCGGTTAGGTCTGGAGGAGCGTCGCCACGAGTTAGCGGAACGTCTCTCCGGCGGGTTACAGCGGCGAGTGGAATTGGCCAAGTGCCTGTTGCACCGCCCGCCCCTATTGTTGCTCGACGAGCCGAGTAGTGGGCTCGACCCAGGAGCGCGCCGCGAGTTCTTTTCGCTGCTTTGCGACATTCGCGACGCGGATCAAATGACGGTGGTGTTCACGACGCACTTTATCGAGGAGGCAGAACGTTCCGACCGGGTGGCCATTCTACACCGGGGGAAGCTCGTGGCGCTAGGAACCCCGGGGGCACTGAAAGCCGCATTGGGTGGGGAGATACTGGTCATCCAAGGTGCGGATCCGGTACGGATTGCCGAGGAGCTGCGAGGCGTGTTTCGTTTGGAACCTCAGATCGTGGACGGAACAGTTCGTCTGGAGTGTACGCGCGCGCATGAATGGGTGGCGAGGTTGGTGGAGCATTTCCGCGAAGCGATCTCGCTCATTTCGTATGGTCGCCCCACACTGGAGGACGTCTTTGTTCATCACACTGGACAAAGGTTTTGGGTGGGGGAAACCGCATGAGCGCTGGTGCAGCGGTGAGGTTGTGGTTACTGCCCGTCTGGGGTCTTTGGTGGCGGGAGATGGTCCGTTTTGTCCGGCAGCGCAGCCGTGTCACGGGTGCTCTCTTGCAGCCGCTCGTATTCTGGCTTGTGCTGGGTGGCGGGTTGAACGCCTCGTTTCGGCCGGCTGGCGTTACCGGGGTGTCTTACGTCGCCTACTTTTTCCCGGGAACGATCGTCTTGGTACTCTTGTTTACGGCAGTTTTTGCAACGATTGCGACGGTCGAGGATCGCAAATCGGGCTTTTTGCAGGGGGTGCTTGTCGCCCCAGTTCCGCGTCCGGCGATTGTGTTGGGGCAGCTTCTGGGGTCTACGACGTTGGCGACGATCCAGGGCACCTTGATGCTGTGTGCGGCCCCTTTGGTGGGAATCCGTTTCGGACCTGGGGCTGCGGCATTGGCGGTGCTCTTGATGGCCCTCATGGGGCTTGCGCTCAGCGGGTTAGGGTTGAGCATTGCCTGGCGGATGGATTCCACGCAGGGCTTCCACGCTGTGATGAACTTGTTGCTGCTTCCGATGTGGTTTCTATCCGGTGCTGTGTTCCCCATGACAGGCGCTCCCTTTGCAATTCAGTGGCTCATGACTCTGAACCCATTGATGTACGGTGTGGCCGCGTTGCGGCGGAGCCTTTATTGGGCGCAAACGGGGGCACTCGAAGATTTGCCCTCATTGGGAGTTGGCGTCGGGATCACGATCCTTTTCGCCGTGCTCGCCTTTGTATTGGCGACGCGAAGCGCGCGCCGTCACCTCTGGTAGGAAATCGTTCTACCGGATGGGCTTGGGGCGTTTCAAAAGAACTCTGCGAACACGGAGTCTGCCAGCATGGTTCCTCGAGGTGTCAGGCGCCATCCGAGAGTCGTTTGCTCTAGTAGCCCTTTTGCGGCCAAGTCCGTTATGCACGGAAATTTTTCCTCTAAGCGAGTGCCAAACCGACCCTGAAACGCGCGGGCATCCACGCCTTCCACGCACCGCAACGCGAGAAAAACGAACTCGGCCGCAGCTTGTTGCTCGCTGATATCTTCTAGCATTTGGCGTGCGTGACCCCTGGACTGCACACTCTCCATGTATCGCGTGGGACTTTTTTCGTTTGCCCAACGCACGCCCCAGTGGTGCTTGCCACCCCGCGGCGAGTAGCCGTGAGCACCGGCGCCGACTCCAACGTACGGGCGGCTGCTCCAGTAACCGAGGTTGTGGCGGCAAATGAAGAGTGGTTTGGCGTAGTTCGAAATTTCGTAACGGTAATAGCCATGCGCACCCAGCACCTCTTCGGCAAGTTGGAACATGGCAATTTCGGTTTCGTCATCCACGGGAACGAACCTCCCCTGGCGGCGCCAGGCATAAAAGGGGGTCCCTTCCTCATAGGTGAGGTTGTACGGGGAGATGTGCGTAGGGACCAGGGCACAGGCCCGCACGAGATCTCGGTGCCAGGAGTTCACTGTTTGACCAGGTAGGGCGTAAATCAGGTCCACGTTGACATTGTCGAAGCCCGCCGAGAATGCCGCTTCTACAGAGACGACGGCGTCTTCCCCGCTATGGATTCGACCGAGAAGCTTCAGGTTGGATTCGTCGAATGACTGCACTCCGAAGCTGATGCGGTTAATGCCTGCCGCTCGGAATGCTTGCAGCTTGGTGAGGTCTACGGTTCCTGGGTTCGCCTCTATGGTGACTTCTGCCTGCGGCTCGATTGGCCAGAGTTTGGCAATCTCCGACAAAATGGACCCCAAGGAATGGGCTGCGAACAAGGACGGCGTCCCACCGCCGAAAAAGATCGTGGCCACTCGCGCGCTTTGGAAAACAGGCCACTCGCGATAATAGCGAAGCTCGCGTTTCAACGCCTCGACGTAGCGGTCCTCGGGCCAAGAGGCGGCCGCGACGCTGTTAAAATCGCAATATGGGCACTTGGCGACACAGTAGGGAATGTGGACGTATATGCCGACTGCGTCACTTTCGTAGCCTAGGCTTGCCTCGTTAGACAGAGCGTCGAGTTGTGCGGTGCCGTTCCGGTTCACACGTACTTGCGTAACACGGCCACCACCACGCCACGAATCATCACCTCATCCGCCCGAGCTTCAATGGGAGGCATGGTGGGGTGCGCGGGAACGAGGCTCACCTGGCCGTCGGGCTTAACGTAAAACCTTTTCACAGTGGCTTCCCCTCGGACCAACGCGACGACCGTCTCCCCATTATCAGCGGTGGAGCGCTCCTCGACAATGATGTAGTCCCCATCCCAGATCCCGTCTTCGACCATGGAGTCCCCACGTACCCGCAAAACGAAACAATTGGGGCGCCGCACAAAGGATTCGGGAACGGCAAACGTTCCCTCTTGCTCGACCGCTTCGATCGGTGCCCCCGCGGCAACGTAACCTAAAAGCGGTAGTTCGATCGCGCCTGCCTGCCGCCCCCGTGGCAACGGTTCGATAGAGCGACTCAAGTTCGACTGGCGTCGAATCCACCCGCGGCGCTCCAGATTCGTCAGGTGCTTGTGGACGGTAGCCACAGACGAGAGGCCAAATTCGGCACAAATCTCGCCAATCGTCGGCGCATATCCGTGGCGTTCGAGAAACGCACAGATGAAGTCGTAAATCTGTTTTTGCCTCTTGGTAATGCCCAACGCCACTCCCCGTCTCCAGTGCTCGGTACAGAGCTCGGCTAGCGAAGGAAAAGCGAAACCGCAACCGGATCCAAGTGGGTCGTTCGCGTGCAGGCGGGAGGTACATACGCGGTCGGCTGCAATGCCTGGATGCCACGGGCGCGGGTAGAACACACGGGCTTGCCTTTCAATCAATCGTATGATTGAAACGACTGCTTGAAGCTCCCGCCCTCTTCATCGGGCAACGGTCTCTGTTCGTCCGGAGAGCGCGCGGTGGCTGCGGTCAACCGAGAAGTCGAGGAGGGAGGTCTTGCTGCTATGCCGACCACAGTAGAACTCTTCGGGGGTACGATGATGAGCCCGGTGCCCAATCCCTATCCCGTGTACAAGCGGCTGCGCGACGAGTGGCCAGTCGCGCTGGTGGATGGCATCTTTGGGCAGCATTACCTCGTTACCCGCTACGACGACGCGATGACGGTTTTGCGCGATGCTGAGCGGTTTTCGTCGCGAGCGAACGCGCGAGGGATCGGCCTCGTGTTTGGCCGGACGATCCTGGAAATGGACGGGGTCGAGCATATTCGCCATCGGCGTTTGATTACGCCAGCCCTCACGCCCCGCGCTCTGACGAGTGGGGACCTGCCGGAGGCGATCCGGTCTACAGCGCACGACCTGGTGGATCGCTTTGCTGCACGAGGGTGGGCGGAACTTGTCGAAGAGTTCACGTTTCTCTTCCCGATCCGAGTGTTTACGCAACAGTTTCTCCAGCTTCCGGAGGAGGACGCGAAACAGTTTCATCATTGGGCGCTGGATCTCATCAGTATCGCCGATGATCCCCCGCGAGCGTTCGCCGCCGCACAAGCGATCGTGGATTATCTCAAACCGGTCCTACAGCAGCGGCGCCATGATCCGGGAGATGATTTGATCAGTTTGTTAGCCACTGCGCGAGTGGACGGGGAGCAACTCACCGATGAAGAGATCCTCAGTTTCTGCCGGCTACTAGTGCCTGCAGGGGCGGAGACGACTTACCGGCTGCTGGGCAGCACTCTGTACGCTCTTCTGACGCACCCGGAGGCTCTAGAAGCGGTCACGCAAAATCGCGGGCTGTTGGATCGCGCCATCGAGGAGACTTTGCGCTGGGAGTCTCCGGTACAGTACGTCTCGCGGGAAACCACGGCGGAAACCGAGTTGAACGGTACGGTCATGCGCAAGGGTATGATGGTCAGTGTCGCTCTGGGCTCGGCGAATCGTGACGAACGTCGTTACCCAGACCCCGACAAGTTTGACTTGTTCCGAGACACCGAGGGCCACTTAGCGTTTGGGTTCGGCCGGCACTATTGCGCAGGCTCTCATCTTGCACGGCTCGAAGCACGCATCGCCTTGGAAGTTTTGCTGGATAGGTTGGCCGACCTCGCCAGGGATCGCTCATTCGAAGACCGGGTGGTGGGTCTTGCCTTTCGTTCCCCGAACGCCTTGCACGTAAAATACCGTACGGCTCGAATGGTCTGAGTCTCCGTGCGGTGCCGTGGGGCCGAAGCCGCGCACAACGAACAAAAAGGCTACGGAGCCTCGCCCCGTAAATAGGCCCGAGCGGGGCCAAGGGGGTACATTTGCGAACTTGGCCCAATCGCGACCAGTCGTCCCGCTTCCAACACCGCCGTCTGGGTGCATAGTTGCCGAACCACCTCAGCCTGGTGCGTAACTATGACGGCCGTGCCGCCGCCCTCGGCAAATTCGCGTAACAGCTCCGCCACGAGAGCGATGTTTCCAGCGTCCAGGGCAGACGTGGGTTCGTCGAGCAACAACACCTCGGGCTCCATCATCAAAGCTCGCAAGATGGCCACACGTTGTTGCTCGCCCCCGGAGAGTTGCCTGGGATACGCTTGGGCGACGGCTCCTAAGTTCAAGCGATCGAGCAGTTGGTGGGCTCGCTGACGAGCTAGCTTGGGCGTGACGCCGCGCGCCCGAATTGGACCTTCCACTAAATTGTCCAGCACGCGCAGGTGCGGAAACAAATAAAGATGTTGAAAAACTAGGCCGACCCGGAGCCGGAGCTGACGTAACAAGCCGGCATCGCGTCGTTCGCACAAGCCCGGGTGTAGCGTGATGCCGGCAACTTCGGCTCGGCCGGTGGTCATGGGCGTCAAGTAGTTCAGAGTACGCAGCAGCGTTGTTTTGCCGCTTCCGGAGGGACCCACGACCGCAAGAACTTCGCCTCGATCCAGGCGAAGGGAGATATTGTCTAGAACGGTTTTCCCGTCCGTTTGCACTCCGACCTCGGAGACTCGCAGAATGCTCGTGTCGCTCATAGCCCCATGCTCAGCTTTTTTTCTAGATGGGAAGCGAGTCGAGAGAGCGGCAAACTCATGGCGAGATACAGTGCCGCGCAGAGGATTCCGGGAAGGAGCCAACTGCGGACGTCCACCGCGGTGATGGTCATTTGCTTGGTCAGCTCGACTACCGTAATCACGGATACAATCGAGGAGTCTTTGAGAAGCGCAATAAAGTCGTTTGCCATTCCGGGCAGTGCAGTGCGAATCGCCTGAGGCAGCACAATTCTTCGCAACGCGACCCAGCGCGACATACCGAGTGCCAGTGCGGCTTCTACCTGGCCTTTGGGCACCGCCTGAAGCCCGGCACGATAGAGCTCCGCTTCGTACGCTGCGTAATTGAGGCCCAGTCCCAAGACCGCTGTCGTAAAGGCATCCATCGCGAAAAGCGAAGCGAGCCCGTAATACAGCACGTACAGTTGCAGCAACACCGGCGTGCCACGGATCACCTCGATATAGGCTCGCGCGATCGTGGCCGTGGCTAGCGACCCGTAAGATCTAGCGATGCTCAGCAACGCCCCAAAGAAAATCGCCACCACCATGGCCACGCTCGACAAGATGAGTGTCACCCCCGCTGCACGCAGGAACAAGGACACTTGCTGGGCGAGTGCTGTGTCGGCGGGAGCCGGCATGGAGATCTCCGTTTTCCCTGGAAGCGCGATCCCCCAGCGCCGGAGGATTGCTTGTAGTTCGCCACGTTGCTCCAGCGCGTCCAGCGCAGCCGAGATCGCGTTGCGCAGGCTTGCATCCTGCTGGCGCAACGCCATCGCATAGCTCCCCCCGGGGATGCGCAGCACTTCGACCAGGTCCGGGTGGGCGGGCAAGTATCGGCGGGCGATGATGTCGTCGATCAGTACCGCATCCAGGCGGCGTGTGGAGACGTCGGTCAGAGGTTCGTCAACGCCTTCGTACAATACGACGCGGATACCCCCTTCAGCGCCGAGAATGTGGTGCGCGAGCGAGTTTGCGAGAGTTCCGACGCGTTTTCCGGCACAGTCACCCAGGCTCCGAATCGAGGGAGCCACTTCGCGCCGGACAATCAAGCTCTCTTCGAAGCTGGCATAAGGCCGAGTGAGCGCATAGGCGGACGCACGCGCCGGCGTGACCTCGATACCATTTACAGCAACGTCGAAGTTTCCGCGTTCCAGGGAGGCGAGTAAAGTGGACCAGTCGTTCTGTACAAATTGAGCCGCCACCCCCAGCTCGCGGGCGACAGCTTCGACGAGTTCGACTTCGAAGCCAACCAAACGCGATGGCTCTTGGGGGTCGCGGAAAACATACGGCTCGCCACCTTGTAAATCCCCGCCCCAGCGCAACGTACCGCGCTGCAGCACACGGGTCAGGCTTTGGTCGGCTGTGGCTTCCCGAACAGTGGTGTGAAGCAGTGGAGGCACCACTGACAGAATCGCAACCAACGCTCGTACCGCGTGGGGCCATAGAGGGCGGAGCCGCTGGACAGCGTGCAAAACCCTGTGTGGCCGGATCATCCCCTTACATGAAGCGTCGATACACGGGCACGGGCGGAAAACCGTACCACGTATACCACGCTTTAGGATGGTGCTTTACCTTTCTCGGCAGTAGGCAAGCGGTAGTCACTTCGCAGCGTGGTTACGTAGCCTTCACCACGCCAGCGCGAAAGAGATCAAACGGCCGTAATCGCAGGCAGTACCGCATAGGCGAGCAAGCCTCTCTCGGGGTCGAGATCGAAGACACACACAGCAAGTGCCTCATCCGGCTCCAGGGGCCACAATTCGTCGAACAGCAGAACGTGGACCCGGTAGACCTGCCCGTCGGTTTCCACCCGGCCAATGGCGTAGCTTCGGCTGTGAGCGGGAAGGGGGAGCGCCAACGTCACGAAGTTTGCTTGCCACTGTCGGTACAATGCGAGGCCGCGGCCCCAAATTTCGCGGTTTTCTGCCGGCCATTCCTCCATTCCGACGGGCCATGTGGGCAGGGAAATCTGGCGAAGGGCTTCAAGAGATCCCTGGCCTCCCTCGGGAGAGAGGGGCAACGGTGGCAGGAGCCGGTAGCGGCCACAAGCACTCGGCCATTCTCGAATGGCGCCGAGCGCGGGCGGAAGCGCGAGATCGGAGCTTTCCCCAAAACTGGAGGCTTTCACTACCTGCCCGGCGTCTTCCTGGGTTTGCAATCGCTTCGGGGTGCTTCCGATACTCTCCTCCTCCGGATGCCAGGGATCGAACGAAGGCGGTGGGCCGTTCACTGGCCAAGTTAACCAAGCGACGTCCGACTCGCTCGTCTCCGATCGAAGAGATTCTTGAGGCAGTTCGGCCGAAGGCGACGCGGACAGTGGAACTGGTTCCATGCGACTCCGATATTGCCGTCTGTTGGCAAATGCCGCAGCGGCGGGAATGAAAAACAGCAGCAGTAAAGCGGCCGCGACGAAAAGAACTTCGCCGACGGTAATGGCGGGTTCGGTAAGTAGGAGGCGCTGCATCGGAGCCGAAAAAGCGGAACGGGAGGTCAAATGCAAGCTAGCGAGACCTCTACTGGCTTGCACCAGCCCAGTCTGATATGGCGCGGGCCTTCACACAGGAGGATGGCATGCGCGCGCGCGGTTGGTGCCCGCTAGTGGGGTTGGGGCTGTCGGTACTTCTCCCCCGTGGTGTAGTTGCGGATTTTCCTTATCCCCAAAACCCCCATCCTTGCGGTAAGGTCGCTGCCAGCGAGAACTGCATCCCGGCACGCGAATATAGCCGGTATTTGTTTTTGCCCGAGTCTTCTCCCCCTGCGCTACCAAATGATTTCAGCGGTAGCCTAACTTGGAAACTGGGAAGTACCCAAAGTGGCGATTCGGAAGTGGATAGCAATCCACAAGAATTGTTCGGCGTCACGGGCAGTAGCGTAGATCGTGCGTGGCAGATCTCGACGGGACGCCCCGATGTGGTCATCGCGGTGCTCGATTCGGGGATCCGCTGGCATCGCGAGCTACCCGATCTGGTGGCGAAGTTTTACCTCAACCGCGGAGAACTTCCGGCGCCTGAGGGATCAACGAATGAGGCGGATCCTTGGGACCGGAACGAAGACGGTGTCTTCAATATTCGCGACTACGAGGCGAGCGGCGGTTGGCCGCAAGACTCCCGGGTGCGAGACGAAAACGGCAATGGGATGCTCGACCCGGAAGACCTCATTTTTACGTTCTCCGACGGGCACGATGGGGACGGCAACGGTTACGTCGATGACATCTCCGGTTGGGATTTTTTTGAAGACGATAACGATCCTCTGGATGAGGTGGACTACGGGCACGGAACTGGAGAGGCGCACGACTCGACTGCGGAAGCAAATAATGGTGGATCCGTTGGCACCTGTCCGAATTGCTTGGCCTTGATGGTGCGGGTAGGCGACAGTTTCGTCGCCGAAGTCAACGCCTTCGCGCGCGGAGTTTTGTTTGCCGTCGATAGCGGCGCCTTGGTGATTCAAGAAGCGCTCGGCACGTTGAACCACTCTTCCTTCGGGCAGTTTGCCATTGACTACGCTTACCGCCGAGGCGTTGTTGTCGTTGCGTCTGCTGCAGATGAGGAGTCCGCGCATCACAACTACCCGGCCGCATACGAACGTACAGTGGTTGCAAATTCAGTTACACGTTTTGCCTCGCTGGGTAGTCTTAAGATGAGCCCGGCCTCCTACCTTTATCTGAACGGCTGCACCAATTACGGGCCAAACATCGCCTTCTCGGTGCCGTCCACTTCGTGTTCTAGCGAAGCCACGGGACTCAGCGCGGGGATTGCCGGGCTGGTCTATTCCGCTGCGCTCAACGAAATCGACCGCGGACGACTTACGCGGTACCGGCAGGACGACGGCACATTGGCCCCCTATCCCCTTTCCGCCAACGAGGTGAAGCAAATCCTTACGATGAGCGCGGACGACATCAACTTCGACGCGTCGCCGGCCTTGGGTCTCCCGCAGAACTACGAGATCCAGTTCGAGCTTCCGCAAGGCATTCGCTCGGAGCGATTTCCGTCCACCGGGGGGTTCGATCAGTATTTTGGTTACGGCCGCGTCAACGCGTGGCGAGCGTTGGACATGATTCGCTCTGGTAGAATTCCTCCAGAGGCGGAATTGCAAGCCCCGATGTGGTTTGCCGTGATTTCACCAGCGGCGGGTTCGCTGGAGGTAAAGGGGAGGGTTGCCGCCAATCGCGCTCGCTCGTTTCAATGGGAGCTTTCCGTGGCGCCTGGCGTTCAGCCGCGCGAGGACGATTTTCTTCGCGTGGCTGGCGGCAGCGAGAGCCGGGCGCGAAACGGAACTTTAGGCACCGTAGATCTTAACGCGCTCGCAGCTCGATTGCCTCGCGGAACAAGTGGTGGGCCGGTGACGTCCGGTGGCCAACCCGACCCCGACCCGTTCACAGTTACCGTGCGGCTACAGGTTCGCGACGACCAGGGCAATCTCGGGGAAGATCGTCGAGCGTGGTTTCTCCATGCAGATGCGGATGCCTTACCCGGGACTCCGTACCGGCTCGGCAGCGATGGATCGGCCGCGCCCGTTTTCGCAGACGTAACGGGCGATGGTATCGAGGATCTTGTGGTTGCGACATCCGACGGCGCCGTTCACGTCCTCACCGGGAGGGAGTTGCAACCAGCCCCAGGCTGGCCCGCATATACGGACCCAATGGAAGTCCATCTAGATTCGCCCGCGTTTCGGAGCGGTGAGGTGCCCACCCCGCGTTCCCCCGTGCTCGGAATGCCAGCCGTGGGTGATTTGGACCGAGATGGGGTGGTCGAGGTTGTGGCGGCGGATCTCTACGGAAAGCTTTACGTGTGGGATGCCTCAGGCCGGCGGCGACCTGGCTTCCCGGTTTCGAGTCGGCCCGAATATTCTTTTCCGTTAAGGTCCGAACGCGAAACGATTCCGGAGTTGCGCATTGTTCCAGACAAAGTTCACCGCCTAAATAGCGACAATCGCTTGGCGAGAGGATTTATCGGCGGTCCGGTATTAGGGAATCTCGATGGCTCAGCAGACGGTTCGCTAGAGATCATTGCTGGTGCCATGGATCGGCACGTTTACGCGTGGCACGCGGACGGACGGCCTGTGCCTGGGTGGCCAGTATTGCTCAAAGACCCTGCCAAGGTCGAGGAAGTGGATCCGGTGACCGACCGGGTCAAACTGAGGGCCGAGGCAGCACAAAGGATGGGAACGAAGATCATCGTGCCCCCTTCTGTGGGCGACCTCGACGGGGATGGGCTCCTGGATGTGATTGCCGTCGTGAACGAGGCCTACCGAGAGCGGTTGAACGCTGCTGTGACCAATGTGGTCTTGAATTTCCTGCAAGCGGGGGGAGTGCTCGAGGGCGGCAACACGCGGATCTACGCAGTTCACTCGCGGGGGACGGCCCGTGGCTCTAATCCAATCCCGTTTGGTTGGAACCCAGAGGCTTTCTTGTCAGGGTGGCCGGCAAGGCTGGCGATGTTGACCACAGAGTTGTTGCCCGTCGTCGGAACGGGCTCCAATGGCCCACCGGCACTTGCGGATCTCGATGGAGACGGGCAGTTGGAAGTAGCCGCCCTTTCCATGCTCGGCCCTGCTTACGTCCTCCGTGGCGACGGGCAATCTTTCCTGGGGAACGAACGTGGAACGATACCACGCACCCTGGAAGCGAACGTCTTCGGACCGGGAAGCCTCGCCGTGGACGCACCCACCTACCCTGCTCTCGGAGCACCGGTCGTTGCCGAGATGCTCGGCCCTGGAGCTGGCTACCAACTGCTGGCGCCGACTGCGGGATTGGGGAAACTGCTCGACGCGAATCTTCCCGCTCGACAGTTTCCTGCCGAGAACCACCTCGGGGTTTGGGACCTGCTACCGCAGAGCGCTTCGGGCGGTGTCGGGCGATTCCGCCAAGGATTTCCGCACCTAGTGAACGACCTGCAATTTTTCGTGGCTCCGATCGTCGCCGAAATTACGGGTGATGGGCTAGCGGAGGCGATTTGGGGTAGTGGCGTGTACGACCTACATGCTGTGGACGCGATGGGCAAGGAGGCGCCAAATTGGCCGAAGTTTACTGGAGGCTGGAGCATCGGCTCGCCGGCTGCGGGCGACCTCGATGGTGACGGTCGCATCGAAATCGCCGCGGTCACTCGCGAGGGCTACCTTTTTGTGTGGCAAACTGCCGGGATGAGCTGCGCTCACCAGCCGTGGCGCCAATACCACCACGATCCCTGGAGCACCGGAAATTATCACGTGGACGCATGGCCGCCGGCTGCGCCGCTGGGGGCGGTAAGCCTGCGCGACGCGACGACGATTGTTTTGAGTAGCAACGCGACCCCTGGAGACGATCTATTTTGCGGGTCACTGCCGAACTTTGAGTTACGGGTATCTCGGGAGCCCCTACAGACCACGCACGATTTTGATGCGGCTCGACCGGTTACCGTCGCATCAGTCGATGGAGCTCCCGGGCGCCGAAGCCCCTTGTCGGTCGTGGGTTCGTTGCCCACCTCGGTGCAGGGCCGGGTTTACATAGCTGGCCGAACTCGGGATGATGCGGGAAACGTCTCGCAAGTGGTCCTGTACGGAGCCGTCGATGTGCCCTTTCCGACACCCACCCCTACTCCCGTGCCAAGCGAGCCCCCCGCGGCCAGCCCGACCAACACTGCAGCGGCAAGCGTTACAGCGACGGCCTCTCCTCGTCCGATAACTGCCACTGCGGTGAGCACGAGGATTGTTCCTCCGGTGACCGCGGGAACACCCGCGTCCGGTGACGACATGGGCAATGGTGGCAGTTGTAGCGTAGCTCCGGCCCCAGGCCGCCTGGACATACCGTGGTGGCTTCTTATTCCGATGCTGGTTCGGATGGCGCGGGTTTCAAGACGGGCGTGATTGCCCCCTGGCCTTGGCAGTGGAGTGTCCGGTGCACGTCAGCGAATGCGTGGGTGCGCCAAGGTTCCAGTTACTGTCACTGGAGCGTCCGGCTTGCCTGGAGCAGGCTTTGGCAACAATGCCAGAACCGCCTTCACCGTGTCGGATGCCTGGGGGCCTGGAGCCACGGTGAGGCGGAGATTCAGCAGGCTCTCGCCATAGGGTTCACGCAAGCTGATTTGTCCCGAGCCCTGCACGATAAGGTCGCCGCTGGTGGCGATGTCAGAAAGGTCGATCTTGCCCGGCGACACTCGAAACTTTGATTTCAGTTGTTTGACCTCGACACTCGGGATTGGCCACCCGCTCACTTTCACATTTTCCAGGCGCAGGTTGTCGACGGTCAGTTCTCCGCTCGCTTGGCCTTGCTGGAATGCAGCTCCGCGAAGTTCAAAGGCGATGTTGCCATGGACTTGGCCCAGAATTTGGCCCTCCTCCAACTGAGATTGTAAAGTTCGATATCGCCCCAGTTGTAACTTCTCCCAAGTCAATGCGCCGGTGAGTCCGGTATTGCGGAATGACAGAACGCCATACATTTGGCCTCCGTAGAGCTCAGCGCCGATATTGGCAGAGTAAAAGTTGCCTTTGATCCATTCGGACCACAGCGGCCTGCCCCAAAGGTTGGAGACTTCGAGCAGCGGGGGCCGCCCTTCTTCGACCCCTCCGATGCGAAGCCCGACCAACTCGTATCCCTTCCATGGCGAGAGCCCTGCACTTTGAACCCGAAGAGGAAAAGGCCCCCGGTCGACATTTCGGAGTACGCGGCGAACGGCCAGGTCGTGCGGAAAGGTGAAAGCCAGGGCAACCAGAAAGGCGACGAGTGTGTAAGCAGCATAGGCCCAGAACAACCTGCTCGCCAAAAATTCCGGCAGGCTCAGTTGTGGTAGAGACAAGCCGCTAAAGCGAAGCTGTGGTACGCGCATTTGGTCCCATCCTAGCTCGTGGACGAAGGGCGAGCGGCTGTTTTTTCTTGCGGTTTCTCTGCTGGTTTGAGGACAGCCACAATCGCCTGGACGTCAAAACTGTACGGGTCGTTCATGCGCTTCTTGATCGCAACGCGGGAAAAATGCAGCGGATGTTCACCTTTTTCCACGCGATGTAATAAATCCACGATCTGAGGAAGTGCCACCTGAGTCAACTTGATTTCGACCATTTCCTCCAGAAATTCTGGAGCCTCCGGCTTCGGGCGGGTCGTGGGATTCAGCGAGACGATCTTATCGCGGCTGACAGCCGCCGTGACCACGCTCTGCAAATAACCAAGTAAATTGAAGTTGGGATCTACCTCGGAGATGTCGCCGTACGCTTCGAGTTGTCGAAGCAGGTCCAGATAGTAATCCCGTTGTCGTTGCAGCTCGGTCAACTCTTTTTCTCTCAACGAGATCCGCCGAGCGAGCTGTTCTTTGTTGACCTGAAGGGGATCCCAAACAAAGGAGTATCCCAGAATCAACACTGTGGATACAGCGGCGACAAGAAGAAGAAGTCGCTCGCGCGGAGCTAGGCGGTCAAAATATCGGAACAACGGCGCAACGTCGAACATCACGTCTTTCCCAAAGCGCGAGCAGTCCCAGGACTGCCGGACTTGTTCAAGGTCAGAATGATTCGGAAATCGACCCGGCCGTCGGGAGCAGTTTTGATATCTTTTACCTGGACATCGGCGAAATACTTGCCGTTTGCGATCGCCTCACGGATGGCGTTCGGGGTATCCAGGGAATCCGTATGTGCGCGGATTTTGATTTCTTCGGTGTCCATCACGTACTCGTCCACTTCGATTTTCAAATGTTCCGGAATCGCCGCGCTGATAGCGTGGAGCGCGTCGATTGCGGTAGCGCCGCTAGGCGGGGCTACACTACCGAGGAGTTTCAGTCGTCTTTCTGCCGCCGCGATTTCCTCACGAATTTGCCGCCCCTCGTCCACGATTCGTTGCACATCCGGCAGTGTCTGCCGGAACACGTAACGAATCTGAGCATTGACCGCTGCCAGTTGAGCCTGGAGAAACCGGTAATCCAGATATGCTTGGAGGAGGAACAGCAACAACGCCAAAGCCGCCAGGACACCCGACCCGAGCAAAGCCTGCCGCAACTCCTGCTGACCACGATGATACGCAAACTCACCTTGGCGGAAATTGAGGCCACCGCAGCGGTCTGGCTGAATTTCTCGAAGTGCGAGCCCAATCGGCACCGCGAAAGGTGCTAATTGCTCTCGGATGGCTGCGGGGATGCCCTTCAAAGGGGATTCCTGAATTCTCGTCACGCTGAACCCGAGCTCATCCCGAAGCCGCTGCGCAATGTGGTCGAAATACACCCCTTCTCCAACGAGCACGCATGGAGTGCCCTCGACCAACGGCTCGCCTTTCAGAGCGAGCAGGGTCCAACGCAACTCCCCAACGATCTCGCTGGTCACGGTCTCGAAATGCTCGGCACGACCATTGCCGTCAGCGATGGTTCGCAGCTCTGTGGCGTCTGGGAGCGTGATTGTCCGGAGGCCGATTAGATGCCTGTTCTGGTAGAGACCCACGGTGAGTCGGTCGATCTCCCCGCCGACGAACACCGTGGACTCCGGCAAGTCGAGATCGACGAGCGACAGTACGTTCAGGCTCGCTCGCGGGGCAAAGTCCACAATCTTCGGATCTAGCCCTGCGGCCTGCAAAGCATTCAAGTGCTGCTCGAGCTGGGCTCGTGGGACGAGGGCTGCAAGAATTTGACTGCCGCTCTTGTCTCGGGAAAGGACCTCATAGGAAATGACTACTTCATCCAGGTCAAAGGGGACTTGGGTCTCTAACTCGTAGGGAACTGTCTGGTCCAGCCGTTTACGGTCCTTAAAGGGCAGGAAGAACGTTCTGAGAGTAATGACATCGGCCGGCAGCGAAGAGATCACCGTATGCGGCTGAAAGTTCATTTCTTGGAGAAAGCTCCGAAGAGTGTCCCCCAGTGCACCGGATTCCGCGAGAGGCAAGCGGTGCAAGCCGAGGATCTTGAAGTCCCGAAAAGAAGCTTCCACCAGGGCCACACGGGCTTCGTGGGGTTCCAATTCGAGGGCTAGTACTCGTTGAGGCATCAGCGTTTCGTGTCTTTATTCGCTTAAAACTCAATTTGCTCGCTACTCTCGGCTTCTGGACGAAAGAGGACCGCACCGCCCTGCCGCTGCCAGTAAATCCTTGTGAGCTTCCATTTAGTCACTGTACCACCCGCAGCCCCTGGCTGCACCTGTTTGGGATCGCGGCGCACAAGCATTTCTGCAGATCGACTGATTCCTCCGACGCCCGTCAAGGGATTCACATTGACGAGGGCCGTTGCCCGAACCAAGTATACATTACTTCTGGCCCCGAGCATCATACGGGCATTGCGGTATTGGGGGTCTTGATTGGTCGAAGCGGTACTCACGAGGGTAAGTACGTTGCTTGCTTGAAGCACTTGAGTTTGCCTTTGTTGCACGATTTCGTCGACCACCCCCGTGTCGCCAATGATGGCGGTTAACACCTCGCGAGGCGCCGTGTTAGCGTTCACCTGGCTCGGAAATGGCCAACCAAATGCCGTAACGAGGCGGCGCAAGCCGCGTAGCTCCGTTGGAGTGAGGAACCCGGGCACAGCAGTCACTTCATCGAGGGAACCAAAGTACAGGGTGCTTAACGGCGGCGGTGTCACTGCCGCTCCGGGTGTCTGGCCTGCGACGTAGCCCGGAGTGGGAGTGCCCCCGGGAGCTCCGGGGTTAGTCACGGGACCAAAGTATAACTCGAACAACTGGTTCCAGTAATCGTCCAGCGCCGCCACCGATTCGGCACGCCCGCCAAGCAATCTCCCGAGGGCGAAAAGCCACGACTGGTATCGCTGAGGGGCTTGCTCCGGATTGGGGTTCGAACGACCGGCCCGCCATTCAGCCTGCGTTTGCGGGCGCGTGAGGTTGATGTTGAGCTTGCCGCTTTCGTCCCAGATTTCTACCCGCAGCCGCGTGTTTGGCGGCAAAGCCAAGAATCCACCGCCATCGTCGATTTGACACGCCCGCCCCTCCCTTGCCTGCAGTGGGCACCATTCTTCGAGGAACGAGTCGGTCAAGGGATCTTGGTCCTGAACCAACAGTGCCTCGCCCAAAGAAATTCCCGAGCGTGCCAGCAAAGCCGCTTGTAAAGTATGCACGGAATTGCGGGCCATGCGGGCGTCGATTTCCGCGGAGAAGAAGAACTCCGTAACGGTGATGGTCAGCAGGGCCACCACCATTAGAGCCAACACGAGAGCCACGCCTCGTTGGTTGCGACGGACACTAGCCAAGAGGATTTCCTCCAGGCCCTGGGGTTGGCGGGGGGACGTAGAGGGGCAAGTCCACACGCGTACTGAAGTCTACGTACCCCCCGCTGTTGTCGAAAAGAAATAATTGGATTTCCACGATTGGGGGGAGACCGACGGGCGGTTGTCCTGGTTCAACCGGTGCTGTCGTGTCCCAGCTATGCACCCACCCTCCGGTTATGGGATCCCAGTAGCGGAGTCGGAGGCCCGCAACTCGATCTACGAGGTAAACATCGTTCACCAGGGGACTGTTCGTCGGGTCTTCGCTCGATTGGCCCTCTGAAGTTGCTTGGTTCAAAGGATCGAGCAATACCTCCTCGTGTCGCAGAAGTGCGTAAGCTCGTGGGAGGTCCGGCATGGGCTCGAGCAGATACGAAACGAAGGTTCTTCCGCCTCGCCTTCTTCCCACACTCCCGTCGCGCCGCATGTCGATAACGAACCCGACTTGATCCGTGGGAACCGCCTCGTTTCCCGGTACGCCGATAAACCACACCGCTCCTCGATTGATCCCCCCCGGCGCCAATGCCCGTTCGAGGTCATCGGCCATGCGCATTACAGCGTCGCGACCCGCTGCGAAAAGCTCGGCCCGTTCCTCCGCCCGGTTTTTGCCGTCGAGTGTTCGCCACAGGACCCCGTAAACTGTTGTCGCCATGATCGCGAAGATCGTCACAGCCAACAGAAGCTCCAACAAAGTGAACCCACCGGGCTGCTTACGGTGCGGCATCGCGAACGAAAAAAGTGACTTCACAGGCGTTAACATTGCGTGGATCCCAGAAGACCCTCAGAACCACCTGGCGCATGCCGTCCAAGCCGGTTGGAAATGTTTCTTGGTCGTAAAAAAAGCCTGGATACCCGTCGATCGGTCCCGACTCGTTACGAACACTGTCCAGTCCCTGCTGCAGCGCCTGGTAATGGACCAAACTGGCTCGCTCGCGTGCAAGCAATACCGCACGCGAGAGATTTTGGTCGTAAATGATGGTGGAAATGTTGCGTGCGTGCCAGCCAAGCAGGGTAACAAAGGCAATCGCAATCACCGCTAAGGCGATCAGCACTTCGAGCAGAGTAAATCCTGACGCCGAACTCGTACGGCATGGATCATTTGCCATAGGTAGGCTCCCAGTAGCCGCTGCGTCCCTGCAGCCGTTGTCCGCGAGGATCGAACCACAATGTATAGGCTTCGCGCGCTGTGGCCAAGTGAATGACGGTGGGTTCCACGGAACCATCGGGGTAAAAGAGGGTGTATAGTCCACCCTGTGCGATCTTGACTCCTTCGAGAGGAAGCGAAACGTCCGCGATCGCGACTGCCTCGGCAAGTGTAACTCCCCGTGCGAGCGAGCCCACTTCTGAGACAAACTGGTTCAAGTCCATAGCGCCGGCTTCGTCGAGGGCAGCCCAGTAACGTTGCTGGTCGAGATCGAAATGTAAACGGTAGGTGACGCCGCTAAACACTGCTTGATTCCGCAAGAACCGAAAGACCAGTTGCAGCCGCTGAGCGTGTGCCAAGAGTTCGGCACGGTCGCGGTCGCGAAATCGCGGAACGACCACAACTAACAGAACAGATAACAACAGCAGGACGAGAGATAGCTCCAACAGCGTAAAACCCGCGCTACTGCGGACCCCAGTGCGGGGCGACTCAGCACGGGAAACGAATTCGCTAGGAAAGGACTTGCCCGCTAAGTAAACGCGGCGTCTCATCTCGCACGCTGCTCTTTGTTGTGAAATTCACCTGCGGGCCGAAGTGGGTGTTGTGGCGTGCACAAACGACACTGGCCTGCGGTCGCAGGGCCTGAAGGGTGGTATCTCCACTGCGGGCCGGAACCAGGATTGACGCAACGTGTGGCGCTCCCACGGTGGCCCGCTCAGAGTTCAAAGCCTTGGTGGCCGGGGGGCTTAGTGGCTGACAGTTGATTCCGGAACCACTCGCCGCTTTCTGCGCCGGTTCGTTGTCTTCGTTCCACCTCCGCGCAATTGTCTCCCGAGGGCCAGGCGTTGCTCGCCAGTCACGGGAGAGAACATTCGGAGCCAGCGACCATCTGCGAGGTGGATGTACCTCAGCCACGATTGTCAATGTCAGCGTTCCTGCCCTCGCCTCCCTCTTGCCCATCCGCCCCGTAGGATTTGATGATCACCGTCGTTCCGTCGGAGAAGTACACATAAGGGTTGCCCCACGGATCCACGGGCACCTGCGAGAGGTATCCATCCGGGTTCCAGTTTTTCGCGTTGGCCGGCCTTTGGACAAGCGCTTGCAGTCCATCTTGGGTGCTCGGGTAAAAACCGTTGTCGAGCTTAAACAGGTTCAGTGCTTGCTCAATCGCTTTGATGTCAGCCGCAGCTTTTGTGCGTCGCGCTTCGTCTGTTCTGCCAATAATTTTTGGGGCCACTAGGGTGACCAGGAGGCCGAGAATAAACACCACGACCATGATCTCGATCAACGTAAACCCTGCCGAACTTCTCAACGATCGCATGGT